>JAPDPX010000003.1:316316-632633 GCA_034506255.1 candidate division KSB1 bacterium | reverse complement strand
AGGGCAAGACGCGCCGCGGGACACACCCGCCGTCTGCGAGACCACATGGGACTCCTCCTGGTGAATTTTGCGCAAAGATACGCAGCGATTCACCAAGAGGAAAGATGCGGTTCACCGAGGGGATACGCCTGGCAAAGACTGGCAAAACTAGGCTGGCTCTCCAGCGAACGCCAAACGGCATTGGGAAACGCCCCCACGCCGCAGATTGTATGATCCGCCCAAGAATGCCGATACGTGTCATCGTCAATCTCCCGTGATTGTGCAGCAGCTCACCTGCTTGCTCACTTCACCACCGTCACTCTCCGCTGCCGCACCTGCGCCCCCGCCTGCAACTTCACATAGTAAACCCCCGCACTCAGTTGCCGGCCGGCTTCGTCCCGACCGTTCCAACGGACTTTGTACTCCCCGGCATTCTGCACCTGATCGACGAGCGTAATCACTCGCTGGCCGAGCGCGTTCCACACCGCCAGCCGCACCGGTGCCAACTCCGGCAACCGGTAGGTGAGCTGAATGGCGCCGCCCTTCGCGGCCATGGCGGTCACTGAAAATGGATTGGGATAGCCCGGCAGCAGCACAAAATCCCGCCGCGCGCTTTTCACCAGACGGTCGGCAACGGTTGTGACACTTTTCTGCAAAAAGAAATCCAGCCGGGTGGTGCCGCTGGCGGTCACATTGACCCGCAGGGTGTCGCCGCGATACCCGCGCGCCTCCGCTGCCACCCGCACTTCGCCATCCTTGAACCAGGGCAATTCATAGTTGCCGGCCGCCGTGCTGCGGGTGGTGGCATACTCATCAGGCAGATAGACACAAGCTCCAGCGATCGCGGCCCCCGTGGCGGCATCCCGCACATGGCCCACAAGATTGGCGGGGGGATGCTGATCAAACTCGAAAACGTGCAGGCCGAGATTCATGTCACTCGCGTAGATATACCGCGAAAAAGGATAAATGCCCCAGGTCGAGCTGTAGCCGCTGCACGGCCCGTTGCCGTTCAAATCATACGCTGCAACTGCCACGGGCCGCCGGGGATCAAGCATATCGAGGATGCGGATGCCGTCGCAATAGTAGCTCATGTAGGCATAGCGGCCGCGCACATAAACGTTGTGAATGATCGCGCCCGGCCGTGTCTCATACTCCGCCACCAGGTTGAGACTGCCCGGCGTCTGCGCGTCCCAAATCTTGAGATTGTGCGCCGTGGTGCCGACTTCGTCGGTGGTGAGCACATAGCGTTCGTCCTCCGTGGGCCAGGCATTATGCGTGCCGGCACCCGGATAAAAGGCCGTGGCGAGGTTGCGCGGGGTGAAAGGTTCACGCACGTCTGCCAGCCACAGCCCGGCCGGCTGGAAAATGAAAGCCGCATACAGCCTGCCGCGGATGACGGTGTTGTCGTGCGAGGTGCCGAAGCCGTTGTTGAGCACACCCTTGCGGATGAAGTTCGTCTTGTCGGTGATGTCAAAAACACTGATGCCGCCGGCGAAATTGTCGGCGATGTACAGGGCATTGCCCGCAACCCAAAACGTGTGCGGGCTGATGCGGGGCGAGCGCGGCTCGAAGTGCTGCACCAGCACCGGGGCGGCGGGGTCGAGGAGGTCGAAGACATCGATGTAGTTTTGATTCTGCGCCGCCACATAGAGATAACGGCCGTGCATCTGCACGTCATACACCGAGCCGCTGCTCGGCACCACCGCGAGCTGGCGCGGCGCAGCCGGATCGCTCACCTCGTACACATACACGTTGCGCGCGCTGCCGTCGAAACTCCAGCCGGCGAGAAATGCCAAATCGCCGCAGCCCGTGACCTCACTGTAGCGCACCGGATTGCCGGCAGCCGGGGTGGGGTCAAGCACACTTAACAGCCGCAAATTGGGGGTGTTCTGGGCGAGCAGCAGAGAACAACGCAGACCCAGCAGCAGGGCAGGAGCATACCGTAAAAAGCGCATCATAAACATCTCCTGATTATCTCCTGATTAAATGAAGGGGTGCGCAAGTCCGGGCAGCCGGAATTGAGCGGACATGCCGTTTGTCCCGCCGGCCTCATTCATACAGACACCCGGAGGAACCGATCCATTCCTTGTTTTTGTTGTAATCAACACCCATCATCTTGCCCTTGCTCAGGCGGGCGAGCCAGTTCACCAGCCGCGGCCGGTCCTGCCAGAGGAACATCATGCGGATTTCGACCCTGGCCGGCTCGTCAGGCGTTTGAATGACGGGCGCGTAGCTGATCTTCTCCTGCAAGATATAGTTGTGGCGTTCGGCGGCTGGAATGGCATCGAGTTGTTCGCGGCTCACGTCGATCACCACTCCGCTGCCGGCAAACGAGAACAGCGGCTTCAGGACGTAATCGCTGAGCGGCTCGGGATAGTGTTCGAGCGTGTGCAAAAAATATGTGCGCGGCACCACCGGATGGTCGAGATAGGGCAGGGAAAATTTGCTGATGCGGAAATACCAGTTCGGATGCCCGGCCCACTCCACCTCCAGGTCATCGCGGAAATCGAAGGCGATGGGCAGGCCCTTTTTGACGAACTCATCAACGATGACGCGATTGTAGATGCGGTGAATCGCAATCTCCCGGCCGTTGGCGCGGTAGAACAGCCGGCGGCCGCGCTTCTGCACGCGCGTAATGCACACCGCTTTGACCCCGGTGAAGCGTTCCGTGCAGACGAAATCCACCGCGGTTTTCTGCTTCTCCGGCTCGATTTCCATCAAAATGACATTCTCCGGATCATGGCCGGCGAGCAGGGCCTGACGCAACAGGCGCAGGTATTCCGTCTCGCTCAAATCATCCGGCAAATACCGCAACTCGCCCAGCCCGTAAGCGCGCACATAACTCTGGCACAGCACGAGCTGATAGGCATAGAGCGAGGGGAAACCCTGCAGCTCAATGAGCCTGGGCTGAAGCTGCCCGCGCTCATCGCGCGTGACGGCGAAGTCGATGGCCAGAAACAGGGGATGATCGTCATCGTGCGGCACGTGAAAGGCGGGCGGCACCGCGGCCTGCGAGGCCGCCAGGTAGGCGGGTTGACTGATCAACTGCACCAGCTCCCGCGCCGCCTGCTGGAAGCCCAGCCGCATGGCCGGCGGCAGGAACACCGGGGTTTCACACACACGAAAATCCACCGTGGAGCCGGCTGCCTGCGTCAGCGTGGCGAGGAAATGCTGATAGCGCGCGGCGGTAAAACGGCGGTTGAAATCGTCACGCAAATGGGGAACCATGTCCGCTGCCTCCTCGAGTAGACATGTAAGTTGAGGTCGGGATCGCCCCGGGGACGCCCGTGGTCTGTTACCAATAGAAAACCCGCCCTCGCACTCATGCTGCGGCAAGCCGGTTGGGAGTCACCCGGCACTACGCAGGATTTGCCTGCATGAGATTGCGCGGGCCGCTCTTGCAAATCAGGGCAACAGGGTGTCAGCTCAGCTTCACCACCACACAGGTCAAATCGTCGTATTGATCCTCGCGGCCGATGAACTCTCGGTGTGCCTGGCGGATGGCGTCGAGCAGGCCAGGTGCGCGGCGCTGCTGGTTGCGGGCGATCACCTCGAGCAGGCGGTGCTCGCCGAATTCTTCGCGGCGGTGATTCATGGCTTCGGTGAGGCCGTCGGTATACAACACCAGGGTGTCGCCCGGTGCCAGGATATGCTGTTCCTGTTGCAGGATGCGGTCAAAAATTTCGCCGCGTTCGAGGCCGAGCGCGATGCCCGGCGGCTGCAGCAACCGCACACCGGCGCCATTTTGCGGGTGCACAATGACAGGGTTGTGGCCGGCACGCGCACAGGTCAGGCGGCGGGCCACGGGATCAATGACGAGATAGAACAAACTCACGAACACGTTGCGGTCGGCGGTGGCATAGAAAGCGCGATTCATGCGGCAGAGAATTTCCCCGGGCGAGGCGTGCGGCGAGGCATGCGCCTGCAGAAAACCCTTGGTGAGCGTCATGTAGAGCGCGGCGGGCATGCCCTTGCCGGAGACGTCGCCGATCACCACGCCCAGGCGCTGTTCGTCGAGCATCACGAAATCATAGTAGTCACCCCCCACCTCGCGGGCGGGCTCGGAACAGGCGGCAATGTCGAGTCCGGCGATCCGGGGAAGGTGCTGCGGCAGCATGCGCAATTGCGCCTTGCGCGCGATCTCGAGTTCCATCTTCAGACGCTCGCGCTCGCTGAGATAACGCACGTAACGCGGCGTAATGGCGCGTTCACTCACCGGTTTGCCATGCCGGGCAGCGGCATAGCCATAGAGCAACAGGCCCGCGAGCAAGCCGAGCGACACCATGCCCGCGGCGCGCAACAGGCCGTCGGGCTGCAGCGCCAGACTCAGCGCGCCGGGCAAAGCCGTGGCCATGCCCAGACCCGCAGCCACCGTGAGCAAATCATAGCGCAGGTAAAAAATGTAGATGACACTACTGGCCACCAGCGCCAGCGCCGCCTGCAACCAGCGATCGTGAATGGTGACGGTGCCGTCGCAGACGCTGCAAAAAAAGAACGCGGTGAGCAGGAGGGCGGGGAGCGTATGATGAAATCTGCGCCGCAAAAAACCCAGGGTGAACAGGGGAGCGTAGGCGGTGAGCAGGAGGCTGTGATAAATGCCGAACAGCAGCGGCAGGGCAAATGGCATAAAGGCCGCGAAAACCTCCTCGTCGTAAGGCCCGGACACCAGCCAGTGACCGGGTTGCTTCACCAAGAGATGGAACAACAGATAACTGGCGCCCAAATGAACAAAGGCGAGGGCACTGCCGCGCAGCAGAGCCTGGCCCAATTCGGGGAAGAACATGCGCCCGGCGAACAGGGCATCAAACGCGCGCAACTTCTCGGGCCAGACTTCGCGGGTGAAGGTTTCGCCGCTCATCCACACAATGAAGATGCCGACGGCGGCCGCCAGCGTGAGCAGCAGCAGGTTGATATACGTGGCAAAAATGAAGAAACCGCGGTTGTCGGAGAGCAGGCCGTCGCGGACAACCGCCTGTGCCGGCAGGGTGTCGATGGCCAGCAGCAACACGCAGATGAAAGCGAACCCGGCGAGCAGCAGGGCGTTGCGCAAACCCACCTCGCCGGCGCGGAAACGCAGCACAAAAATCACCAGGCTGATGACAAAGAGGAGAATGAACAAAATCTGTTCGGCAGCCTTGAACCAGTTGGCGGTATTGAGACGACGGGTATACCATTCTGAAAACTCGCGCGGATACTGCACCTGCTGCATCCAGCCGCCGACCCGGTCCCCCAGCACGACTGCTTTCAAGCGCAGCCGCAGGCCGCCGGTGGCGGGCGTGCGGTTTTCCCAAATGAAATTGTGATCCGTGCGCGCCTCCTGCTTGATCATTTGCGCGTCGACGGTTTCGTAGTCCTGCCAGTCGATGCCGCGGTGCTGCACCAGGAAGTCGCGTACCAGCAGGCGCGCCGCAGCCAGCGGCATGCGTTCGCCCGCGACGTTGGGGGGCAGCATGTGCTCGCAATGAAACACCTCGCCCTGCGGGGACAGCCGGAGCTGAAAACGTTCACTGGTTTCAGGATGGCGGTAAATCACCTCCCACGCCGCCACCGGATGATGGCGGGTGATGATCTTCCGCTGTGCCGCCGTGACGTTGTGCGCCTGCAGAAAGCTTTCCAGCTTGTTGTCGATGATCAGCGCGACGTTGTAATCGAAGCCCGTCACGTTGTGGTCCAGGGTCTTCAAATAGTCGCGCGCCGCGCTTTCCGCCTCGCCACGGTTGAGCTCGAGGCCGAGCTTCGCGGCGGGGGTCACCGGCTGGAACAGCTCGAAAAACAACGCCGCGCCGGCGAGTGCCAGCAGCAGGAGCAGGAGATTTTCGCGGGGGGAGGCAGTCTTGGCTTCAGCATTCATGATGGTGCCGGCAACGGGCCGGGGTCACTCGATCCAGCGAATCGAGGTGTGACCCACGCCCATTTTGATGTCGAAAAAGAGTTTGGCCGCGGCCTTCTCGAAGTTTTCGGAGTAATAGGTGTCGCCCCGCTTGTTGAAAGCGCGCAGGCTGATGGGCGCCAGAAAAGAGCCTTCCTTGCGCAGGCGCACGCCCAGCTCACGGTTGAGCAAAACGGTGTTGACGCCCACGCCGAAATTCAGGTCAACCTCCCCCTCGCCGGAGTAACTGCCGTCAAATATCAAATCGGTTTTGCCGGCACCGCCGTTGAACACCAGACGGCGGAAGTTGGCATAACACAAACCGCGAGCTTCCACGGCGGCGGCGCCGGAGTTGATGCGCAGATTGGGTGATTCGGTGTTGGGTTCGCGGAAGGCAATGTCCAGCTCACCTGCACCCACATCGAGATTGAGGCCGGCCACCTTCATGCCGCTGAAATCAAACGAAGCATCAAAGGCCCCGCCTTCAATATCGAACGTGAGGGGAATCTGCCGTGACAACTTCAAACGCCAGTGGTTGTCGCGCAGGCGGTCGATATCCCCCTGGTCCCTGTGCAAACGGGGGCTGCGAATTTGCAGGCGGGCTTCGACCTCGCTGCTGTCAAAATCGACCGTCGGGCGCAACTGCTCGCGGGCGAAAGCAAACTCCAGCTCGGCCAACACACCGGAATCTGCCGGCACCAGCTCCAGGCGGCCGGCGGTGCACTCCAAATCCACATACAGGGACTGTTGCCGCGTGAGTGGAATCGTCTGTTTCTCAACCATGTGGTCCTTCTCCAGGCGTGCGGTGCGGCGGCGGTCGCCGGCGGCCTCCCGGTCGGCCGGTCTTTCCCGACAACCCAGGGCAAGCAGCAGGCTCAGCAACAAAAACGCCCATGATTTCTGCATCGGTCACCTCACACAAAAGCGGTCGGAGGATCGTCGCAGGCTCAGCGCGTGCAGACGGCAAGAGGATTTGGCGGCTCGGTTTTACGCAGGGTGATTCCAAAAGTTGGAAGGCAAGTTGCAACCGGCCGGGGACAAGCGCAAGGGATTTTTTGGGGCGGACTTTGGCGACGAGGCTAGGCAACGGCCAGGCGGTTGCATCATGACGAGGATTGGCGACATTGCCAAAGTCCGGGAACAAACACCGGACAGGGTCGCTTCATCGGCGTCAGGGTCAAACACAAGCACTCCGCCCACGAAAGCGAAGTGCCACAAAAAAATATTTCGCGGGATTTCATTTTCGTGGGCGAAAGTATGAATCGCTCTCGGCGCCAAACACAAACATTCCGTCCACGAAAACAAAACTCACACGGAAAAACATTTCACGGGAAGGTATTTTGGTGGGAAAAAAGTGAAGCCTTGAGCACGCGAGCTAATTTTGAAACGCAAAGCTTCAGCTTGGCACGCCAACTTTTAAAACAACCCTGACGGGTATGGCAGCATTGGGCAGTTTGCCCGCGCTACGCAAACTTCGTGGCCCTGGTAACTTTTCCAGAGCCCCACAATCGCCGGCAAGTTTGCCGGGCTGTGATACTCTGCCATGATGTCTGCCGGATGCTGTCATCTTTGATTTTATAGCAAGTTTTTGCTTGCCAGCTTGTCAGAAAATTACAGTGGTACACTCTTTGTCCATTTCCGTGCGAACGCGGTAACGCAAACATTCCTGTCAAGTCATCCTGTGGGGTTTGGCAGAGATCAAATGCAATACGGAAAGGCGGAGAAGAAATCATGACTCTCGATAAATTCACTCTTAAAGCGCAAGAGGCGATTACCGCCGCGCAGCAGCTTGCCGCAGAGGGCGGGCAGCAGCAAATCGAAGTCGAGCATCTGCTGCAGGCCTTGTTGCGCGACAGCGAGGGCGTCGCGGTGGCGATCTTGAAGAAGCTGGGCGCCAACCTGGGTCTGCTGCAAAGCCGGCTGGAGGAGGAACTGCGGCGCCTGCCGCGTGTTTCCGGCGCCGGTGCCGTCGGCAGCATTTACATTTCGAACCGGCTGGCCGGCGTACTCAATCAAGCACAAGCCGAGATGCGCCAGCTCAAAGACGAGTATGTCAGCACCGAGCATCTGCTGATTGCGATCGCAGAGGAGAAACAGGGCGCGGCCGGCAATTTGTTGCGGCAGCAGGGTGTCACGCGCGACAACATTTTCAAGGTGCTCAAGGAAATCCGCGGCACACAGCGCGTCACCGACCAGAATCCCGAGGGCAAATATCAGGCGTTGGAGCGGTATGGCCGCGATGTCACCGAACTGGCGCGCAGCGGGAAACTCGATCCGGTGATCGGCCGCGATGAGGAAATCCGGCGGGCGGTGCAGGTGTTGTCGCGCCGCACCAAAAACAATCCCGTGCTCGTCGGCGATCCCGGCGTCGGCAAAACCGCGATTGTCGAGGGCATTGCGCAGCGCATCGCGCACGGCGACGTGCCGGAGTCGCTGAAGAACAAGCGCCTCATTCAAATCGAAATGGCGTCATTGGTGGCGGGCGCGAAATATCGCGGCGAATTCGAAGAGCGCCTGAAAGCCGTGTTGAAGGAGATTGAGAGCGCGGAAGGCGAGATCATTCTCTTCATCGACGAGCTGCACACCATGGTGGGCGCGGGCGCCGCGGAGGGCGCGGTGGATGCCGCCAACATGCTCAAGCCCATGCTGGCGCGCGGCGAGCTGCGTTTGATCGGCGCGACGACGCTGGACGAGTATCGCAAATACATCGAAAAAGACAAGGCGCTGGAGCGCCGCTTCCAGCCGGTGCTGGTGGACGAGCCTTCGGTGGAGGATACCATTTCGATTCTGCGCGGCCTGAAGGAGCGTTACGAGGTGCATCACGGCGTGCGCATCGCGGATTCCGCGCTGGTGGCGGCAGCCACGCTGTCACACCGCTACATCTCCGAGCGCTTTCTGCCGGACAAGGCGATCGACCTGATCGACGAGGCCGCGGCCAAACTGCGCACCGAGATCGACTCCATGCCGGAGGAGATCGACGAAATCGAACGCCGCATCAAACAGCTTGAAATCGAGCAGGTGGCGTTGAAGAAGGAGAGCGATGCCGCCTCGAAGGAACGGCTGGCCAAACTCAAGGAGGAGCTGGGCAATCTCAAGGAACAATCGTCCCGGCTCAAGGTGCGCTGGCAGGTCGAGAAGGACACCATCAAACAAATCCGCAGCGTGAAGGAGCAGATGGAACAGGCCAGACAGCAGGCGGAGAAAGCCGAGCGCGCCGGCGACCTGAACAAAGTTGCAGAGCTGCGCTACGGCACGCTGCCCGGCCTGGAAAAGCAGCTCAGTGCCCTGAATGAAAAGCTGGCCGCGCTGCACAAGGACGGCGCGCTGCTGAATGAAGAGGTCACCGAAGCCGACATCGCCGAAGTGGTGGCGCGCTGGACCGGCATTCCGGTGGCGCGCATGCTGGAAAGCGAAAAGGAAAAGATTTTGAAAATGGCGGACCGCCTGCGCCAGCGCGTGGTGGGGCAGGACGAGGCGATCGAGGCCGTCTCGTTTGCCGTGCGCCGCTCGCGCGCGGGCCTGAGTGAGGAAACCCGGCCCATCGGTTCCTTCATCTTTCTCGGCCCCACGGGCGTCGGCAAGACCGAGCTGGCGCGCGCCCTGGCGGAATTCATGTTTGACGATGAAAACGCGGTAGTGCGCATCGACATGTCGGAGTACATGGAGCAGTTCAATGTCTCGCGCTTGATCGGCGCGCCGCCGGGCTACGTGGGATACGAAGAAGGCGGCCAGCTCACCGAAGCCATTCGCCGCCGGCCCTATGCCGTGATCCTGCTCGATGAAATTGAGAAGGCGCATCCCGAGGTGTTCAACATTCTGCTGCAGGTGCTGGATGACGGCCGGCTGACCGACAGCAAGGGCCATGTGGTGAATTTCAAGAACACGATCATCATCATGACCTCGAACCTGGGCGCGGAAACGATCATGCAGCGTTTCGAGCAGGCCGGCGGGGAGAATCAGGAACGCATCTATCAGCGCACCAAGGAGGAGGTGCTGGAGATGCTGCGCCGCCGGTTGCGGCCGGAATTCCTCAACCGCGTGGACGAGATCATCATGTTCCATCCGCTCTCCCGCGCGCACCTGCGCGAGATTGTCGACATCCAGTTCAAACGCCTGGTGGCGGGCGTGCTGCAACGCCAGGGCATCGAAGCGACCCTGACGCCGGCGGCGAAGAATCTGCTGGCCGAGCAGGGCTTCGATCCGGTGTTCGGCGCGCGGCCGCTCAAACGTTTGATGCAGCGGCAAATCATCAACGCGCTGGCCACCCGCATCCTGAGCGGCGAGCTGGCCAAGGGAGACAAGCTGCGCATCGACGCCAAAGACAACAAGCTGATTTATGAAAAGGTGAAATGAACGGCGGCTGACATTGCCCACGGTGGGCCGCCACAGTGTGCCGGCCGGCCGGGCTCTCCCGCCCGGCCGGTTTTCTTTTTCGGACAACTTCCGCCTTGCTTTGCTGTGCCGCATTCTGTAGATTGCCCCGCAGTATCACCAGCACACCGGCTCTTGCCCCTCTCACCCCAAGCGCGCGATGCAAGGAGGCTTCCGTGGCGGAAACTCGCCAAGGTTACTATCATCACCCGACGGTGCAGGGCGATCACGTCGTCTTCATCTGTGAAGATGATTTGTGGAGCGTGCCGCTGGCCGGCGGTATTGCACGGCGACTCACGAGCAATCTTGGCATAGTCAGTTTTCCCCGCCTTTCCCCCGACGGCCGCTGGCTGGCGTTTTGCGGCCGCGAAGAGGGCCAGCCCGATGTCTATGTCATGCCTGCCGAGGGCGGGGAAATGCGGCGCCTGACTTTTTTGGGCGATGTCAAGAAAATCGTCGCCTGGACCGCCGACAGTCAGGCGGTGCTGTTTCTGAGCCGGCATCAATGCCGCGTGGTGCTGGATGATCCCATCGTTTACCGCGTCTCGCTGGCCGGCGAATATCCCCGGTGTTTCCTGCCCTGCCCCACGCTCAACCTGGCGCTCGAACCCGGCGGCCCGGGCGTGGTATTGGGCCGCAACAACGAAGACAACGCCCGCTGGAAACGCTATCGCGGCGGCACCACCGGCGAAATCTGGATTGACCGCGAGGGCCGCGGCCACTTCGAAAAACTGCCGCTGCCGGCCGGCAACCCCAACGCGCCAATGTGGATCGGCGGCCGCATTTACTTCACCTCCGATCATGACGGCATCGGCAATCTCTACTCCTGCCGCCTCAATGGCACGGACATGCGGCGCGAGACCGAACACCGCGAGTTTTTCGTGCGCCATCCTGCCAGTGACGGCCGCACCATTGTTTACCAATGCGGGGCGGATTTGTACGCCTTCGATGTCGCCTCCCGCCAAAGCCGGCGCATTGCCATCGCCTGGCACAGCCCGATGGTGCAAACCCAGCGCAAATTCGTAACGGCTGCCCGCTACCTGGAGCATTATCATTTGCACCCGCGCGGCCACTCGGTGGCGCTCACCGCCCGCGGCAAACTGTTCAGCATGCCGAATTGGGAGGGTGCGCCGTTGCAATACGGCCGCCATGATGGCGCGCGCCATCGCCTGGCACGCTGGCTGCATGATGGCCAGCGGCTGGCCGCCATCACCGATCAGGAAGAAGGGGAGGAAAAAATCGTGGTGTTTGCTGGCGAGCCGCTGCAGGAGCCGGAACGCTTGTTCCCTGCCCCCCCCGGCCGCGTGCAATCGCTGCAAACCTCCCCCACCGCCGCGCAGGCGGCACTCACCACCAGCCGCCTCGATCTCTGGCTGGTCGATTTGGAGAGTGGTGACAGCCGGCGCCTGGACGACAACCCCTTCGGCGAAATTCAAGAGCCAACCTTCTCGCCCGACGGCCAGTGGCTCGCCTATTCCAAGCAGCTCAACGAAAACCAGCGGGCGATTTTTCTGTGCGAACTGCGCAGCGGCACGGTGCATCAGGCCACCGCGCCCATCCTGTTTGATTTTGCGCCCAGCTTCGATCCGGATGGCCGTTACCTTTATTTTCTTTCGATGCGGGTGTTGAATCCGGTTGATGATGCCGTGCAGTTTGCCGTGGGCTTTCCCGCCGCCACCAAGCCCTATCTGCTCACGCTGCGCCGCGAGCTGGCCAGCCCCTTCATTCCCACTCCCGCGGCACCCGGCGAGGAAAGCGCACCCAAGCTGCCGGCCAACGGCGCCCAAAGCACGGCGGACACGGCGGAGAAAAAAGGCGAGGAGAAAGCCCCGCTGGTGATCGATCTCGACGGGCTCGCCCGCCGCATCGTCGAGTTTCCGGTGAAAGAGGGCATTTACGGCCAGGTGCTGGGCATCCGCGACAAGGTGGTGTTCACTTCCTACAATGTGCGCGGCCGGGCCGATCTCGGTGATTTTTCCGCGCTCAATGAGGATGACGAGAAGGGCACGCTGTGGTGCTATGATTTCACCACGCACAAACTGGAAACCCTGGTCAGCGACGTGCAAAACGGCAGCCTGCAAGTCGCCAACAACGGCAAGACCCTGGCCTATCGCAGCAACCGCCGGTTGCGTGTGCTCAAAGCCGGCGAAAAGCCGACGGAAAACAGCGATGCCTCGCCGGCTCGCAAAAACGGCTGGCTCGATCTCAACCGGGTCAAACTCTCGGTCGAGCCGCGTGCCGAATGGCGCCAGATGTTTCGCGAGGCCTGGCGGCTGCAGCGTGAGTTTTTCTGGAATGAAAACATGTCGGGCGTGGACTGGAGCAAGGTGTATGAGCGCTATTACCCGCTGATTGATCGTCTCGCCAGCCGCGCCGAATTTTCCGATTTGATCTGGGAAATGCAGGGCGAGCTGGGTACTTCACACGCCTATGAAAGCGGCGGCGATTACCGCCAGCCGCCGTACTATTCCATCGGGCATCTGGGCGCAGACCTCGAGTTCGACACGGAACGCCAGCAATACCGCCTCTCCAAAATTTATCGCGGCGACCCGTGGCTGAAGGACAATTTTTCCCCTCTATGCGCCGCCGGCCTCAACCTGGAAGAAGGCGACTATCTGCTCGAAATCGGCGGGGTCCCGCTGCGCGCCACCGTCACTCCCGGCCAGCTCCTGGCCAATCAAGCCGGCCAGGAGGTCACGCTCACGGTGCAATCCGCCCGGCCCGGCAGCAAGCCGCGCAAGGTGGTGGTGCGCACGCTCTATTCCGATTTCTGGCCGCGCTATCGCGAATGGGTGGAGCGCAATGCCACGCGCGTGGCCGAAGCCACCGCCGGCCGCATCGGCTACCTGCATGTGCCGGATATGAACACCATGGGCTTGATCGAATTTCACCGTTATTTCCTGGCACAGGCCGGCAAGGATGGCCTCATCATCGATGTGCGCTACAACAGCGGCGGCAATATTTCACAAATACTGCTGGAAAAATTGCAGCGCCGGCCTCTCGCCTACCTGGTGCGGCGCTGGGGCAAGCCCTCCACCTACCCCCGCCATGCCATCCGCGGCCCGATCATCGCGCTCACCAACGAGCATGCCGGCTCGGACGGCGACATCTTCTGCCATGCCTTCAAGCTGCTGAAGATCGGGCCGCTGATCGGCAAGCGCACCTGGGGGGGAGTGATTGGCATCGACAAACGGTTCACACTCGCCGATGGCGGCCGCCCGACACAACCGCAAAATCTCTTCTGGTCGATCGCCGCCGGCGCGCAAATTGAAAATTACGGCGTCGATCCCGACATCGAGGTCGATTGCGATCCCAATGCCCATCTGCGCGGTGAGGATCCGCAACTGGAGCGTGCCATTGTCGAAGCCCTGCGGCTGCTGGAGGAACTGCGCACCGAGCTGCCGGTCTTTCGTGAGCCCATGCCCTTCTCACCGCCGGAATGAGGTCGAAAGGAGATGAGTGAAGTCCGACTTGGGCGCGGCGGGTTTTCAAATCGCAAAATCTGCTGCCCAAGTCGGACTTCGCCCTTTCACCCTGCGTATCACACTGTGCACCGGAATCCTCCCATGCGCGCCCTCACTTTTCACGGCAGAGAAGACATCCGTTGCGAATCGCTTCCCGATCCCGCACTGCAGGCACCCACCGATGTCATCGTCAAAGTGCATCTCGCCGGCCTCTGCGGCTCGGACCTGCACATCTATCACGGACGCGAGAAGGGCCTGGACCCCGGCACGGTGATGGGGCATGAATTCGTCGGGGAAATAGCCGAGGTCGGACGAGAGGTGGAAAAATTCAAGCGCGGCGATCGCGTGTTGGCGCCCTTTACGACGAACTGCGGGAAGTGCTTTTACTGCCATCGCGGTTTGACGGCGCGCTGCCCGCACGGACAGCTCTTTGGGTGGGTGCAGAACGGTGCGGGATTGCAGGGCGGCCAGGCGGAGTTCGTGCGGGTGCCGCTTGCCGATGCGACTTTGCTGAAAATGCCGGCGGAAGCCCTGCCCGAAGAAGCCTTGTTGCTGGGCGACGCCTTTTCAACCGGATACTTTTGCGCGGAGATGGCGCAGCTCGATCCCCGGGCAACCTGTGCGGTGATCGGCTGCGGACCGGTGGGCTTGATGGCGATCCTCGCCGCGCGCCACCTGGGCGCAGAACGCATCTATGCGATTGACGCCATTCCCGAGCGGCTGGCGCTGGCGCAAGACTTCGGTGCCATCCCGGTGAATTTCCATCAGGAAAATCCCGTGGACATTGTGCGCGCGGTGACCGAGGGCCGCGGCGCCGATGCCGTCCTGGAAATTGTCGGGAATGAATCCGCGCTGCGCCTGGCCATGGCCCTGGTGCGGCCGGGAGGCATCATTGCGGCCGCCGGCGTGCACCACGAAGCACAATTCGCGTTCACACCCGCGGAAGCCTACGACAAAAACCTGACCTACCGCACCGGCCGCTGTTCCGCGCGCTATTATGCCGGCCGCCTGCTGTCCCTCCTGCAACAAAGAAAGCATGAACTGGCCCGCCTCATCTCCCATCGCCTGCCGCTCGCACAGGGCGCGCAGGCTTACCAGATCTTCGCGGAAAAACAGGACGGCTGCATCAAAGTCATTCTGCAACCCTGAGGTCGCCGGCAGGTTTTCTGCCCACCGAGGGCCAACCCGCGTCTGCGCCACGCCCGCGCAGGCCTCCATCCGGTGATTGCAAGCCACGGCCCGGCCATTGGCCGGTTGTCGTGCCCGGGCCAACCGCCCGCGCCCGCGGGTGCCCTGCTCAGAAAGGCATGAAGCTCAGAGCCAGTGAACGCTCGATGAACCAGGAGAAGCCGAAAATGAAAATGATCGAGGAGAGCACAAAAACCACACGGCGTTGAAACGTGGTTTTGGTGAGCCACAAGACCGGGGGAAACAGCAGGCCGACAATCACCATCTGGCCCAGCTCGACGCCGAGGTTGAAAGAGAGCAGCGAACCGATCAGGCCGTGGGCCGGCAGACCGAGGTCGCGCAACACATTGGCGAAACCAAAGCCATGCACCAGGCCGAAGAAGAAGGTCAGCAGCCAGCGGTGGCGCATCAGCCGTTCCGTCTCGGCGCGGTCGTTGCCGGCAAAGATGATGAAATTCTCTGCCGCCACGTAAGCGATGCTGAGCGCAATGCCGGACTCGATCAGGCGCGTGGGCAGAGCGAGGATTTCGAGCGCCGCCAGAATCAAGGTCAGACTGTGGGCAATGGTAAAAGAAGTGACGATTTTAACGAGATCGAGAAAACGCCCACCGATGGCGATCAGGCCCAACAGGAACAGGAGATGATCATAGCCCAGAAAAATGTGCTCGACGCCCAGGCGGACAAACTCGCCCAACTGCGCCAGCAACGGCACCGGGCCGCCCAGGCGGAAACGATGGCGCGGCTGCTCCCGACTCAGCACCGCCGTCTGCACGGTATCGCCGGCCACCGCCTTGGCGAGCGTCAGATGCGTTTCACCAAATTTTTCAAAGAAAGCCACGCGCAACGCCACTTCCGCCGGCGGCGGTGACTGGCGCGTGCGGAAGATGAAATCAATGAAGACGTTGCCAAATTCATCCTGATGGAAGCCGGAGGGTTGTTGCGTCAGCTCGGCCGGCGTGTAGCCCAGGGCGAGATTGAAATGCCCGGCAACATAGGTCTCCAGCTCGGGCATGGCCTGCAACAATTCCGCGCGGGCAACGACGCCGTCATGGTCGCGATCGAGCGGGAAAACTCTTTGCAGATCGCCGAGGTCGAACGTCAGCGTGACGGTGATTTCCTCCGCCTGCACGGTGAGGGTGGCATAGCTGCTGTTGATCTGATGCGCGTGGACACCGGCCGCGCTCGCGCCCAGCAGGCCGGCCATCCAAATGAGTGCTCGTTTTCTCAAGAAAAATCCTCCGGCAGTTTTGCTGCTGCCCGGTGTTTTGGGGTTGGCTTCGCGGGGAAGCGGAATGCTGTCGCCACCGCCGGAGCGGGTGCTGTCGCAGCCGCCGGCGGCATTTTGTTGAAGAAATATGAAAGGGCCCGCAAAGTAATTCACGTCCGGCAATTAGTCAAGCCCGCCCTTGAAATTGACCGGCTAATTTGTTATGCTGCCAGCGCATTGCTGTGCGTCTCTGCCAGAGTCCTCCCACTTTGACGATATGCTCGAGAAGGAGTGTGATGCCATGCCGATCGATCTGTCCCGTACCAATGCCTTCCTGCGCCGCCACCTCGGACCAAGCGAGGAAGAGACCGCCGAAATGCTCAATGCCCTGCAATTCCCCTCCCTGGATGCTTTCATCGCAACGGTGGTGCCCGCCCATCTGCGCAGCACACGGCCGCTCGAACTGGGGGCGATTCGCACCGAGTACGAAGTCACCACCCGGCTGAGAGCCATCGCGGCCAAAAATAAAATTTACCGTTCGCTCATCGGCATGGGGTATTCGGATACCATCACCCCGCCGGTCATTCAACGCAACATCCTGGAGAATCCCGGCTGGTACACGCAATACACCCCCTACCAGGCCGAGATTGCGCAGGGCCGGCTGGAGGCGCTGCTCAATTTTCAAACGATGGTCATCGATCTCACCGGTTTGCCGGTGGCGAATGCCTCGCTGCTGGATGAAGCCACAGCGGCGGCGGAGGCCATGACCACGTTTTACCGCGCCAGACACGAGCCGGCCGGCGGCCGTTTTTTCGTCTCCCAGGATTGCCATCCGCAAAACATCGCGGTGGTCAAAACCCGCGCCCTGCCACTCGGCATCGAGATCATAGTCGGTGACCATGAGAAATTCGAGTTCACCCCGGAGGTGTTCGGCGCCCTGTTGCAGTATCCGGCGAGCGACGGCGCGGTGTACGATTACCACGACTTCTGCCGGCGCGCGCACGCGGCCGGCGCCCTGGTGGCGGTGGCAGCGGATCTCATGAGCCTGGTGCTGCTCACCCCGCCCGGCGAATTCGGCGCGGATGCGGCAGTGGGCAGCACGCAGCGCTTCGGGGTGCCGCTCGGCTACGGCGGCCCGCATGCCGCCTTCTTTGCCGTTCGCGAAGAATTCAAGCGTCTGATGCCGGGCCGCATTATCGGCGTGTCGATCGATGCCCACGGCCAGCCCGCCCTGCGCATGGCGCTGCAAACACGCGAGCAGCACATTCGCCGGGAAAAGGCCACCTCCAACATCTGCACCGCGCAGGTGTTGCCCGCCGTGATGGCGGCCATGTATGCCGTCTACCACGGCCCGCAGGGGCTGCGGCGCATCGCCACGCGCATCCACAACCTGACCAAGGTGCTGGCGCTCAGCCTCACGCGCCTGGGCTACCGGCTTTATCATGAGGATTTCTTCGACACCCTGCGCGTGGAGATCGGGCAAAGCGCGCTGCCCAAAATTCTTGCGGCAGCCGATGCGCGGCACTTCAACTTCCGCAAGTATGACAACGGTTCACTCGGCATTGCGCTCGATCAAATTTCCAGCGCCGAGGAGGTGGCGGAATTGCTCAACATCTTCGCGCTGGAGCGCGTGCCGAAATTCACGGTGGCCGAGGTGGCGGCGGCGGCGCCCTCGGGCTATGCCGGCAAGATGCCGCGCCGCTCCGCCTTTCTGCAGCATCCCGTCTTCAACCGATACCACTCCGAAACCGAAATGCTGCGCTACCTGCGCCGGCTGGAGTCCAGGGATCTCTCGCTCACCACCAGCATGATCCCGCTGGGCTCCTGCACGATGAAGCTCAACGCCACCAGCGAAATGATGCCACTGAGCTGGCCGGAGTTCAGCAAACTGCACCCCTTCGCGCCGGTGGAGCAGGCGGCCGGCTATCAGGAATTGTTTCACCAGCTCGAAACCTGGCTGGCGGAAATTACCGGCTTTGCTGCCATTTCCCTGCAGCCCAATTCCGGCGCACAGGGCGAGTACACCGGCCTGCAGGTGATTCGCGCCTATCACCGCGCGCGCGGCGAGCAACACCGCACGGTGTGTTTGATTCCACAGTCCGCGCACGGCACCAATCCCGCCAGCGCCGTAATGGCGGGATTGGAAGTGGTGGTGGTGCGCTGCGACGAACAGGGCAACATCGATGTGGCGGATTTGAAAGCCCGGGCGCAACAACATCGCGACCGGCTGGCGGCATTGATGGTGACCTATCCTTCCACCCACGGTGTCTTCGAAGAGGCAATCACGGACATTTGCGAGGTGATTCACCGGAACGGCGGGCAGGTTTACATGGACGGCGCCAATCTCAACGCGCAGGTGGGGTTGTGCCGGCCGGCGGAGCTGGGCGCGGATGTCTGCCATTTGAATTTGCACAAAACCTTTGCCATTCCCCACGGCGGCGGCGGTCCGGGCATGGGCCCGATCGGCGTGGCTGCACATCTCGCGCCGTTTCTACCCACGCATCCGGTGATTGCAACCGGCGGCGAACAGGGCATCGGGCCGGTGGCTGCCGCGCCCTGGGGCAGCGCCAGCATTCTGGTGATCTCGTGGGCCTATATCGCGATGATGGGCGGCGCCGGCTTGACCACCGCCACCAAAATGGCGATCCTCAACGCCAACTACATGGCACACCGGCTGCAGAAGCATTTCCCGATTTTGTACAAAGGCATCAACGGCCGGGTGGCTCACGAGTTTATTTTGGACCTGCGCGGTTTCAAGAGCAGCGCCGGCATCGAAGTGGAAGACATCGCCAAACGTTTGATGGACTACGGCTTTCATGCGCCCACCGTCTCCTTTCCGGTGGCTGGCACGCTGATGATCGAGCCCACGGAAAGCGAATCCAAAGCCGAGCTGGACCGTTTCTGTGACGCCCTGATTGCGATCAAAGGTGAAATCGAAGAGATCGAGCAAGGCCGGGCGGCACGCGGCAACAACGTGCTGGTGAATGCCCCGCACACCGCCACTGCCGTGGTGGCAGACAACTGGCAAATGCCCTACAGTCGCATGAAAGCGGCCTTCCCGGCGCCGTGGCTGCGACAGTACAAATTCTGGCCGGCCGTCGGTCGCATCAACAACGCCTATGGCGATCGCAATCTTGTGTGCGCCTGCCCGCCGGTTGCTTCTTATCACCGCGAGAACCACGGCACCTGAACCCGGAGCGCCAGGTCCGGGCAAAGCTCGCGGTTTTGTGAGGAGGGAATTTACAGAAGCGGGCTGCAAGTTTGTTGTTCCCTTCAAGCCCGTCTAAAAACAACGCAACGGCGGCGTACAGGTGACCGCCTTCCGGGCGGACCAGGCAAAAGGCCGCAGCAGTGTGTGCTTGTGTGCGGATGAGCAGGCCCGCAGCTTTGCGGAAGCGGAAAGCGCCGGCAGGCAAACGGCCCGCTGCTGGCGGGTGCAAGCGGCGTGAGTTGTTGCCGCAGCCCGGGGGCAGCATCGCCTGCGCCAGCATGTGCCGCCATGCAAAAAGCATGAATCCGATCGAGGAGACTTGTTTTGGTTCAAACCGCCCAGGCAACGGAAATGTTGCGCCATGTCGCATGGCTCGTGATGGCCGGGTTTTGCGGTTGTTCGCCGCACCAGAACACCCCCTCACCCTCTCCCGAGCCGCCGGCTTCACCCCCGCCGGCCATGCAAGCCGCGATCAGTGAGGATTACACCAAAATCATACTGGGCGGGCGGGTGCTGCTGGAGGCGGAGAAAGACGGTTTTCTTTCCGTTCACACCGTGCGCTATTCTCCGGCGCAGGATTATTTCCTGGTGATCGGCTGCGGCTATGAATGCAATGACAACATCGGTTTCCTTTTTGCAGCCGATGGCAGCGGCAGACGCAAATTCACCGGGCGCTGGGACTTCATCCTGCAGGACGCCGCCGAGTGGTCGGCAGACGGCAAGTATCTCTACTACTACCGCATCAACTCCAGCGGCGCCGAAGTTCCGGCAGATGCGCCTGCTCCGGGCTGGGTGCAGGTGGAAGTCGCCAGCGGGGCAAAAACACCGGCAACCACGCGGCGGTTGAAGCCAACGGCGACCTACCGCGTCTTCAATGTTGCCAGCGATGACGTTTTGAACGTGCGCACGGCGGCAGGCCCGAGAGCGCCGCTTGCCGGCACGCTGCCGGCGGCTGCCACGGGCGTGCGCGTAACCGGCGACGGCGTGTTGGTGGGCGGCAGCCTGTGGGTGCCCATCCGGCACGGCGGGTTGACGGGATGGGTCAATCAAAATTTTTTGTGTGAAGAATGAGGCACCCGCAGTCCGGCATCGCCGGGCCGCAGCACATGGCCTCTGCACCGGAAATACAATTCCCCGGGCAGACAGCGATGCAGTTGCTGTGATCAATTACTACTACTAAGTTCTAAAATCCGCTCCGCAACCCCAAACTGTCATTGCGGAGAAATTTGTCCTGCCCGTATGGACACCATCGGAATGAAAATGTAGCGCAGACTTCTTGTCTGCAGCAGGCTGGAAGCCTGCGCTACGGCATTTTCGTGGCAATCTTCCCGAGTATCGGGATTGATGCTTATTCTGACATTATCCCAAGCCCTCAAGAAAATTCTTACAGAATGACATTGCGGGATGGAGGTGCCAACTTAACGTTGTACCATTACCTACATCACTTTAATCTTCCAACACAAGGAGTGAAACATGGCCCGCAAGCTGACCCGAACCACACATCGCAGTGTCGCCGGCAAGAAGCTTTATGCTGTGCGCGATGCCAGGGGACGTTTTGTCGACATTCAAACCTATGAGCGGGCACACCGCCAGGATTTGAAACGCAAGGCCAAAAAGGAGAAGGGCCAGAAGGGATAAGCGTTTCACGGGTACTCCGCCCTGCGGAACCGGCCTGAGTAAAGCAAAGTCGCAGCCGGCGGTTTGCCTTCATAACGGAACGCAGATTTTTCCACTCACAAAGCGCCACCTGCATGAGGCGCGGCGGGATTCATCTGCGTTCCCCTTTCAGGCACAAGCGGATGCGAATGAAGTTTTGGTTCCGGCTGGTGTGCAGCCTGGCAATCTGTTGGCAGGCGGCACCTGCGACTGCGGCGCAATCCGAAAAACCGCGGCCCCGCGTCGGTCTGGCGTTGAGCGGCGGCGGTGCCAAGGGTTTTGCTCATATCGGGGTTTTGCAGGTGTTGCAGGAGGTCGGACTCCCGGTGGATTGCATTGCCGGCACCAGCATGGGGGGCATCATCGGCGGCTTGTATGCCATCGGCTACTCGCCGGATTCGCTGGCAGCGCTGGCGCGCAAGGAAAACTGGGCGGAACTTTTTAACGATGCCGTCACGCGGCGGGATTTGCCGATGAAGGAGAAGCCGTGGGATGGCCGCTATCTCGGCACCTTCCCGATTCGCGAGCGCAACGTGCAACTGCCCATCGCGCTGATCGCGGGTCAAAAAGTAACGGCATTGCTCGCCCGTCTTACCTGGCGGGTGGGAGCCTGCACCGATTTCAAGCAGTTTCCCATTCCCTTTGTCTGTGTCGCCACGGATATTGAAACCGGCGAGGCGGTGACGCTCGACCATGGCCACCTGCCGGAGGCGATGCGCGCCAGCATGGCCATCCCCACCATTTTCACACCCGTCCGGCACGGCCACCGGCTGCTGCTTGACGGCATGCTGGTGCGCAATTTTCCCGTGACCGAAGTGCGGCAGTTGGGCGCTGAGGTGGTGATCGGCGTCGATGTCGGCGCGCCGCTGGCCACCGCCGACAAACTCACTTCGGTGTTCAGTATCATAGATCAGACCATCAGCTTTCGCGGGGCGGAGATCAATGCACAACAGCGGCAGCAATGTGACGTGCTCATTCTTCCCGATCTCAGCGGTCTGGGCGCGGCCAGCTTCGACCGCGCCGACACCTTGATCCAGCGCGGCGTGGTGGCGGCCCGCCGGGTGCTGCCGCGCTTGCGCGCGCTGGCGGACTCGCTTGCGGCTTTCGACCAGCCGGCACCCCGCCGGCGTCTGCCGCCGGCCGACTCGGTGTTTGTAAGCGAATTGACGGTGCAGGGGCTGCGCCACGTTTCCCACCGCCTGGTCATGGCGGAATTCGGTTTGCGGCCGCCGGTGTGGGTCAATGCGATGCAAGTCGAGCGCGCGATCAATCGTGTCTACCGTTCGCAATTCTTCGAGCGTGTGAGCTATCGCTTCGAGCCGCGCGCGGATGGCATGCGCTTGATCATCGAGGTCATCGAAAAATCCGCCGATCTCTTTCGCCTGGGTTTGCGTTACGACACCAGTAGCAAAGCGGCGCTGCTGCTCAATACCGTTTTCCACAATCGTGCCGAGCATGGCTCCACCCTCAGTTTTGATCTGCGCCTGGGAGAACAATTCGAAGCCGCTGCCCAGTACTATCTGCACCTGGGTTTGTTCTCCCATTTGGGCTTGCGCCAGCGCCTGAACTATGGTCGCACTTCGCTGGAGATTTACTCCGGCAGCCGCACCATCGCGCGCTACCGCCAGCGCATGGCCTTCGCCGAGCTGGCGCTGGGCAGCTTTTTCTCCAATGTCCTGGCCGCCGGTTTGGGCGCGCGGCTGGAGTCCAGCCATTTCACTCCCGAAGTGGTTGTGCCCTTCTTTCCCGAGCGCAAAACCGGCATGTTTGCGCTGTTCGGCCTGTTGTGGCTGGATACGCTCGACCGCGCCGTCTTCCCCACCCGCGGCCAGGCGTTGCACCTGCAAAGCACCGCCGCCTACCAGCGCCCCGGCCGCCGGCTGCAGTACCTGCGGCATGCCGTGGATTGGCAGGGCTTCTACCCGCTCTCCCGGCGCCTGACATTGCTCCAGCGCGTGCAACTCGGCAGCGTCAGCAAAGGCAATCCGCCCTTGCATGATTACTTTTTCCTCGGCGGCGCCGACTCGTTTTTGGGTTACCGGCCGCAGGAGCTGTCCGACCGCAACGTGCAAGCCCTGCAACTGGGCGGACAATATGAGTTCATGACAAACCGTTTTTTATCGGTGCGGTGGAATATCGGCGGCGTTACGCCAGTGTGGGAGTGGAACTTCAAGCGCCGGCGCTTTCTCACCGGCGCCGGCCTGTCAGTTGGCACCCCCACGGTCCTGGGCCCGATCGAATTGACGCTCATGAGCAGCAACCGCCATCCCCTCCTGGCGCATTTGAATATCGGCTACAAATTTTAGACGCACGCGGGCGATGCGTTTCGACCGCTGTCAGGCAATCGCACCGCCCTTGCCGGGTGCAACCGTGACTGTTTCGCACACAAACAGGTAACAAGTGGCAAACATTCAAAGAAAGGAGACAAATATCTCATGAAGAAAAAGTTGTTGATCATGGTGTTGCTGATGGCAGGACTTTGCGTTGCAGGCTTCTCCCAGGAGCAAAACGCCACACTCCATTCCCGCGGCAAGTTTTTGTATGAAGAATATGCCGGTTGCGCAAGCTGTCACGGCTTTGACGGCCGCGGCAAAGTCGAAGGTGTCACTCTCAACCCGCCGCCGCCCGATCTGAGTAACTGCGGTTTCAATACCCGCGAGCCACGCCGGGACTGGTTTGCCGTCATTGCACGCGGCGGCAGTGCCCGCGGCCTTTCCATGAGCATGCCCGCCTATGGCGATGTCTTGACCTCCGCGGAAATCGACACCATCATCAGCTATCTGAAAACCTTTTGCCGCGAAGACGACTGGCCGCCCGGCGAGTTGAACTTCCGCCGGCCGCATGTCACCTCCAAAGCCTTCCCGGAGAATGAAGCAGTGCTGGTCCCGACCTACACCGCTGCCACCACCAAAGCCGCCACCACCAAAATGGTTTATGAGAAACGTTGGCGCAGCCGTGGCCAGTGGGAAATTGCGGTGCCCTTCGTCCATGAGACCGGCTCATCCGCCGCCACCGGCCTGGGTGACATCGAGTTGAGCGCGAAATATGTGCTCGCTTACCATGCCCCCAGTCTGTTCATCCTCAGTGGCGGCCTGGAAACCGCCCTGCCCACCGCTGATCTGCAAAGCATCGGTTTGGGAAACGGTGTGTGGAAATTGTCACCCTATCTGGCGGCAGCCCGGGGCTTCAGTAATTTTTACCTGCAATCCAGCGTCAAATTCGAAAAGCCGGTGCACGCCAACGAGGGAGAAAGCGAACTGCGCTACAACCTGGCCCTCACCGTGCCGTTGACCCGCGAGAAAAAGGGCTTCTTTCCCATGCTCGAACTCAACGGCATTACGATCACCGACAACGGCAAAACCGAATGGTTCGTCACGCCACAACTGTACATCGGCCTGGTGCGCCGCGGCCACATTGCCTTCTCACTCGGCAGCCAAATTCCAGTGGGCCGTGAGCGGCCGTTTGACTATCGCCTGATGAGCTTTTTGTTGTGGGAATATGCCGACGGCGGATTGTGGTGGTAACTGCGATGCGCTGCCGGGCGTCGTTTCACCGCGTGGGTGAGTGGCGACCCGGCAGTACAGCTCACGCCCCCGGCGCGGGTTGAAACGTGCCGGGGGCCGTGGCCCAATCTGTCCGTGCCGGGGGGCTCCACCTCACGCAAATCCAACGCACCGCTCCTGCCCGCCACTTTCCTTTGCAAGTTGAGATTGCCGATCGCCTCTCAAGGGGGATCAAGTACCACGCCAGATCCCGCCCAGCACGAATTGCGCTGTTTTTCCGTTGGAAAATTCAAGCATGAGCTTCGCATCGTTCGCATCTTGCTGTGAAGTGCTTTTATTCTGCCACGCCAAAGCAACAGGCGAATGCCAAGTCGTCAGCATGCCAGGCCACCAAGAATCTGGCAGGCTTTTCCCCGGCGGTGTTGCGGCTTCGTGTTTCAAAAAATCTTTGCGGGCATGAGAGTTTTGCTGCGGCCATACTGCAACCGGCGGGTGGGTAAAAAATGGCGGTTGGAATCTCAGAGCCGGTAAAATTTGCCTGCACTCGCAGGCCGGCACGGCGGGTCAAAGATGTGGTTGACCAAATCATCTCGGGAAGCTGCGCCTGGCCGGCAGTTGCGCAAAAAGGCAGGGAACACGGTTTGCAATCTGTCCATCAAAATTGCGGGCTGTCCGCGCGCGAGCACCGGCAGTGGAATCGCAGACAGGCAGGAAGTCTGAGATTGGGACACTCATGCAAGAGCTTTTCTATTTTTCGTTTGCAGACGTGATGGCGCGCATCGAGTATCATCGCGACGCCAACGCCCTGCGCTATGCCACCCACCGCACGCTGACCCTGCAGGAGCGTTTGCTCATCGAACAGCATCTGCTGGCAAGCTTCGCCCGGAAAACAGAATACTTCCAGCGCGCCCCGGCGCTCTTTATCTATCTCGGCACGGAGGAGGAGCCGGCACGCCGGCTGAAAGATTTTCACGCCAGGAGGGAGTTGCAGAAGTTTGATGACGAGGCGATCACAGCATCGGTCGGCAAGCTGATTGCGCAAGCTCTGGAGCAGTACTATTGCGAGCGCATCGGCGATGTGCTGCTGGAAGCGCGGCGGGCATTTGCCGGGAAGTCTGCCGGCGACAGTCTGCAGCAGCGCAAGCGGCGCAAGGCCGAGTTGCAGAAACTCATCGATGCTTACAACCACTACACGGCCCGGACAATCTCCCTGGCCGGGATTGTCCCCGCTGAATTGCAGCCCTGCTTCGACCTGCCGCAGGTGGACAGCGAGGAACAGCCTGACGGCATGCTGACTAATCCCTGGCGCAATCCCGCTTTGCACACGTAGTCCGCCGACTTTCCCACCGGCAATTTTCCTTTGACAAGTTGGACGTTTTTGTTTTAATTCCCAGCCATTCTTTCCGCGCATGGCACAGCCCGTGCCGTGCCACCGCAGTTGACATCTTCCCCGGGAGGTGACGTGCGAAGCGATCTCGACCTTGCGCAAATTACGGCCGCGCGCGCGGACATGGCTGCTTCCGATCTCTATAACGAAGACCTGGCACCCACCACGCTCAGCCAGCGCACCTGGTCGCTGTGGAACATTGCGGCCTTGTGGATCGGCATGGCTGTCTGCATTCCCACCTACATGCTCGCCGCCGGTTTGATTGACAGGGGCATGAGCTGGCGCCAGGCGCTGTTCACCATCATACTCGGCAACGTCATCGTGCTCATCCCCATGGTGCTCAACGCCCATGCCGGCACCAAATACGGCATACCGTTTCCGGTGCTGCTGCGTGCCTCCTTCGGCACCATTGGGTCGAACATTGCTGCATTGATGCGTGCCGTGGTGGCCTGCGGCTGGTTCGGCATTCAAACCTGGATTGGCGGCAGCGCGATCTATGCCTTGCTGGGTGTGCTCTTCGGTCTGCGCCCCGGCATCGACGACACCGTCATCTCCTGGCTCGGCATCTCGCTGCCGCAGCTCGGCTGCTTCCTGCTCTTTTGGGTCATCAATGTTGCCATCATTCTCGCAGGCACGGAATCGATCCGCTGGCTGGAGACGCTGTCGGCGCCGTTTCTGCTCGCCATCGGGTTGGGTCTGCTCTATTGGGCGGTGATCAACGCCGGCGGCCTGGCCAACATTCTTTCCGCCGAAACCGTGGCCAAGATCAAGGCCTCGGCAGGCACCGGCGAGGTGTCCTTCTGGAAAATTTTCTTCCCCTCGCTGACCGGCATGGTCGGCTTTTGGGCCACACTGTCGCTCAATATTCCAGACTTCACCCGCTTTGCCCGCAGCCAGCGTGATCAGATGCTCGGACAAGCCATAGGGCTGCCAACCACCATGGGGCTGTACGCCTTCATCGGCATTGCGGTCACCTGTGCGACCGTGATCATCTACGGCGAGGCCGTTTGGGATCCGGTGCAGTTGCTGGCCAAATTCGACGCGCCGGTGACCGTGGTGCTCTCCCTGGTTTCCATCACCATCGCAACGCTCACCACCAACATTGCGGCCAATGTGGTTTCACCGGCCAATGATTTCTCCAATCTGCGGCCAGCACTGATTTCCTACAAAACCGGCGGCCTGATCACGGCGGTGATCGGCGTGCTGATCATGCCCTGGCGGCTGCTGTTGGATTTGGGCAACTACATCTTTGTCTGGCTGATCGGCTACAGCGCTCTGCTCGGCCCCATCGGCGGCATCATGATCTGCGATTATTTTTTCATTCGGCGCCGCCACCTGAATGTGGAAGATCTCTATCGCCGGCACGGCGAGTACACCTATCGCAACGGCATCAACTGGAGGGCTGTGCTCGCGTTGTTTCTGGCAATTTTGCCCAATGTGCCCGGCTTCCTCAATGCCGCCACCGCACAACCCGTCTTCCCGGCGTTTTTCAATCAGATATACACCTATGCGTGGTTCGTGGGTCTGCTGCTGGCCATGGGTCTGTATTATCTTTTCATGCGGCAGGCAGTCCGGCAGCGACCGGCTTCATCATGATGATGGCAAAAGGCCGCGGTTTGCTTCCCGGCCTGTGTGCCGCGGGGAGATCCGTGCCGGCATTACACCATGATAATTCCTGCCTGTTTGGGCACCTGTCGCGCTGAAAGGCAGCGCAGAGCTTCTGCCTGGAAACAGGCTGGAAGACCGTGCTTCAACGGCTTCTGCCGTGGTCGGTCCGAACGAAGCAGCGGGCGGCATGGACTTTAGTGCCCGCCGAAGTGCGTGCGAGTGCAAAACAAGACACGTGTGAAAGGCAATGATTATGCAACTGAAAAGGCTGGCCGTGCTCGCGGGGTTGATTCTTGCCGGCGGCATCCGTCCAGCGGCGGCACAGGAAGCCGTCGGGCCTGGCAACCGCATCACAGACCTCGCCCCCACCGTCATCCTGATTTCAATCGACGGCTTTCGTCATGATTATTTGGACCGGGCCGCGGCGCCCAACCTCCAGCGTTTGGCGCGGAACGGCGTGCGCGCACATGGCATGATTCCCGCCTTCCCGAGCAAGACGTTTCCGAATCACTACACCCTCGTCACCGGGCTCTATCCTGAGCATCACGGCATTGTCTCCAACACCATGTTGGATCCCGAAGGCAAGGCACGCTTTCGCATCAGCGACCGCGCCGCGGTGGAGGACAGCCGCTGGTGGGGCGGCGAACCGCTGTGGGTGACGGCACAAAAGCAGGGACAGCTCACTGCCACCTATTTCTGGGTGGGTTCAGAGGCGGAAATACTCGGCACACGCCCGGCTTATTGGAAGCGCTACGCGCACAACACCCCCAACCGCGCGCGTGTGGCCCAAGTGCTGGCCTGGCTCGACCTGCCCAAACCGCAGCGGCCGACGCTGATCACGCTGTATTTCAGCACCGTTGACGAGGCCGGCCACGAGTTCGGGCCGGATTCGCCGGAGGTGATGCAAGCCGTGGCAGCGATCGACACGGTGATCGGCACCCTGCTGGAGGGACTGGCGGCGCGCGACATTTTCCAGCAAGTCAACCTCATCATCGTCTCCGATCATGGCATGGCCGCCACCAGTGCCGGGCGCGTCATCCACCTCGACGATTATCTTGATTTGCAGCAGGTTGATGTGATCGACTGGACGCCGGTGCTGGCACTGCTGCCCCGTCCGGGGGAGGAAGAGGCAGTCTACCAGAAATTGAAAGGGGCACATCCGCATCTGCAGGTATATCGCAAGGCGGAAGTCCCCGAACGCTTTCATTTCCGCGGGCATCGCCGCATTATGCCGATCATCGGCCTGGCGGACGAAGGCTGGACCATCAGCACTCGTGGCCGCAACCGGCGGCCGCGCGGCGGCGACCACGGCTATGACAATCTGCTGCCCTCCATGCGCGCCACCTTTATCGCACACGGCCCGGCCTTCAAAAGCCAATTGCAGGTGGCGCCGTTCCAAAACATTCATGTCTACAATCTGGCATGTGAGATCTTGCACCTCGTGCCGGCACCCAATGACGGCAGCCTGGATTCCGTGCGCACGATGCTGAAATAACGTTCATGCAAAACGGCTCCCCATGCGGCAGCCGCCCGGCTTGTGTGGGCGGGGGACACAGTCGCAACGCGGGGAATTGCCCTGCAGCGGCCCGGGCCGTTACAGTTTTTTACACAAGCAGCGCTTTGCGGGGGGCAGGAACCGGCGGTTGGGAAAAACCCAGGCCACTGAGACGAGGTGATGGTGTGGCGGGAGGAAGGGGGTCAGATGTTCTGCAGCAGTTCGAGGAGGCGCTCGAGATCATCGGCAGAGTAAAACTCGATCTCGATCACGCCGCCTTTGCCTTTTTTCTCGATGCGCACCTGCGTTCCCAGTTTGCGACGCAGCATGTCCTCCGCCTGCTGCACGTCGGCGGCAACGCTGCGCAACTTCCGACCGGCAATTTGGGCGGCGCCGTTACTTGCCGTGCGTGCGAGTTTCTCGACCTGCCGCACACTGAGTTGCTGCTTGACGGTTTTTTTCCAGAGTGCGAGCTGCTTTTGCTTGTCGGTCACGGTCAGCAGCGCGCGCGCATGGCCGGCGGTGAGCTCGCCCTTCTTCAAACTCTCCTGGATCGGCTCGGCCAGTTTCAACAGGCGCAGCGCATTGGCGATGGTCACGCGGTCCTTGCCCACCTTCTGCGCCACCACCTCCTGGGTAAGATGACATTCCTCGATCAGGCGCTGATAGCCGCGTGCCTCTTCGATGGGATTGAGATCCTCGCGCTGCACGTTTTCGACAATGGCCAGCTCCAGCAATTGCCGGTCATCTTTGATGTCGAGCACGAAGGCGGGGATGTGCGTGTAGCCGAGCTCCTGCACCGCACGCAAACGGCGTTCGCCGGCGATGAGCTGATAATTCGCGCCGAGCGGCCGGACGGTGACGGGAGTGATCAGACCGTTTTGCAGGATGGATTGTTTGAGCTCCTCCAGACGGGCAGGGTCGAATTCCACGCGGGGCTGAAAGGGGTTGGCCGTGATCCTGGCGATTTCAATCTCCCGAACCGATTCGGACTTGCCGCTGTCGCTGTTGCTGAGTTCAGGAATGAGCGCTTGCAGCCCTCTTCCCAACCGGTTGGTAGCCATTCTTCAAGATCTCGGATGCCAGACTCATGTAGTTTTCCGCGCCGCTGCACACCGCATCATACAGGATGATGGGCTTGCCGTAACTCGGCGCTTCACTCAACCGAACGTTGCGCAAAATCGCCGTGTTGTAAACTTTCTCGCCAAAGTATTTGCGCACATCCTCCGCCACCTGCCGGCTGAGATTCAGCCGGCCATCGTACATCGTCAACAGCACGCCCTCGATTTCCAGGCGGGAGTTGAGGTGCTTCTGCACCAGCCGGATGGTGTTCAACAACTGACTCAAACCCTCGAGAGCGTAGTATTCACATTGAATTGGAATCAGAACCGAATCCGCGGCTGTGAGCGCGTTGAGGGTGAGCAGACCCAGCGAGGGCGGGCAGTCGATAAAAATGTAGCGGTAGGATTTTGCCAGCCGGGAGAGCGCGCGCTTGAGTATCTGTTCCCGTGACATCGCGCCAACCAGCTCGACCTCTGCCCCCACCAGCCGGACATGAGAAGGCAGTAAATCCAAATACTCCAATTCGGTTTTGATGATCGCCTGATTGACGTCCAGGTCATTGATGAGGACTTCGTAGATGCTGTTTCTGACCTTGCGCGGATCCACGCCCAAGCCGCTGGTAGTATTGGCCTGTGGATCAATATCCACCACCAACACCGGATTCTCCGCCACGGCGATGCAGGCTGACAGATTGACTGCCGTCGTAGTCTTGCCCACGCCACCTTTCTGGTTCGAAATCGAAATTGTCCTCGCCATGACTGTTCTTCTCCATAAGACGGACAAAGGTAGGCCAGTGCCGGGTGAAATGCAAGCCGAATTTTGTAATCTGGCGGGATTCTGTCTATTTGGGCTACTGAACGGTTATTCACGGACTAGATATTGTGCCCTGCCGGCATCTCTCCGCGGTGCCAATTTTCCTTCCAGTCTCTGCTCAAGAAGTTTACAGCATGCGGCGCCATGAAAGGCCTGCGCCGTTTGCGAAACGCAGGCCGTTGCTCCTGACCGTAAAACCGGCCACTGTTGCGCGGGATCAATAATACGATCCGCCAAACACGCTGGCGCGGCCACCGCGCTTTTCGAGCTTGATATCCTGCAGCGGCGCCTTCAAACTGATGCTCATGTAGAAGCTCTGGCGCGTGCCGCCGGGAATCCACGTCAGCCGCATCTCCCAGCAATGCAAATCGCGATGCACGCCGTAGCTTTGATAGATGACGGATTTTTTCACCAGATCGAACTGCGCCGAGTAGTCCAGACTCAGATTTTTGGTCAACTGCACGCGCGCATTGGGAATGCCGAGTTGCGCATACTTCGTCGGCCGCCGGGGGTTGGCGCGGTTCAGGCTGTAGCTCAGGCTCACGCTCGCGCTCCACGGCACTGAAATCTCGCCGCCATCCGGCGGCGGTGCAAACGGGCTGAAAGACTCGGGCGGGCCGGTTGTGCCGGTTCCCGCGGCGAACGGCTCCGGGGGGTTGACCTCGACCGGCGCAGGGCTGCCACCGGTTTCGCCCTGCAGTTGCAGACTGGCGTTCAGCGAAACATTGGTGAGACGCAAAAATTTTCCGCTGAGCAGGCCATGCTTCTTCCACAGCAGGCGCTTCACTTCGATACCGCTGGAATCGACATCATAAAAACTGTGTCCCGCGTTCAGACTCAACGACACCCCGCGGCCGGGACTGGCCTGCAAATTGGAGGAGAGCGGGCCCTGCTTGAAACGCCTGGCGGCAAAATTGTAACCGGTGGACAAGCCCAGGTTGAAGAGATTGATCTTTTTCGGTTTTTCTTCGCTGCCAACTTTCATCTGAAAGAGATTGGCCAGGCCGAAACTCACACTGGCGAGCTTGCCCTGACTCGTGCCCCCAAAGCGGTCGCGCTTGACCCTGCTGCCATCGGGCAGGTTCAACTCCTGATAATATCCCCAAAATGCGCTGGAAAAATCCGGCTGATAGAAAAACGACACGCTCGGCGCCATTTCATGCCGCACCGCCTGAAGCGCTCCGATTTTGGGGAAAAACGTGCCGTAAAGTTTGGTGTTTGCGGAGGCCGTGTAGGTGAAGGTATGCCGCGCAAAAAAGCCCCTGACCTCGCGTGCATCGATCTGCGCGGTGGAAGCGGCGCTGGTGTCGACCACGACGTAGCGCTTGGTGCGATCAAACCAATCCTCGCGCGCCGCCACGCTCTGCGAGAGTGAAAGCCAGCCGAAATATTTCGGACTGAATTGTGAGAGGTTGAGCGCATGGCTGGCACGGCCGAGCGCCTGCCTGGGCGGCGCGACATTGCTGACTGCACGGCCGCGGCTGATCTGGAAACTGGCGTTGCCGCTGTAACTGAACTGGAGGTTTTGATACCACGGAATCTCCTCCAGGCTCAGGCTGGTGGCGCCGGCTTTTTTTTTCTTCGCGCCGAACAGCGGTCGCTGCGGCATGCTGAAGCTCAGGTTCGGCAGCGTGCGGGTGTAGGAGCCGTCCTGCAAATCCTTGCTCTCGGAGAGATTGATCGAAAAACTGTTGCTGCCCAGGCGGGTGGAGTAGGTCGCCTGCGAGGTCAGGCGCCGCGTCAGTTGTCGGTCGCGGTCGGGGGTGAAATTGTTGTAGAAACTCCTGCCGCTGGTGAAAGTGCCGGCCACAGCCAGCGCGGCGCTCTCGCCCAGGGGCTGGCTGTGATTGAAGCGCAGGTCCCACAACCTTTCGCGTCGATCGGCGAAGGCGAAATTCTTGCGGGTGAAAGAGCCGCTGATGCTGCCGTGATAGGCATACCGCTTGACATACGTGAGATCGCCACGCAACAGCCAGCCGGAGCGATCATAGAAATCGACGGTGGCGCGGGCATCGAGGTAATCGTTGACCGCCCAATAGTAGCCCAGGTCGCGCAGGAAACGGCCCTCGAGTGTGCTTTGGCCGTATTTGGGAATCAGCAGGCCGGAGTGACGCCCGGTTTTGGTGGGAAACACGGCAAAGGGCAGGATCGCAAGTGGTATTCTGCCGAGGAAAAACACCACCGGCTTCGCCACCACTTTATCCTGCACCGTAATCTTCATCCGTTCACTCCAAAAATGAAAATGCGGATTGGGATTGCGATCACACGTCGTGTAGGTTCCGCTGCCGACATTCAATGTCCTGTCGTCCACGCGCTTGATGCGCTCGCCGAAATAATGCCCGCCGTCGAACTCGGTGCGGCCGCGCAATACCCGGCCCTTTTCTGTGGCGAAATTGAATTCCATGGCCTCACCCACCAGCTTGTCGCCGCCGTCCGTGAAGGTGGGAAGATCGCTGGCGGCCCGGCCGTTCGCGGCGCCGGGCGCAGGGGCGGAAGCAGGCCGCAGGGAGTCGGGCAGCGGTTCGGCGCGCAAGGTGCGGCGCTCCATGTCAACCGTGATGCGGCCGGCGGTCAGCGTGGCCGTTTTGTATTTGACCACCGCCCTGCCGGTAAGCACGATGAGGCGTGCCGGCACAAAAATTTCAATGTCAGCAGCGCTGTACTCAATCGGCGCATCGACTTCCGATTTCGCGGCCGCAGAAGCAGGCGGCGGCGGCTGGTTTGTGACAATAACGGAGTCGGCGGCCGGATTGGCCTGGCTGGCAGGAACCTCCTGGCCGTGCAACGCACGGGTGAGCAGCAGGGCTGCAACGAGCACAGTCACAGCCGGCGGCGGGGTGGCAAACTCTCTCTTCATGGGGTCACGTGGCGTCCGGCGGTGCGGCGGCCTGATCGCCGTTGTACTGCTCGCGGTATTTTTCCCACCAGGCTTGCAAACGCCGGGCAATGTCAGCCTCCATGCCGCTGGCAGAGGGCCGGTAGTAAAGTGCAGCAGTCAAATTTTCCGGCAGATATTCCTGCTCCACAAAATGGCCGGGGAAATCGTGCGGATATTGATAGCCGCGACCATGGCCTGCCTGCGCCAGCAAGTCGGTGGGCGCATTGCGCAAATGCAGAGGAATCGGTGCCAGCGGCTTTTCCCTCACATCCTGGATGGCGGCTGAGAGGGCGCGGTAGGAGGCGTTGCTCTTTGGTGCGCTCGCCAAAAAAGTCGTGGCCTGCGCCAGCACCAGTCCGGCCTCGGGCATGCCCACGTAGGTGACCGCGGTGAATGCCGAGGTGGCGAGCACGAGGGCCAGTGGCTCGGCATTGCCAATGTCCTCGCTGGCGAGAATAATCAGGCGCCGTGCGATGAATTTGGGATCTTCACCGGCCTCCAGCATGCGCGCAAGATAGTGCAACGCGGCATTGGGATCGCCGCCGCGCACGCTTTTGATGAACGCGGAAATCGTGTCGTAATGCTGGTCGCCGGCGCGATCGTAAAGCGGCGCGCGTTTCTGCACCGCTTCCCGAATGTGCGCGACGGTGAGCACACGCTGCCCCTGTGCGTTCGGCCGGCAGAGACGCACCGCCTGCTCCAGGCCGTTCAAAGCCGTCCGGCCGTCTCCGGCTGCGAGCGCCACCAGGAGATCACGCGCCGCCGCCTCCAGCACGAGATTGGCCTGCTGCAGTTGCCGGTCGTGGGCGAGCGCACGTGCAATGATTTGCCGCAAGGCGGAATCCTCCAGCGGCTTCAGTGTGTACACCTGGCAGCGCGACAACAGCGGCGCGATGACTTCAAAGGAGGGATTCTCGGTGGTTGCACCAATGAGAGTGATGGTGCCGTCTTCGACGCGCTGCAACAGGGCATCCTGCTGGGCTTTGTTGAAGCGGTGAATCTCGTCGATGAACAGGATGGTGCGCCGGCCGCTGCGGCGATTGTTCGTCGCTTTTTGCAGTACTTCTCTCACTTCCGCGACCCCGCTCGCCACCGCGCTCAACATAAAAAAATCCGCTTTGGCCGCCTGCGCCAGCAGCTTTGCCAGCGTGGTCTTGCCGCTGCCCGGCGGGCCCCACAGCAACAGGGAGCCGAACGTGCCGGTCTCCCACGCCAGGCGCAAGGCTTTGCCGGGGCCGAGCAAATGCTCCTGGCCGACAAAGTCATCGATCTGCCGTGGCCGCATGCGTTCTGCCAGTGGCGTGCTGTGCTGCAGATTTTCCTGCGCTAGCTGATTGAACAGGTCCATACGCTGCAAAAGATCCCGCCCAACACATCATCCTGTTCCGGTGGCCGGTTTCCTGTGCGACCACTTCCCGCCGACGGGCCAGTGTGCCGCCGGCGTCTGCTGCTTTCAGACTCTCCGCGATCGGCGCGGTTGCCGGTTTCGGCCCGGGAACGCCTGGCGCAGCATCGGCAAATTTCATGGCGCAGCACCGCGGTTGAGGGTTCTGCGTCGCTGGGGTGCAGCCACAACCTTGCCGGCGACCAACTGTGCGGCTGCTGTGACCGGCAGTCCGCCCAGCCTTTGGGCCCCTGGCAAACAGCCGGGAGCTTGAAACGCCGGCAGCGGGCGCAAGCAACACGCCCTGAGCCACCCTCACTCGAACCCGTGGAACGCCTGCCAGCGAAACACGGTCACGCCCAAATCCGTGCCGAACCAGACGAGCTCGCGCTCGAGCGCAATGGCATTGACGTGATCATCGAGCAGGCCGTCTTCGCGGGTGTAGTGTTTCCATTCCCGGCGCCGGGGATGATATTTGAACGCGCCGTTGTTGGTGCCGGCCCAAACCACTTCCGGTCCTGCGACGAGGGCATGAATGGCCGCGCCGCCCAGGGTGTTGCGTGCCGGCGTGGCCAGCCACTGCCGGTGCACGACATCCAGCGCCTCGACCCCCCAGTCGGTGCCGAACCAAACCAGCGAGTCATAGCAGGAAACTGCCGTGGTGACAATGCGGCCCGGCCCGTTCTCGATCTCGATGAAGCCACCGTTGTCTGTGGCCATGTCGTACACCAGCGGCCCATGATCGCTGGCCACCCACAGCAAATTTTCCTGGCGGTCGAGATCATGGATGCGCACGTGCCGCAGCATGTCGGGCAACACTTCGGCAATGCCCAGTGAATCCCTGCCGATGGTGGCAAGTGTGATGCGGTTCAGACCCAGATCGGTGGCGGCATACAGATATTGGCCATAAATGGCAAGATCGTTGACGCGCGGACTGGCCAAACCATCGAGCGAGAGCAGGCGCTGCCAGCGGTCTTTCTGCGGGTCGTAGATGTTGATGCCGTTTTCGGTGGCGCAATACAGCAGCCTGCCGTCATGGGCGAAGCTGTTGACTTCGTCGCTGCTCATGCTGAAGTTGTAGCGTGCATCGTAGTAGCGCCAGTCGCGGTTGTCGGAAGTGCCGGCGCGGGGATTGCGCCAGTAGGTGATGCCTTCCAATGATTCATCGGCGGGCTGGCGGAGGGTGTTGCGCAAGCCGCCAATCCACAGGCCATGCTCATCGAACAGCAGGGCATCGACCCGCTCACTGGCCAGGCCGGTGCTGATGAGTTGCGCCTGGTCGGCATTCAAATCCACGCGCAGTGCGCCCAACCCCCACGTGCCGAGCCACATGTTCCCCCAGCGATCCCGGCTCACGCCGGTCACCCGTGCCTGGCGCAAATGCCGGTCTTGCACGACGCCGCGTGGATCGAAGAGATAGCCGGGGGGCATGAGAAAGTGGGGAAACGGCCGGGGCCGGGGCGAGCGCTCGCCAAACCAGACGACACTCTCTTCCGGAACCTGCCCGCCGGCCGGCTGGAAAAAGTTGCCGAATTTATCCTGCCGGAACAGCCGGCCCGAGCTGGTTTGAAACCAGTTGCTGGTGTTGTCGAATCCCAGCGAGACGAAATCTTCGTTTTCACCCACGCCAATTTCCATCTTGCTGAAGTTGGTCCAGCGCAGGGAGGCGGGATGCTGCCGGCTCAGGCCCTTGACGGTTGCGCACCACAGCGTGCTGGTGATGTGATCGAAACCAACGGCAATGATGCGGTTGTCGGCCAGGCCGTCGCTGGTGGTGTAGGGGGGCTGCCAGATGCCGCGCAGAATATCGAAACGCGCGATGCCGGTGGTGGTGCCGAAGAAGGCCTGCTCGGGGCTGGCCGCCACGGAGCTGACATAGCGATTGACCCCATAGCTCACCCAGTCACCGGGACGGTAATGATCGCGCGCCGGAAACGCGCGCGGGGCCAACGCCGGGAGCGCGAGTGCAGCCACCAGCAACAGGCCGGCGATGCCGGGATAAAAACGGTGCATGAATTTCTTTCTCACTTCCAGGATGAGGCGGGCGGCGCTGCTGGTTCGCTGGGAAGCTAGCAGAATTGCCGTAAAAAACAACGTGCAAAACGGCCGGGACGGCGCGGTTCATGCCTTGATGTTGTAGCGCAGCAGCTTGCGATGCAAATTGGCCCGGTCGGTGCGCAGGCGGCGGGCCATCTCGCTGACGTTGCCATTGGTCAGGGTGAAAAAGCGGGTCAACAGCTCGTATTCGAATTTCTCCAAACGGTCGCGCAGGGGAATGTCTGCCGCCGTATCCAGCAGGACAGAGCCATGATCGCCGGCGGTTGTCACGGGCATGTTCGGGGAGGCAGCGGCGGTGAAAGTGGGCAGGGCCTGCATCACGTGGCCGGCGGTGATGGCCGGCTCATCGTTCATGATCATCAGGCGCTCGATGATGTTGCGCAGCTCGCGCACGTTGCCCGGCCAGTGATGCCGCATCAGCAGGGCCGCGGCCTCGGGGGTCAGGGTTTTGGCGCGGCGGCCATAAGCGGCGGCGAGCTGGTTGAGGAAATGCGCCGCCAGGAGCGGCAGGTCCTCCAGGCGCTCGCGCAGCGGCGGCACGGCAATCGGAATCACCGAGATGCGAAAATACAAATCCTCCCGGAAGCGGCCGGCACTGATTTCCGCGTCGAGATTTTTATTGGTGGCGGAAATGACGCGCACATCGAAGCGGAGGGTTTGCGTGCCGCCCACCCGCATCAGCTCATTTTGCTGCAACACCCGCAACAGCTTGGCCTGGGTGTCGAGCGACATGTCGCCGATTTCATCGAGGAACAGCGTGCCGCCATGGGCTTGCTCGATCAATCCGATTTTGCGCCGCGTGGCGCCGGTAAAGGCGCCTTTTTCATGGCCAAACAATTCGCTTTCGATCAACTCGCGCGGAATGGCGGCGCAGTTGACACGCACGAACGGCTTGTCCCGGCGCCGGCTCTGCCGGTGCAGCGCCTCGGCAACCAGTTCCTTGCCGGTGCCATTCTCGCCCGTAATCAGCACCCGTGCTTCCGAGGGAGCAGCCTTGCGGATCGCCTGGCGCAAAGCGAGCATGGCGGGCGACTGCCCGATCATCTCGTCGCTGATGCCGGCGCGCTGGCGCAAGGTGTCACGCTCGGCCTCCAGCTGCAGGCGCTCGGCAAAGTGTCTCACCTCCAGCACCACCCGCTCCGGCTGCAGTGGCTTTTCGAGCAAATTATAGGCGCCCAGACGCGTCGCCTGCACCGCCAGGTTGATGTCGGCATACGCCGACATCATGATCACGGGAACGGCCAGATTCTGCTCGCGCATGCGTTGCAACACCTCCAGGCCGTTGAGACCCGGCAGGCGCAGATCGAGCAAGATCAAATCGACCGGCTGTTGCAGCAGCACTGCGAGCGCCTCTTCGCCCGAGGCGCATGCGAGCACCACATGGCCGAGATCGGTGAGCAGGCCGCTCAGCGTGTGACGGATGTTGGGTTCGTCATCGACGATCAGGATGTGCAGAGGCATGCGACATGCGGTTTGATGTTGGGAGCGAGCACAAACGCTGCTCTTGCTCCCATTCCGACTCCCACTTTCACCCCAGCCGGGAAAACCAGCGCCGCAACCGTCCCGGGTGTGATGCCGCCCTTGTTCGATTAGGTGATTCTGCGCGCTGTTGCGGCTGCGGGTCACGGGATGCCTGGCCCGTCCCGGGATGACCGCGGTGACGGCGGCACTTTTCAAGATGACGGCTGCCAGCGGGGGGCGGCATGCGGCGCCAGCATTTGCCGGATCTGTGCGGCGGCCGCCTGGCGGGCGCGCAGTTTGAGAATCACCCGGTCGGCTTCAAAACGGCGATCCAGCACGTGTGCCATTTCGTGCAGCCGTGCGAGCTTGGCCGGTTCGGAGAGCGGCAGCTCGGCTTCGAATTCCACCACGCCGGCGGCGGCGAAATCATTGATCCAGCGCTGCAAATCCCCCAGGAACATGCGGCGTTGCGCCGAAACGAAAACCGCCGGGGCGAATTCCTGCTGCAATCGTGGCAACCGCCCGCTGTCCGGCAGGAGGTCGATTTTGTTGAAGACGTGCAGCACCGGGTATTCATTGAGCTGCATCTCCGCGAGCACGCTGCGCACCGTGATGATTTGGTGCTCCATTTGCGGATGCGTGACATCGATGACATGCAGCAGCAGGGAGGCTTCGCGCAGCTCATCGAGCGTGGACTTGAACGAGGCCACCAGGTGAGGCGGCAGCTTGCGAATAAAGCCCACCGTGTCGATCAGCACGATTGGGCCGGTATCCTTGTGACAGCCGTTTTGTGGCCAGCGCAGGGCGCGCACCGTCGCATCGAGGGTGGCGAACAGGCGGTCTTCGACGAACACTTCGGCTTCGGTGAGGGCATTCAACAAGGTCGATTTGCCGGCGTTGGTATAGCCCACCAGCGCCGCCTTGAACAAACCATCGCGATGCTGGCGGCGCACGGCGCGCTGCCGGTCGATTTTCTTCAACTCGCGGCTGAGATGGGCAATGCGCTGGCGCACCATGCGGCGGTCGACTTCGAGCTGGGTTTCACCCGGCCCGCGCAGGCCGATGCCACCCACCTGCCGGGAGAAGTGGCTCCACATGCGGGTGAGCCGGGGCAGGAGATATTCCAACTGCGCCAGTTCCACCTGGGTGCGTGCTTCGCGGCTGCGCGCCCGGCGTGCGAAAATGTCCAAAATCAGGCCGCTGCGATCGATGACTTTCTTTTCGAAAAGTTCTTCGAGATTTTTCGCCTGCCCCGGGGAGAGATCGTCATCAAAAATCACGACGTCGATGTCCTGTTCAGCGACCAGGGCGGCAACGCATTCGGCCTTGCCGCGGCCGATGAAATAGGCCGGGTCGATCCGGGGGCGGGAATGAATGATGGTGGCGACGACTTCGGCGCCGGCGGTGTCTGCCAGCAGTGCCAATTCCTGCAGGGAATCCTCGACAGCAACGCGGGCGTGACCCACGGTGGTGAACCCCACCAACAGCGCGCGCTCGCGCTCACGGGTCTGGGTTTCGTGCATGATGTCTTTGACAGCCTCCTTGGTTTTTGTGAGTGTGCCCCCTCCGCCTGGCAACAGGTTGTTCGTTTTTTGATGATGACTGACGTCCTGCCGCCGGCGAATCCTCCGCCCAAATCTCAGTCCACCTCCGCTTTTTCCCACGGCAAACCCACGGCGGCAGATCGGCTGGCCGTGCCGGCCTCCGCGCGACTGCGATAAAGGAGCATTTCGACAATCATCGCGAGCAGCGCCGCCAGCAGAAAAATTTGCCACAACTCGGAGCCATAACGCGCGGCCTGGATTTGTTCACGCACCCGCCCCTCGCCCGACAAAGGTGCGAATGCAGACACGCCGGCGGCGGCCGCCAGTGCGGTTTCGGCAAGAGGGGGTGTGCTCAATTCCGAGGCATTGAAGTTGACCGCCCAGGTGTGCACCACCCGGTCACGGTCGCGCAATTGATAAAAACCGGGCGCAGCCGTTTCCGTCACCCGCACGTGATAATTCTGCCCCGTCACCTGCACCGGCGCTTTCAGCAACTCGCCGGTGGGCAGCTCCACCACCAACTCCTCCGCAGGCTGGCGCAGCACGCTGCCCAGTTCGCTGCCAACCGTGGCAGCCGCCTGCAGATGGTCGTGGCTTTGCGCAACATATGCCACGCTGCGATGGAGCAACGGCACAAAGATGCCTTTGAAGGCAAAATCCGACCAGTCTTCCTGCAACGCGGAAGTGAACAACAGCAAGCGGCCGCTGCCCACCCGCCGCTCGATCAGAAACGGTTGTTGGTTCGAATAGTCGATGATCGAGTTCGTACCGGGCAGCAAACGCATCTGCACGGCAAAGCGAAACCGGGGGGAATCCACGCGCGGTTTGTCGTCCATGTTCTCGAACACACCGTCGAAGAGCGGGTGGGAGAAATCGATGCGGCCGAGTTGCATGAAGTTTTCCGGCTGGGCGAGACTGCCCATGGTTTCGCCGAATGCGCCGATTGCCAGCCGGGACAACAGCGTTTCATTGTAGTGACGCAAATCGACATCCCGGCCCGGGAACAGGATCACTCCGCCGCCGCTGTTGAGGAAGCTGATCAGACGCTCGGCCACGCCTTCGGCAAAGCGGCTGACATTGGCCAGCACGATGCCGTCATAGTCCTGCAAGCGCTCGGCAGCCAGCTCCCTGGTGGTGATCTCTTTCCAGCTTGGGGTGGCCGCCGCTGTGCTGGCGGACGGCGCTTGCAGGGCGGCGCGCAGAAAGATGAGATCGTCGGGCCGTTCGCTCACCGCCAGCAGCCGCCGGTGTGGCGGAATATAGAAGGTGAAGTACTGCGTGTTATCGAAGGGCAAATCGTCATCTTCCAGCGCCAGCCGGCTGCGAATGAAGCCGGTGGTGTCGGATATGGCACGAAACGTCACCGCGCGCTGCGTGCCGGCAGGCACCGCCACGCTTTGCTGGGCCACGCGTTTGTCGTTGAGGTAGAGATGCAACAGTTGGCTTTGCACATCATTGGTGCCGTGGTTCGCCACCGTGGCGGTGACCTCGAAACTTTTGCCGCGCTCGAAAATCTGATTGCGCAGCACGGCACCGCTGAGCATCAGGTTGGTGGCCGGCGGCCGGTTGTAACGCACAAAGTAACCGCGCACGCCCGGCAGCGCGGGCAGTTCCGGCAGATTCGCAGCACGGCCGTCGCTGAAGAGATAAATTTCGCGGTTGACGTTGCGCGTTTTTTCCAGCAGGCTGCGGCCGAGCGCCAGGGCACCGGCAAGATCGGTCTCCGCCCAGGTTTGCGGCACGGTTTGCACGACTTCCCGCAGGCGTTCGGCCTCCACAAACGGCCCACCCGGCAGGAGTGCGGCCGGCTTCGCCGCGGTAATCAGGTAAATTTCATCCCCGGTGGCAAAAAGATCCGCCATCTCCTGCACCTGGCGCCGCGCCATCGCCAGAAACGAGACGCCTTCGGGTGCGGCGGTCATGCTCAGCGAATTGTCGATGATGAGCACGGCAGTGGTGCGGGCGCGTTGCGCCAGGGCCACGCTGTTTTGCCGCAAAGTCGGCCGTGCAAAAGCCAGCACCAGCAGCGCCACGATCAACATGCGCAGCAACAAAAGCAACAATTGCTTCAATCTGAGCTGGCGGATATTCTCGCGTTCCAGGCGCTTGAGGAAGGCAAGGGTGCTGATCGCAACGACGTTGAGTTTGCGCCTGGTGAGCAGGTGAATGAGAAGGGGCAGGGCGACTGCGGCCATGGCCCACAACAGCGCCGAGTTGAGGAATCCAAACATAAAGTGTGTATGTGCGTTTTCCGACTTTTGAAAACGCTCAACGGTCTGCGGGTTCCGTTTTTTTCAGCGGGAATTCCCGCGAAACTTTTGCACAGCATGCGGGCCGGCATGGCGGCCATCGCCCGCTTTCACGTCCCCTCATGCGCTTTGTCGGCCTGGCAGGAGACAAATATCACATTCTGCCGCGCCAGGATCTTGCGCCGGTTGTTTAGCACGGTGCAACATAGAACAACCCGCAGAAATTAGCAAGGACTATGACGGATGGCTGCCTGTCTGCCGGGCGCCCGGGCGTCAATTGCCGCATCGGCCTGTGCCCGCCTTGCAGCAACCCCGCGGGAGTGAAGAGCAACACCGAATTCAAGACCGGCCGCGAGAACTGTGAAATGGTGGCGCAGGCGAGCACAATGGAGGTGATGGCCGCACATCACCCGCGGCACCATGCCCGGGAAGCGTCTGTCTGGTGCAACGGCAGAGGTGTTGAGCAAGGGCGGCGTGGCCGGTAAAGAGGCAGACCAGGAATTGTTCCGGGGCCGCAGGGATGGCGGCGGTTCAGGCATGGCGCGCAACCAGTTTCTTCAACAAGCGCAGGGGGCTGAAGGTCGCGCGTTTGCGCACGGCCTCCACCGGCAGCGGCTCGGGGATGTCGATGTCTTCTCCGGCAAGCGCGCGACGGGGATTGTCATAAAAGATGCGTTGCGCCGCCTCTTCGCCCCACATATCGCGCACGATGCCGAAGCTGCTGCCGATGCGCATCGGCCGGCGGCCGGCGTTGTGGCCGTCGCTGCCGATGAAGTGAATCAGCCGGCTGTCGAGCAGCGCCATGGCCAGCGCCTTGACGCCTTCGCCATATTTGCCGTCCAGGCTGCCGGCGTTTAACTGCAGCAGGGCACCGCGCTGCACGAAGTCGTAGGCGCGTTGCGGGTTCCGCAGAAAGCCGAGATTGCGCTCCGGGTGCGCGATGATGGGAATTTTGCCCGCGAGCACGAGTTGAAAGAAGGTGTCGTCCGCGCCTCGTGGAATGCCCTGCATCGGAAATTCCACCAGAAAGTAACGCCCGTTGTTGTTGAAGGTGGAGATGGTGTGGGACAGCTCCATCTCGGGCTGGTAGAAAATCTCGGCGGCGAGATGCAGCCTCAGCGCCAGGTTCGCCTGCTGCAACCGCTGTTTCATCTCGGCGAACTTCGCGAGGATTTCCGGCTCGAGGCGATAGTGCGTATTGTCGAGAATATGGTGGGTGACGGCCAGCTCGGTGGTGCCGGTGGTCACGGCCTGGGCCGCCATTTGCAGGGATTCTTCCCAGCTTTCCGCACCATCGTCGATGGCCGGCAAAAGATGCGTGTGCATGTCGATCATTCGATGTCCTAACCGCAAACGTCCTGAAGAGATCCGGCGAAGCTGCTGCTCACAGCGCCCGCCGCCCGCTCACTGACGCAGGCCCGGCATGGGCCTGCTGTTATGGCGCCGGCGGCGGGCCGGCGTGAATCGCATCGGCGAACTCCCGAATCAACGCGCTGCCGCCGGGTTGTTCGAACACGTTACCCGTGACCACGAAAGCCGCGCCGGCCGCCACACACTTGGCCGCCTGTTCGGGCGTGCGAATGCCGCCGCCGGCAATCACCGGCACATCGACATAGCCGGCCACCGCGGCAATCATCTCCGGCGAGATGGCGTGTTCGGCACCGCTGCCGGCTTCCAGGTACACCCATTGCATGCCGAGATATTGTGCGGCGAGCGCCGTGGCTTTGGCGATGTCGAACTTGTCGCGCGGCATCGGCCGGGTGTTGCTCATGTACTCTGCGGAGGTCATGCGGCCGGAGTCGATCAGCATGTAGCCGGTGGCGATGGTCTCGATGCCGAAATGCCGGATGAGCGGCGCCGCCTTGACTTGCTCGCCAATCAGGTAGTTGGCGTTGCGGCCGCTGATCAGAGACAGGAACAGCACCGCGTCGGCATGGCGGGAAAGTTGAATCGTGCTGCCGGGAAAAAGCAGGCAGGGCAGCGCGGTGGCGGCGCGAATCGTGAGCACGAAGTCATCGAAATGCGGATTCAACAGGATGCTGCTGCCGATGAGAATGGCATCGGCTCCGCCGTCACTGGCGGCGGCCGCCAGGTCCGCGAGCTGGGAGAATTCCCACTTGTCGGGATCGATGAGGACAAAGTGGCCCGCGCCGCTTTGTGCGCGCACGGCCTGCAGGTGGTCGAACACTTTGTGGGGGCCGGCACGCTGGCGCCAAACACCGTCGCGCGCCGTGGCCTGGCGGTGGGCAACCGTCGCGTTGCTGTTGCCCGCCTGGGATGCGGCTGGCCTAGCGATTGGTCATCTCCTGCAAGATTTGGGGTACTTGATTCAGGGCTTCCTGCAGACGCTCCACCTCTTTGCCGCCGGCAAGCGCCAGATGCGGCCGGCCGCCCCCCGAGCCGCCGGCGATGGCAGCGACACGTTTGACAATATCACCGGCCTTCAGCTTTTTTTGTTGAATCAAGTCGTCGGTGACAACGCAGGCAAAGGCGAGCTTGTCATCCAGCACCGCCGCCAGCACACCCACGCCGCTGCCGAGCTTCGCGCGCAGCGTATCGCCCATCTGCTTGAGATCATCGGTGCTGCCCGCCTCCACTCTGGCAGTGACCACGCGAAATCCGTTCCAGGGGGTGGCGCGGCTGGCGAGATCATTGATTTCCTGCTGCGACCACTTCAAACGCAACTGGCGCAGCTCGCGTTCCAGAGCCTTGCGCTCCTCCAGAAGCTGCCGCACGCGCTCGATGACGTCATCCTCCCCGGTGTTGAGCAGGGCGCGCAACTCTTCGGCGATCCGCCTTTCCTTGCGCATCAGCACCTCCGACCCGCGGCCGGTGGCCGCCTCCAGCCGGCGAATGCCGGCGGCCGCCGAGCCTTCGCTCAGCAGCGCAAACAGCCCCGCCTCGCCGGTGTGGCGCAAATGCGTGCCGCCGCACAGCTCCAGGGAAAAATCACCGATGCGGACGACACGCACGATGTCGCCGTACTTTTCCTCGAAAATCGCCATCGCGCCGAGCCGGCGTGCCTCCTCGTAGGGCATCTGGCTGGTGGTGATCTCCAAATCGGCGCGAATTTGCTCGTTGACGATGCCCTCGATGTCCTCGAGTTGTGCCGGCGAGATGCGCTCAAAATGCGTGACATCGAAACGCAGACGCGCGGGCGCAACCAGCGAACCGGCCTGGGTGACATGTTTGCCGACCGTGTCGCGCAGGGCGCGATGCAGCAGGTGGGTGGCCGTATGGTTGCGCGCCGTGTCCAGCCGCAGCCGGGCATCGACCTTCGCCACCACCCGGGGATTTTCGATCTCACCGTACAGCACCCTGCCGATGTGCGCAATGTGGGAGCCAACCTTCTGCACATCGACGACCTCGATCACGAAGCCCTCGCCTTCCACCCGGCCCTGATCGCCGACCTGCCCGCCGGATTCCGCATAAAACGGTGTATCGGAAAGCGTGAACACCACGCCCTCGCCCTCCCGCTGCAGCCGCCGAATCTCGGCTTGAATCTCAAGGTCGGTGTAACCGACAAAGCGCGAAGCGGCACCGCTGGTCAGTTCGCGCCACTCCTCCGGTCTCAAGGCGGTGTGATAATCCCACTTGCCGGCTTCACGCGACTTGCTCTTCTGCACCGCCATGGCGGCGTTGAAGCCCTCTTCATCCACCAGCAGGTCGCGTTCCCGCGCCATGAGCTGGGTGAGATCGAGCGGGAAGCCGTAAGTGTCGTACAGGCGAAACGCCTCCTCGCCGGGGATTTTGTTCTTCTTTGCTTTCTCCAATTTGGTGACGATGCCGTTGAAAATCTCCAACCCGCGATCCAGCGTGTGATTGAAGCTTTCCTCCTCGGCTTTGATCACCCGGCTGATGTATTCGTGCTTGTCGTGCAGCTCTGAAAAGGTGTCACCCATGATGTCCACCACCGGCTGCACCAGTTTGTAAACGAACGGCTCGTGCATGCCGAGCTTGCGGCCGAAGCGTGCGGCGCGGCGGAGCAGCCGGCGCAGGACGTAGCCGCGGCCCTCGTTCGACGGCAGAACGCCGTCGGCGATGGCAAAGGTCAGACAGCGGATGTGATCGGCGAGCACGCGATGCGGCACCCCGTTCTCGAAGTCATAGCCCTTGCCGGTGATCGCGCTGATGGCCTCCAAAATCGGGGTAAAGAGATCGGTGTCGTAGTTGGATCGCACGTTGTTGAGCACGGCCAGCACGCGTTCGAAGCCCATGCCGGTGTCCACGTGCTTGGCGGGCAGCTCGACCAGCGCGCCGCCGGGCGCACGGTTGTATTGAATGAACACGAGATTCCAGATTTCCATCACGCGCGGGTCGCCGGCATTCACCAGGTTGACGCCGGATTTGTCCGGCGTGAGATCGATGTGAATCTCCGAGCACGGACCGCAAGGGCCGGTTTCGCCCATTTCCCAGAAGTTGTCCTTTTCCCCGAAGCGCTGGATGCGCTCGCCAGGCAGGCCGGCGATTTTGCGCCAGCAGTCCGCCGCTTCGTCGTCCGTTTTGTAAACCGTCGCGTACAGGCGATCCTTCGGCAGACCCCATTCCCTGGTCAGCAGCTCCCACGCCCAGGCAATGGCCTCCGCCTTGTAGTAATCGCCGAAGGACCAGTTGCCGAGCATCTCGAAGAAGGTGTGATGATAGGTGTCGAAGCCGACATCTTCGAGATCATTGTGCTTGCCGCTGACCCGAATGCACTTTTGTGTGTCGACCGCCCGCTTGTACTCCCGCTGTTCCGTGCCCAGGAAGATGTTCTTGAACTGGTTCATCCCGGCGTTGGTGAACAGCAGCGTCGGATCATTGAGCGGCACCACCGATGCGGAGGGCACGATGGTATGCCCCCGCTGCTTGAAAAAATCGAGGAAGGATTGCCGTACGACTTTGGACTTCATGTGAATATCCTGAATTGTGCCTGTCATCCACTGATTTCTGTTCTGGCGGGTTTCCCGGCGCGTCCACCAGGCCACCCAGATGCCGGCCGGCGCCACCGCTGCAATCATTAGAGTGATGTCCAGCTCCGCTGGCCGTCACCTGCCTCCCTGTGAATCATCTTCTGCTTTGCGCAGGCGCCGAAGACGGTAATCAGGCAAGGCCATGCTCACCCAAAAACCGAAAATGCACCCAGCCAGCAGGCTGCGTGGGTATGGAGGAAGCGCAATTGACCAATGCCATCCGGCGTGAGCACCACCGCAATGATCTGCAGGGACGTTCTTCAAAAAACCGGGGCAGAACTTGTAAATTTCTTTTCGGCGGCCGGGTTGACTGCGGTTACTCAATAATTCCACTCTCTCGGCAGGTATTCTTGTCACACCGCCGGGAACCCGGTCGCTTCAGGACGATGCCCGTTTCATTCCTCCAGCTCGCTGTCTCCCAGCTCCCGCCACAGCGGTGTCGCCCGAATCGTCTCCCAATCAAAACCCCGGCGTTGCAGAAAATCCGCGAGCTTTTGCCGCGCTTTGCGCGGCGGCAGGGCGGCAAGTTTTTTGCGCTGTTTTTCAGCAAGCTGGCTTGCCAGCGACAGGGTTGCGCTGTCCGTGAAAACTTCGTCGAGTGCGGTGGCAATGATCTCGGCCGCAATGCCTTTTTGCCGCAGCTCGGCAGCCAGCCGTTCCCGGCCCATTGGGCGATTGCGCAGCCGGCTTTGAATGAACGAACGTGCGAAGCCGGTATCGTCAAGATAATGCCGGCGCCGGCATTCGGTCAGCACAGCCGCCACGATCTCTGCGGCGAAACCTGCTTTTTGGAGCGCATCGTGCAGTTCCTTTTCAGTGCGGCTGCGTTGCGCCAGCAGGCGGTAGGCTTTGGTCAAAGCCGCTTTCAGCTTGTCTTCGCCGTCTTCGAACAAATCGGCCTGCCGGCCACTGGGGGCAATCATCTTGGCACTTGGGAGAAAGGAGTAAAGTGCCCGGCGCACTTCACCCATTCCAAACAGCCTTTATTTCTTCGCCGGCGCCGCGACTGCCGGCACGGCCGCCGCCGGCCTGGCAGATTTGCCGGCCTCCGCAACTCCTGCCGGTGGTGCCTCCTCCTTGATCAACCCCACCGCTTTGCGCACCTTGAACTCCAGATTCTTGCGCACCTCGGGGTTGTCGATCAAATACTTTTTCAAATTCTCACGGCCCTGAATGCGGTCTTCGCCGACGGTGAACCAGGTGCCGCTTTTCTCGATGAGTTTCAAAGTGATCGCCAGATCGGCAAGATCCCCCTCGGAGGAGATGCCGGTGCCGTACATCAAATCGAATTCCGCCTCTTTGAAGGGCGGCGCCACTTTGTTCTTCACGACCTTGACCTTGGTGCGATTGCCGGTGGTGTTCTCGCCTTCCTTGATCGAGGCAACGCGCCGCACATCCAGGCGCACCGAAGCGTAGAACTTGAGCGCACGGCCGCCGGTGGTGGTTTCGGGATTGCCGAACAGGACGCCGATCTTTTCGCGGATCTGATTGATGAAAACCACGCAGACGTTGGTGCGGCTGATGGCGCCGGCGAGCTTGCGCATTGCCTGGCTCATCAAACGCGCCTGCAAGCCCATTTGCGCCTCGCCCATTTCACCTTCGATTTCAGCCTTGGGGACCAGCGCCGCCACCGAGTCAATCACCACCACATCGAGCGCGCCGCTGCGCACCAGGGTTTCCGTGATCTCCAGCGCCTGCTCCCCGGTGTCGGGCTGCGACACGATCAGATTGTCCACGTCGACGCCCAGATTTTTGGCATAGTTGGCATCGAGGGCATGCTCGGCGTCGATGAACGCCGCCACGCCGCCCAGCTTCTGGGCCTCCGCGATGATGTGCAGCGCCAGGGTGGTCTTGCCGCTGGATTCCGGTCCGAAGATCTCCACGATGCGGCCGCGCGGCACGCCCCCGATGCCCAGCGCGGCATCCAGGGAAATCGAGCCCGTGGGGATGACGTCGATTTGAACTTTTGCGCGTTCATCACCCAGTTTCATGACCGAGCCTTTGCCAAACTGCCGGTCAATCTGCTGGATGGCGAGATCCAGCGCTTTGAGTTTTTCGCTTTTATCCACTCATCCCTCCGGAAATGGTGAGGTGGTTGAGATTGATTGACCTGGAATGCCGCGCGGCACACAGGAGCCGGCGGCACGGCACGGATTACGCCGGCCCGGCATGCGAACCCTGGCCGAGCGCAAACCGCTGCAGCGCCGTGTACACCGCGCCATCGCGCTGCAGCACGCTTTGCATGAGCACGATTTCCCGGCACGCCAGTTGGTGCGGAGGAAACGGGTGCCTCTTCATTTCCTGCACCACCGCTGCGGCCCGGCCGTCACGCACGCGGCCAAGCGTCACATGCGGTGCAAACGGCCGTTTCTCGCGTGCAAAGCCCAGCCCATGCAGCGCACGATCCACCTCCGTCGCCAGTCTGGCGAGCCGGCCCTGGGGATCATTGAGCCCGACCCACAACACCTGCGGCCGCTGCGGGTTGGGAAAAACACCAGCGCCGGCAATTTCACAAACAAATGGCGCGAACTGCCGGCACACCTCCACGAGCGCGGCCTTGATCGCTGCAACTCTGGCAGCCGGCGTTTCACCAAGAAACTTGAGCGTGAGATGAACCTTTTCCGCTTTTACCCAGCGCACCCCGCTTGCCAACGCACGCAGCGGTGCCATGTAGGCCGCCAACCCGGCCGTGATCGTCTCCGGCAGCTCGCAGGCAACGAACAGGCGCAGCAGGTCACTCATGTGTCCGTCTCCTGCAGCACACGATAGAGCAGGCTGAGGGCCAGAGTGCTGAAGCGTTCCTTGTTGAACAGACGGTCGCTGGTGTAGATCACGTGCCTGGCCGTCACTTTTACGGGCGAGGCAACCGCCGCCCACACCAGGCCAACGGGCTTCCCGGGGCTGCCACCCGAAGGGCCGGCAATCCCGGTGGTGGCAAGGCCGTAGTGGGTGCCGCTGCGCTGGCGCACCCCCTCGGCCATGGCGCGCACGCATTCTTCGCTCACGGCGCCGTGCCGGGCAATCACTTCCTCCGGCACGCCCAGCAGGGCGGTTTTGGAGGCATTGCTGTAGGTCACCAGCCCGCGCTCGAAATATTCCGAGCTGCCCGGGATGTTGGTGAGACGGTGTGCGATCAATCCGCCGGTGCAGGATTCCGCGACGGCCAGAGTGGCCTTTTGCTCGCGCAGCTTTCTGCCGATCACTTCTTCGAGAGTTTCGCCGTCGAAACCATAGACATATTTTCCTGCTTTGGCGAGGATGCGTGCTTCCGCCTGGCGAATGGCATGTTCGACTTCCGCAGTGGTGCGGCCGGTGGCGGAGATGCGCACGTTGACGCCGGAAAGGCCCGCCAGAAAGGCAAGCTTGCCGAATTGCTCCAGCTCACTGATCGGTGCGAGTAGTTCGGCGAGCGAGGATTCGCCGATGCCGTGGGTGCGAATCGTGCGATGGCGGATGATCACTCCACCGGCCCATTCCCGCAGATGCGGCAACAGCGGGCCGGCAAAAATGTGCTTCATCTCCGCCGGCACCCCGGGCAACACCACGCCCCGTCTGCCCTCTTTTTCGAAAAGCAAACCCGGCGCGGTGCCGAGGTCGTTCCACAGCACGCTGGCGCCTTCCGGCACCCGGGCTTGTTCGACATTCACCGCCGGCATGGCCACCCCGCGCCTGGCAAACAGGTCTTTGACATGCTGCAGTACGTTTTCGTCGGTCACCATCCGGCGTGCGCCGAGGAATTCCGCCACCGCCTTTTTGGTGACGTCATCGTGGGTGGGCCCCAGCCCGCCGGTCAGCAAAACGACCCCGGCACGTTTCCAGGCATGGGTGAGACTGCTGAGAATGTCATCGTGGCGGTCGCCGACCATGGTGACGTAGCGCAGCGGGATGCCGATTTGGCTGAGTTGTTCGCCCAGCCAGGAGGCATTGGTATTCACGACTTGCCCGATCAGCAGTTCATCACCGATCGTGATGACTTCAGCGATCATCACGGCTCCTTGTGAACGGAACAACCCGCCACGACAGCGGGCGCTATTGCATCAATTACAATGCAGCCGGCGGTCTTGCGGAAACGCCGGCCGGCTTGCCGCGGCTCAGGTCGAAAGCACGCCGGGGATGAGGGCAGCCAGCACGCGCAGGCTCCCATTCGCGTACACCCCGGCCGCCATATCGTCCAGGATGATGCCCCAGCCGCCGTGGAGCTTTTCCACCTGCCGCACCGGAAACGGCTTGGCAATGTCAAACACACGAAAGAGTGCGAAACCGGTCGCAATGGTGAGCGGGTCGAGTGGAACGAAGGCCAGGGTCACCGCCATACCGATCACTTCATCGATGATGACTTCGGAGGGATCGCTGTGCTGGCGGGCGCTGGCGACACGCTGCGCGGCCCAAACCCCGATCAGCATCAGGGCGAGAACGGCGGCGGTGAACCAGAGCGGTGGAAGATAAGTCGGAAAGCAGAGAAATGCAAGGGCGGCGACAAGGCTGCCGGCAGTGCCCGGTGCGATGCGAACACGGCCCAGTCCTCCCACCGTTGCGATCAGATGGGCCAGAGTGTGGAAAAAGGCAGGCACCTTTACTTGGCCAGGTTGCGGGCGGCAAAAATGCGAAAGAAGAAATGACCCAGGCTGCGCAGATGATGGCGATTATCGTAGAGATATTGCAAACCGGTGACCACGGTGATCAGGGTGACGAGATGCATCATCACCGGAATGATGTGGAAAGTCGCGATCCACTGCAGCCATTTCGGCGGATTGGCTCCGATGAAATAGGACTCGGCAATCAGGTAAAGCATGATGAGGTAGATGGCAGCCATCTGGCTGGCGGTTTTCCATTTCGCCGACATGCTGGTGACCACGGGTTTGTTCTTGTGTTGCGCATAAGTGCGCAGCAGGGTAATGAGAATGTCACGCGCCGCAATCGCGACCACCATCCACATCGCGACATACTCATAAAGCGCGAATGCGAAAAAGGTCGACAACGTGAGGATCTTGTCGGCCAGCGGATCCCAAAACGCCCCCCATGCCGACAGGTTGCCGGATTTGCGGGCGAGGTAACCATCATACCAGTCGGTCAACACCGCAATCAGAAACACTCCCAGCGAGGCGAAGCGATACGCCAGCCCCGCCGGAAAGAGCAGTGCGACGACCACCGGTGCCAGCACCATGCGCAGAATCGTGAGCACGTTGGAAACGGTCATGGTTGGCCTCAACAGTTGATGGGAAAGCCCGGCCTGCCTTGCAGAACGTGGAACCTCATGACTTCACCAGGGCACCCGTCCCGTGAGAGCGCGGGCGAGCGTGAGGTCGTCGGTGAATTCCAGGTCGCTGCCCACCGGCAGACCACGCGCCAGACGGCTGATCTTCACGCCCAGAGGTTTGAGCAAATTGAGCAAATAAACCGCCGTGGCTTCGCCCTCGGTGTTGGGGTTGGTGGCGAGGATCACTTCCGATACGGCCGGCTGCGCCGACTGGATTCGTTGCAGCAGCTCGCGGATGCGCAAATCCTCCGGCCCGATGCCGTCCAACGGGGAAAGCGCGCCACCCAGCACGTGATACAAGCCGCGATGCTCGCCGGTGTTTTCCAGCGCCAGCACATCGTTGGCCTCCTCCACCACACAGATCACCGTATGGTCGCGACCGGGGTTCGCGCAGATGACACAGGGATCCGATTCCGTCAAATTGAAACAGCGCGAACAGTACAGCACTCTCTCCTTCAACGCCAGCAGCGCCTGCGCCAGCATTTCCACCTCGGCGCGCGGCGACTTGAGCAGAAAGAAGACCAGCCGCTGCGCCGTTTTGCGTCCGATGCCCGGCAGCTTCGACAACTCGATCACTGCGGTTTCAACGCTGCGCGAAAGATATTGCATCTCACAGCCCCGGCATCTGCAAACCGCCGGTGAGCTGGCTGAGCACGCCACCGGTGACTTTGCTCATCTCCGTCATCTCAAGTTCCTGCGCCTTGACCAGCGCCTGGTTCACCGCCGCGACAACAAGGTCCTCGAGCAATTCCTTGTCGTCCGGGTTGATGATTTCTTTTTCAATTTTTACCTGCAGCACTTCCCGCCGGCCATTCATCACCACGGTGACCATGCCGCCGCCGGCCGTGCCCTCCACCCGCTGGTTGGCCAAGCTCTCCTGCGTCTCACTGATCTTTTCGTGCAGCGCTTGCGCGCGCTTGAGTATTTCACCCAGGCTGGGACGGCTCATGGTGGTCTCTCCTGCAATAATTTTTCAAAAAATCCTGCCGGCTTCTGCCGGGGCCATCATGCCGACTCGCGGAAACCGGCGTTTCGTCCGCCTGGCGCATACAGCGTCTTTCCGCACATCCAGTCAATAATCCCCGACTCACCGCTTGGGCTGGCAGCGGATCAACTGCCCATCCAGTGCCTCCACCAGTTTCTTGACCAGCGGATATTGTTCGAACAGCATCTGCAGGTTTTGGGCGTTGTCGGAACTGACTGTCACTCTCGCAGCGCCATTGCTCGCCGGCGCATCGGGGGAGGCAGGCGCGGCGGCGTCCACTGGCGGCAGCGGGTGCACACTGCCGTTGTCACTCTTTCGGCAAATGATGCGCACCGTGTAGCCCGTCTCGGCCCGCACCACCTTCTGAATGATGGTTTTCTGATTGTTCACCGAGTTGAGGTGAAAGCCGTTGCAGTCACTGCCGAAAGTCAGCTCCAGCGTTCCCTCATGCAACGCGGTCGGGGCGCCCATTTCCAAAAACGATCCCAGTGAAATCTTCTCACTCTTGACGCGCTCGAGAATTTGCGGCCAGGACTGTTGAATCGCCTGCAGCGCCGCCGCTTCGTTTTCGATATGCGCCGCCAGCGGCAGCACCGGTTCCCTGGCTTTCACCACGGGCACGCCTTGCACACGCGCCAGAGGCCCGGCGTTGAACAAGCCGCCCGCTGCCGGGCCGGGGCCGACCGGGGAGGGCGTGAGTTTGGGGTTGATTTGCGGAATAACCGCGATGCCTTCCAGGCGCGGCATCACCTCGGTTGCCACAATGTTGACTCCCGCAGCGGCGGCTGGCGGCGACGGCTTGGCCGCCGCAGCCGGTGGGGCTTGCGGCATGGAACCACCAGCGGCGTTGTCATTGGTGCCAGCATGCACCATGCGCAGCAGGCACATCTCCAGCAGCACACGCGGATTGGCCGTGCGCGCCAATCGTGCCTGCGCTTCGGTGACGAGCTGAATGCCGCGCATCAACTCGAGTTCACTCAGGGCATGTGCCGCGGCGCTGTAGCGCTCGGCGTAATTTTCCAGCCCCACCAAATGGCTGGTGCCGGCAGTGACCCGGGTGGTGAGGATGTAGCTGAGATGCTCGGCGAGGCGCTCGAAGAACTCTCCGAGATGAATGCCGGCTTCGTGAATTTTCCCGCTGAGCGCCAGCGCGCGGCGGGCATCCCGTGCAATGAGCGCATCGCTGCATTCAAAAAACAAATCCTGATCGATCAAGCCGAGCAGCCGGGAGACGTCTTCCTTGGTGACCCGGTTGCCGCAGTAGGAAATCACCTGATCGAGCAGACTCTGGCTGTCGCGCATGCTGCCTTCGGCGCGTTTGGCAATGAGATGCAGCGCGGCCTCCTCGGCCTGCACCCCTTCACTTTGGCAAATCATCCTGAGCTGACCGGTGATTTCACCGAGCGGCACACGGCGGAAATCAAAGCGCTGGCAGCGGGAGAGAATGGTGGCCGGGACTTTGTGGATCTCGGTGGTGGCGAAAATGAACAGGACATGCGCGGGCGGCTCTTCGAGAATCTTCAACAGTGCGTTGAAGGCCGGTTCGGTGAGCATGTGCACTTCGTCGATGATGTAGATCTTCTTGCGGCTGCTGGCGGGCGCGAAACGGGCGTTCTCGCGAATGTTGCGGACTTCATCGATGCCACGATTGGAGGCACCATCGATTTCGATGACATCGATGCTGCGGCCGGCGGTGATTTCCTCGCAATTGCTGCAGCGATCACACGGGGTGGTGGTGGGGCCATGTTCGCAATTCATGGCCTTGGCCAGCAGGCGGGCCATGGTGGTCTTGCCGACGCCGCGCGGCCCGGTGAACAGATAGGCGGAGGCGACCCGGTTCTGGGTGATCGCATTCTCGAGGGTGCGGGTGACGTGTTGCTGCGCCACGACCGAAGCAAACTGCCTGGGCCGCCATTTGCGCGCGAGCACAAGATACGACATGAGAGCTCCGAGCCACGATGCGCTGGTCGGCGATCATGTTCTGCGAAATGTTGAACCGAGTACCTCCCGCCCGGCAGGAGGGCAGGGAAAATTTTGGTGCCTGCAGGGGCGCAACTTGCCGGCTGCGCCCGCTTTGACGAAGCGAGGAGTGATATGATTTCCTCTCCTCCGGCACCCGGTTGCTGGCGCTGCTTAGCCATCAAAAAGGCCAAGGTGCCCCGCGGCACATCTTTGCATTGCTTACCGTTGCTGCCTTCCGGCCCTGGCGGGGTTCGGCACGCGCCGATTGCGCGGGCCTTGGCCATTTCATACAGAGTGAAGATAATCGTTGGTAGGATGTAGAAGCGTCACCAACCGATTCCGACGTGCCAGACCATTGCTTTTCAGGTGGCGCAAAATAACCATTGGGTCTTTGAAAGGCAAGGGAATTTTGGCAGGCACGTTTGCAAGCTGGCGGAGAGGGTGGGATTCGAACCCACGGTAGCGCTTGTGGCACTACACGCGATTTCCAGTCGCGTTCCTTCGGCCTCTCGGACACCTCTCCGGCGGTCGTCATCCCTGATGCGAAGCAGGAACACACATGTCTTTCCTCACCCATCAACACAGCCTGGCAGGCAGGATACTGACTGGTTGTGCGCGCGGGAATCTGGGTGTGACGGCGTTTGCGTGCGGGGGGATTTCCGTCGCGGAGAGGGGGGGATTCGAACCCCCGATCGACCTTTGGGGCCGATAACGGTTTTCGAGACCGCCGCCTTCAACCACTCAGCCACCTCTCCGGGGTCGATACGAGCATGTCGGGAAGTCGAACTGCCAGGCTTTTCCCACACACTTGCTGGTGGAGCAGAGCGGGATCGAACCGCCGACCTCCACGTTGCGAACGTGGCGCTCTCCCAGTTGAGCTACTGCCCCAGCTTGCAACCGTGTGCGCTGACGTCAGGCGCACACTTCTTCAAAATTCATCAGGCGCGGCATTCTCACGCAGCTTCTGAAAAAAGGCCTTGAGCAAACTCTGACACTCTGCCTGCCGCACCCCGGGAACCAGTTGCACCGGCGGCCCAAAGGGATTGGTGGACATGACATTGACCTTGGGCACCGAGCCGCAGCCGCCGAAGCGCGGATCATCCGCACCGTAAACGACTTTGACGATGCGGGACAGCAGGATGGCGCCACAACACATCGGGCACGGCTCCACCGTCGTGTAAACCGCGGCGCCATCGAGGCGCCAACTGGCCTGGCTTGCCGCTGCCGCGGTAATCGCGATCATCTCGGCATGCGCAGTGGCATCTTGCAGCGTCTCTGTCAAATTATGGCCACGACCGATGATCTTGTCTTCAAAAACGATGACGGCACCGATGGGAACCTCACCCTTTTCGAGTGCCTTCTCCGCTTCTTTCAGCGCAAATTGCATCCAATGGTCGTGTGTCAAGGTTGCTTTATCCTCTCTCTTGCATCGGGGGCATGACCATGCCAAACAACGCTGCGAGATGGCCGCCGGCACGTTGACGGTGCGCCCGGCGACACCCAGAGTGCTCGATAAACAAAAGAAGACAAGAACGATTTCTTGTCTTCCCGTTGAGCCGATTTTGTACGCCCGGAAGGACTTGAACCCTCAGCCTCTTGGTCCGTAGCCAAGCGCTCTATCCAGTTGAGCTACGGGCGCATGGTGCCGCAATATATCAGAATTTCCCCCAAAGTCAATTTCTAATTTGCAGCATGGTGGCGCATACGGGACTCGAACCCGTGTTACCGACGTGAGAGGCCGGTGTCCTGGACCGCTAGACGAATGCGCCCGCAATCAAAAACGCCTTTCTCGCCTCCTGCTATGGCACAACCCAATCGCCGCCTGTAATTGGCCGGACGTCCAACTTTGCTGGGGAGCAGGGATTCGAACCCCGATTCTATGGTCCAGAGCCATATGTCCTGCCGTTGGACGACTCCCCAGTGTTTCAACTTGCCAACAACGTCGCTGCTTGACGCAAGCGCTGCACCACCCGCTCTTTGCCGAGCACTGCCACGACTTCAAAAAAACTGGGACTCACCCCAAAACCGGTGATCGCCAGCCGCGCCGGATGAATCAGATTCGCCGCCTTGATGCCGAGCTGCTCCGCCAGGGAACGCAGACACGCTTCGCTTGTGGCTGCGTTGAATTCCGGCAATTGCTCGAAGGCTGCAGCCAGTTGGCGAAGCTGGGCTGCGGTCTCTGCGCCCCGCCAGTATTTTGCGCGCGCACTTTCTTCGAAGACAACCGGCGCCGCGAAGAAGTAAGCGCCGTATTTGGCGAACTCCGGGATGGTTCTTACCTTGGGTTTGAGCAGCGTGATCACATGCTGAACGTAAGTCCGGTCATTCAGCAGGCGCTCGTCAAGATCGCCACCGGTCTGGCGCAATGCCGTGAGAACCATTCCTTCAATCCGTGCAGCATCAACGCGGTTGAGATATTCGCCATTCATCCACTCGAGCTTTTTCTCATCGAACACCGCGTTGCTTTGGGAGATGCCGCGCAAATCGAAGCGCTCGATCAACTCCTGCCGGCTGAGAATCTCCCGGTCGTCGCCGGGCGACCAGCCGAGCAATGCGAGAAAATTGAACAGGGCCTCCGGCAAATATCCCTTTTTCGCATATTCGCCCACCGCGGTCGCGCCGTGACGCTTGCTCAAGCGGGTCTTGTCCGGGCCGAGGATGAGCGGCACATGGGCAAATACCGGCATGTCCCAGCCCAGCGCGCGATAGAGCAAAATTTGCTTGGGCGTATTGGAGATGTGATCATCGCCGCGCAGCACATGGGTGATACCCATGGCGTGATCGTCAACCACCACGGCGAGGTGATAGGTTGGCTGGCCGTCGGAACGCAAGATCACGAAGTCATCAATTCCACGATTATCGAATGCCACCCTGCCATGCACCTGGTCCTCCCACTCTGTCACCCCTTCGGGAACCGGCAGACGAATCGCAAACGGATCGCCCTGCGCCAGCCGTGCTGCTTCCTCCGCGGCCGGAAGGCGGGGGAATTCTGCGCGATAGCGGAAATCCCGTTTCTCGGCGGCGGCACGCTGGCGCGCGGCCGCGAGTGCCTCGGCCGTCGTGAAGCTGCGATAGGCTTTGCCGGTGGCCAGCAGTTCATGAGCCACCTGGCGGTACAGTTCGAGGCGATCAGACTGTTTGATCGGCTCCGCGTCCCAGTCGAGTCCAAGCCAGTGCAGGCTGTCAATAATCGCCTGCGTCATTTCCTCGCCGGAGCGCTGTTGGTCAGTGTCTTCGATCCTGAGAAAGAACTTGCCGCCATGCTTGCGGGCAAACAGCCAGTTGAAAATCGCCGTGCGCGCACCGCCGATGTGCAGATATCCGGTTGGACTTGGTGCAAAGCGCACAACCACCATGCTGGCTTCCTGTTTCTCGTGATGCGAGCGGAGAGGCAGGGATTCGAACCCTGGGTAGCGCTTTTGGCACTACAACCGCTTAGCAGGCGGCTCCTTTCGGCCACTCAGGCACCTCTCCGGATTGCGAATTGCGCGGGGAGAAGCTGCGGGCGGCCGACCTCCGGAAGCAACCACTCCCGATCGTGCATGCGGAGGGCGGGGGACTCGAACCCCCAAGGGTGATGAGCCCAACGGTTTTCAAGACCGCCGCCTTACCAATTAGGTCTAGCCCTCCGGCCCTCAAAAAATTAGCGCGGCAATATACAAATCGGCAAAGGTTGAGTCAATCTTTTTTTCAGGCTTAAAATCACTGTTTTTTGCCATAGCGACTTGCCCACCTGCAGCGGCCTAACAGACTCAGCGAGGCTGCAGCAGACAGTTCGAGCTGCCCGGCGTGCCGCCTGCCAGCGGACCAGACCCAACCTTGACATTCACCGAAATCATGTTAGATTGAAGCCGGGCCGGCAGTCGCGCAAACCAACTCGCCGTGTGCGCGTGCATGCCTTGCCTGTCAAATCCGGCGCAGAAATCCGTTGATTGGCGCTGCGGTTCACCCGCCAGCAGCAACCCGCCACCCAGGTCCGCCGTGGGCGGCCACATTCGCAGAGACCGTGCGCTGATTGCGTTGTCTGAATTCTTGAAAGGAGGAGCCCCATGTCTGTTGCACGCGTTACGGAAATCACCGCCTCATCCCCCAAGGGATTCGAAGACGCCATTCAAATCGGAATCGAACGCGCCAACAAAACGCTGAAAAACCTCACCGGCGCCTGGGTAAAAGAGCAGAAAGTGGTGATCAGCAACGGCAAGATCACCGACTACCGGGTGACCATGAAAGTCACGTTCATCCTGCAGGACTGAGGTTCGCCGGCTCGTGCGGACGGTTCCCGCAATGCCGGGCGCTTCTGGACGCACTGGCGCACGGTTCCGCTGCGGGCGGCAGAGTTTCAAGCCGCATTTCATACGCACGCAGAGCGCGGCAATCAGCAGTGTTTTCCAACGGATGGTCGGAGCCCGTGGGGCCGCCATCCGTTGACATTTTGGGTCGAGCCCGGCCGCGGGTCATTGACATTTTCTTGCTCAGGGAGTCTTTGCCATGTCCAAACTCGCGTTTCTTGACGAGGAACTTCAGGCCCTGCGTGATCAGGGCCAGTACATTCAGATTCGCACCATCGAAAGCGCGATGGGCGCGTGGATTCAAGTCGATGGCAAGCGGGTGTTGAATCTGTGCGCCAACAACTATCTCGGTTTCGCCAATCACCCCCGCTTGAAGGAAGCCGCGATCAAAGCCATTGAGAGCTACGGCGTGGGGCCGGCGGCAGTGCGCACCATTGCCGGCACGCAAAAACTGCATCTCGAGCTGGAGGAAAAATTGGCGGCCTTCAAGGGCGTGGAAGCCGCCATTTCCTTTCAATCCGGTTTCGTCTCCAATCAAGCCGTGATCCCGACCCTCACCGGCGCCGGCGATGTGATCTTCTCCGACGAGCTGAATCACGCCAGCATCATCGACGGCACCCGGCTCTCCAAGGCCAAGGTGGTGCGGTACAACCACAACGATGTCGCCGACCTCGAAGCCAAGATCAAAAACGAAACCGCGGTGCGCCGGCGGCTGATCATCACCGACGGGGTGTTCAGCATGGACGGTGACATCGCGCCGCTGCCTGACATCGTCGCGATCGCCGAAAAATACGATGCCCTCACCATGGTCGATGACGCCCACGGCGAGGGCGTGCTCGGCAGCGCCGGCCGCGGCATCGCCGATCATTTCGGTTTGCATGGCCGCGTCGACATCGAAATTGGCACGCTGTCCAAAGCCTTTGGCGTGGTCGGCGGTTATGCGGCCGGCCGGAAGAAAATCGTCGACTTTCTGCGCCAGCGTGCCCGGCCCTTCCTGTTCTCCAGTGCGGTCACGCCTGCAGACGTGGCGGCCTGCATTGCCGCAGTCGATATTCTCACGGCTTCGGACGAGCTGGTGGCAAAGCTGTGGAGCAACACCAAATACTTCAAGGACAAGATGGTCGCCCTGGGTTTCAATCTCGGCAACAGTGTGACCCCCATCACTCCGGTGATGATCGGCGACACCACCAAAGCCCAGGCCCTGAGCCGTCAACTGTTCGAAGCCGGCATCTTTGCCATGGCCATCACCTATCCCACGGTGCCCAAGGGCAGGGAACGGCTGCGGCTGATGATGTCCGCCACCCATTCCCTCGAAGACCTGAATTTCGCGGTCGGCGCCTTCGAGAAGGCCGGCCGGGAGCTGGGTTTGATCAAATAGCCAAACGCCGGTTTGCACCGGCGCGTCACTGCGGTGGCGGGGCGCATGCCCGGCACCGCTTGCAAAAGGGAGTATTTCACTTTGAGGCAAGATCGAATCGTGCGCGTCGGGCACAGTCCCGATCCCGACGACGCCTTCATGTTTTACGGCCTGGCCAGCGGCCGGGTGAAAATTCCGGGGGTGGTCATCGAACATGTGATGGCTGATATTCAAACGCTGAATGAGCGCGCCTTGCGGGCCGAGTTGGAGGTCACCGCCATTTCGGCGCATGCCTTTGCTCATGTCGCGGGGCAATACTGGATCATGCGCACCGGCGCCAGCATGGGGGAGGGCTACGGGCCGATCATCGTCTCGCAAACACTCACGCCACCCGGGCAGTTGGCCGGCAGACGCATCGCCACACCCGGCCGGTGGACTACTGCGAACCTGCTGCTCAAAATCTTCCACCCGGAAATGCAAAATGTCGACATGCCCTTCGACCGCATCATCGCGGCGGTGCAGGCCGGCGAAGTCGATGCCGGTTTGTTGATTCATGAAGGCCAGATCAACTATCACCACTTTGGCCTGCACAAGCTGATTGATTATGGCGAGCTCTGGCGGGAATACGCCGGCGGTCTGCCGCTGCCGCTCGGGCTGGATGTCGTGCGCAAAGATCTTGGCGCCGAGATGGCACACCGCCTGTCCCGCGGCCTGCGCGACAGCATCACCTATGGCTATCAACACCAGGAGGAGGCGATTCCCTATGCGCTGCAATTCGGCCGGGGCATCGATGCGAAACTGGGGGAAAGATTCGTGAAGATGTATGTCAACGAGGTGACTCTCGACATGGGCGCGCGCGGCCAGCGCGCATTAGAGCTGCTCTACGAGCTGGCCTGGCAAAGAAAACTCATCCCCGCCAAACCCGAGGTGGTGTTGTATTGAGGCCGCCGGGTCTGCGGGGATTCAACCTCTTGCCGTCAAATGAGCAGCCGCGGCCGGCCGAGGCTGCCTGTGCCGCGCACGCTGTTCGCCCGCATTGCAGCACCGCGGCCGGGGATGCGGCAGATAAGGCCGCGCCTATTTCCGCGCGGCCATTTTCATTTCCGATCCGACCACGAACAGCGGAGCCGGTGACTGCAACTGCTGCAGCAGGCGGTCGCGGTGCGCAAAGAAAGCCTGGCGCAAATGCGGCGCAATCGGGTCGGCGGCAGCCGGCTTCATGCGCAGCGGATCGATGGCCCGGCCGTTGAGATACATGGTGTAGTGCAAATGCGGGCCGGTCGCCAGGCCGGTCGCGCCAACATAGCCAATCACCTGGCTCTGCGAAACCATCTGCCCCACCTGCAAACCCTCGGCAAAACGCGACAGGTGACCGTAGAGCGTGCTGAAGTGATTCTTATGCTGGATCACCACGCGCTTGCCATAACCTCCCTCCCAGCCCAGAGCTGCAACCGTGCCGTTCGCGGTGGCGACCACCGGCGTGCCCGTGGCCGCGGCGAAATCCACCCCGGTGTGGGCACGCACCTTTCGCAAAATCGGATGCAGGCGGCCGTTGGAAAAGTGCGAGGAAATGCGCCGGTAATTCAGCGGTGATTTCAAGAAAGTCTTCTGGAACGAGTTGCCCTGGCGGTCGAAATAGCCGCCGCGGCCGCTGCTGTCGGGATCAAATAGAAAAGCCATGCAGCTCGAATCCTGCTGCTCATAACTGGCGGCCAGGATTCTGCCGTAACGGACGAACTCGCGCCGGCCGGGTTCCTTTTCGACATACAGCTTTTCAAAGAGAATGCGAAAGCGGTCACCGCGCTGGGTATCGATGAAGAAATCGATGTCCCACTGGAAAATGTCGGTGTATTGCAGCAGCAGCTCCGGAGATTCCTGCTGCGCCATGACCGCTTCGTAAAGCGTGGCAGTCACTTCGCCCGCCAGCAGCTTGACCTCGCGCTCCAGACGCAGGGAGTCCGCGGCTCCGATGAAGCGATTGGTGCTGTCGCGCTGCACACGAATCACCAACTCCGGCGAGGGCTGGTAGGCCAGTTCATGCAGCGTGCCCAGGGAATCGAGCTTGAGCTGCAGCGGCCGGCCGGCGCGCAGGTGGCGCGGATCAAAGATCGACCGCAACGCTGCGATGGTGGGAAAAACATCTTCCGGACGGACGTAACGGGTGCTGAGAATCTGGGCAAGTGTTTGGCCGTGGGCAATGGTGTGATCGATCACCCGCAAGGCCGGCGGCTCCGGCACTGCGGCGGTCGAATCCAGGCCCGCCGGCCGCGGCGGCGTTTCCGCGGCGGGGGGCGCGACGTATTTGACGTATTTGATGAAATAAACCGCGGCCGACAGCAGGATCATCAACAGCCAGCGCGTCGCCGGCGATGACCACTGCGGATTGCTCCTCATGTTTCCTCCCTCACAGCTTTGTGTTGGCAGACTTTCCTCCTTCGTTCGTTCTCCGTTCGATTGCTGCATATATCACATTTTGCGCCGCCGTCCGGGGTTCCACCTCGCGCGCCACGCCCCTGGCACAGGAGGGGCGGGGGCACGCGGAGCAGAGCAGGGAAAGCCACACGGCAACCGGCCGCGCCGCCGGTTCAAGCTTCGTAGACCTTCAAAATTTCATACAACGTGCTGCGTTGCGCCGGGATGTAGCCGGACTCGCGAATGAGCTGAATCACCTCCTCGGTCGAGGTTTTGTTGACGAAGTTGGCGGCGGCGTGGACGTTTTCCTCCACCAGCGTGCCGCCGAAATCATCCGCGCCGAAGTGCAGGGCAATCTGGCCGATCTTCTTGCCTTCGGAAAACCAGGAGGCCTGAATGTGCGGAAAGTTGTCGAGGTAGAGGCGCGCCAGCGCAATGATCTGCAGATAACGCGTCGGCGTGGCGTAAGTCGGAATGATCTTTTCGAGCGGCGTATTGCCGGGCTTGAAGCTCCACGGGATGAAGGCGGTGAAGCCGCCGGTTTCATCCTGCAGCCGGCGAATGCTGTCGAGATGGATGATGATGTCCTCGTCGGTTTCGAGATGGCCGTACATCATCGTGGCCGTGGTTTTGTAGCCGAGCAGATGCGCCTCGCGCATGATGTCCAGCCACTCGGCCGGGCTGCCTTTTTTGTGGCTGATCTTTTTGCGAACGCGGTCGGAGAGAATTTCGGCGCCGCCGCCGGGAATGGTGTTCAGGCCCGCTTCTTTCAACTGCTGCAGCACCTCCCGCACGCTCAGGCCGGACACTTCAGCCATGCCCTTGATTTCTGCCGTCGAGAAGAAATGAGGATGCACTTCCGGCACCTCCGCGCGCGTGCGCCGCACCAGTTCGAGATAGTACTCAAACGGCAGGTTGGGATTCACGCCGCCCTGCAGCAGAATCGTGTTCACGCCCTTTTGCGCCGTCTCTTTGAATTTTTGGATCATCTCATCGACGGAGTAAGTGTAGCTGCCGGCTTCGCCATCATGCCGGTAGAAGGCGCAAAAGATACAGTCGACGTTGCAGACATTGGTGTAGTTGGGATTGGTGTCCACCACGAACGTCACCCACGGTTGCGGGTTCTTGTGGCGGCGCATGGTATTTGCGGCGGCACCGAGTTCGAGCAGCTCACCGTTCTTGAGGAGCTGCAGGCCTTCGTCCGGCGTAAGGCGCTCACCGGCCGAGGCTTTGTCGTACAGGCGATGCAGTTGCATAATCAGCTTGATAGTTGTAGTAGTTCGCCCGGCCCGCCGTTCTGGTGGCCGGGTTTGAAATATTACTTGTACTGCAAACTCCGCAACACCCCCGCTTCAATACCCCTCCACCCCCTCGATCTTCTCCAACTCGGCCACGACATTGCCCAGGTTGAAGGCCTTGATATAAAGCTGGGTGGTGGTCATCACCGGCAGTTTGCGGTCATCATCGCTGAGATGGACAATCAGCCGGCCCTTTTGGTTGTACAGCCCCGGTGTCTTCAAATGCGGCTCCACCACCAGGCAGTTGAACTTGCCGGCGCGCACCTTGATCTTCTCCCGCCGGTACACAGTGATCTTGAGCGGCAGAATCTTGCCGTTGTCGTAGTTGTCGACGTATACCGTGTCGCCCGGCTCCAGCTTCTGCGTACGAATATAGTAAAATGCCGAAATGATGTCCTGCACGAACAGCGGAATGGCCACGGTATCGCGCCTGCCGTTTTTCGCGGTGATGGCAATGCGGGCGGCGGGATCGAAATCCACCACACGCTCATCGCGAAAACTGCCCTCGCGCTGGTTCTTCACGTAGCGCCAACTGAAAATGCCCTCGACGTCGGCAAACGAGCTGACCCGGTCTTCCACGCGATACAGCCGCGAAAAGAAGGAGTTGGTGTTCGCCTCGGACAAAAGGTGATAGCACGGCCGGCCATTGACCGTCACCACTTCCGGCACCGACATGACTGCCGTGCCGGCGACAATGGGGCCGTAGCGCACGAGAAACGTGAGCTTCTCGCCAACGTTGAAGGCGCGATTCTCCACCACCCGCAGCGGCGCCACACGCTTGCCCGAATCCGATGCGGCGACGGACACGGGACGTTGCGCCGACACCGGCACCCCCGCACAGCAGGACATGAGCAGCAACCAGAACACCGGGCGCACCGGCATCTGCCCGCAATCTTTCCTGATCATGACAGTTTCTCCTCAACCTTCCTGAAGGCCTCCGCCACCGGGATTGCCTGCATGCAGGGACACACCCGCGTGCGTGACTTTCTGCAGCGAAAGCATTCCTCCTGTTGTGACATCAACACATCGGCACGGCAGCCATAGGGTCCCCAGCGCTCGGGCCGGCAGGCGGTGATCGGCGGATAAAACGCAACCACCGGCGTGCCCACCATGCGCGCCAGATGCAACGGCCCGCTGCTGTTGCCCACGAACACGGCCGCGCGTGCAAGCACGCCGGCAAGTTGTTTGAGTGTCAGGTGACCGGCGAGATCGATCAGGTTCCCGCCGCTTGCTTGCCGAATTTGCCGGGTGAGCTCGCGCTCACTGGCATGGCCGGTGAGCACCACCTGGCGTTTCGTGACGGTCACCACTTGCCGTGCGAGGGCGGCAAAATGCTCCGGCGGCCAGTCGCGCGCCGAGCCGCCGCTGCCGGGATGCAACACCACGAAGCCCGCTTGCACGCCCTGCGCCGCCAGCAAGTCCGTCACTTCGCGTTCGACGGCGGGATCGCGGCGGTAATGGAATTCCACCGCCGTGGTGGTGATGCCCAGAGGCGCCAGCAGTTGCAGATTGCATTCTGCTTCATGCTGGCGGGCATGCCTGCGGTGCTGATACACACGGCGATTGTATAGCACGCTGTACCAGCGGTAGCCCGTGCCGATGCGCAGCGGAATGCCTGCCTGCAAAAAACGCCACGCCAGCTGCGGCCGGGGAAAAAGCGCCACCACGGCATCAAACCGGTGGGCCGCGAGCCGCCCGGCCAGCGGAACGGCACCCTGCTCATCGAGAGAGATGATGCCATCGACGTGCGGGTGCAGCTCCAAAATGCCGGCGGTGTAGCGCCGCGCGAGAAAAAAAACTTCCACGCCGGGCAACTGCTGCTTGAGCGCGGTGGCAGCCGGCGTCGCCAAAATCACGTCACCCAGACGGTCGGTGCGCGAAAGCAAAATACGCCGCAGCGGGATCACGAGGCCTCATGCCGGCGGTTTTGCACGAGATGCACGATTGCGGGCAGAGCGCGGTCGATTTCCCCGGCGATCGTCTCGGCGCAGGCGCGATACACCTCGCGGCCGTAACCGATGGGATCTTCGATGTCGGGATTCTCCGGCGCCTGATCATTGGCAAAGCGCTTGAGCAGAAAAACGTTCTCGCGATAGTGGGGATAGTGGCGCTGCAAATGCTCGACGTGTTCACGGGCCATGACCAGGATGAGATCGGCATTGGCCACCAGTTCCTCGCTGAGGCCCTGCGAGCGATGGCGGCGCAACTCGCCGCCCATTTCCTCCACCACGCTGATCGCCGACTCGGTAGCCGGCATGCCCTCGATGCCGAGCGTACCCGCTGAACGAATTTCGACTTCCTCCTGCAAGCGCGAAGGCAGTTTGAGGCGAAGCAGCGCCTCGGCCATGGGGCTGCGACAACTGTTGCCGCTGCAGACGAAGAGGATGGTGAAGGGACGGTTTGCGCTCACGTTTGAATGGCTCCAATCGATTGCATGATGGCTTCCTGCGGCAGCGCGCCGGCGCGCAGCAGGCGTGGCGGCGAAGTGGTGACATCCAAAATGGTCGAGGCCAGCGTGGTGCAGGCGGGCCCGGAATCGAGCAGCAAGGGCAGCTCACTGCCGAATTGCCGCACCACTTCCTCCGCGGTGGTGGCGCCCGGCTGGCCCGCAAGATTGGCGCTGGTGGAAATGATGGGGGCGTTCAGCATTTCACTGAGCAGCCGCGGCAGGGCACGCGCCGGCACGCGCACCGCCAGTGTTGTGGAGGACGCGATGAGATTTTGCGGGACTCTTTTCGTCGCCTCAAAAACCAGGGTCAACGGTCCGGGCCAAAAATCCTGCATGAGCTTCTCCGCCACCGGTGAAACGTATTTCACCCAGCCGGCAAGCATGCCGCGGTTGCCAATGATCACCGGCAGCGCTTTTTCCGTCACCCGGCGTTTGAGCGCATAAATCTGATCGATCGCGCCGGGCAGCCGCGCATCGACACCCAGGCCGTAAATGGTATCGGTGAGATACGCGATGATCTGCCCCTCCCGCAAGGCATTCACCGCGAGGGTGATTTTTTCCGGCTCGGGATGGTCGGCATTGATCTTGATTACGTTCATCGGCTCTGCACCGCGTCTTTCACTCGCGCCAAAACCTCTGCCACGGAAATCTCCAGCATGCAGGCATGCGTGCCCAGGGGGCAGCGCCGGCTGCCATGCGTGCTGCACGGCCGGCAGGCGAGATTCTTCTCGATCACGCCGTGGCCCGCGCCGTAGGGTGCGAAACCCAGGCGCGGCACCGTGGGGCCGAAAATCGTCAGCACGCGGCAGCGCGTGGCAACCCCGAGATGCGCGGGCGCGCTGTCATTGCTGACCAACAGCGTGCAACGATCGAGCAAAGCCGCGGCCTGCCGCAGCGTGAGGCGGCCGGCAAGATTGCGGCAGTGCGCGCCGGCCTGCGCTTGAATGCCGGCGCACAATTCCGCATCACTCTCGCCGCCAACAAGAAAAACCAAAGCGTGGTGATCCGCGATCAACGCGCGGGCAAGCTGGGCGAAACGGTCGGCGGGCCAGCGTTTGGTCGCCCACACCGATCCCGGCGCCAGCGCGTACCAGCGCCGGCCTGTGCCGCAATCGCCGATCATTTCCGCCACCACGGCAGCATCCGCTTCATCCCATGGCACGCGCGGCGCCAGCGCCTTGGGCAAGACGCCAAACGGCCGCAACAAATCGAGATTGCGCTCGACTTCATGCGTTTCGCGGTAGGGCACGCGGTGTGTGAACAACCGCGCGCCCGCGCTGCGAACAAACCCGATGCGCAGGGGAATGCGCGCCAGCCAAACCAGCAGCGCGCTGCGCAGCGAGCGGTGCGGCACGACCGCCACCGCATAGTTTTCACGGCGCAATTCCCGCACCAGTTGCCACAGGGCCGCCGGACCGCGCTGGCTGCCGCGTTTGTCAAAGATCACCAGCCGTGTGATGCCGGGGTGTCTCTCCAGGGCATTTGCCGCCGCCGGAATCACCATGAAATGAACTTCACAGGGCGCAAACACGTGGTGCGCGGCCTCCACCAGCGGCGTTGCCAGAATCACGTCGCCCAGGAACGCCGTCTGCACAATCAAAACTTTTCGAACCGGGTTGGGCAACGGGGAAGCCTTGTCGGGCACGGCGGTCATGCGCACTCGCGGCCGGTTTGGCCCGCCGCCGGCGGTGCTGTTTTCCAGCGCCGGTGCATCCAAAACCAGTGATCAGGATGGCGGCGGATGCGCCGCTCCAGCACGGCACTCCAGCGTTCCGTCACCGCGCGGATTTTCTCCTCCTCGGTCCAGGCGGCGGGGAGATCATCGAAGCGCAGGCATTCACTTTCAATCACATGATGACCACCGGGCTGGCGCACCGCAACAACGAACAAAATGGGCGCGCCACTGCGCAGCACGAAGGCGGCCGGGCCACGCGCCGTGGAGGCCGGCCGGCCGAGAAAGTCGACGAAGATGCCGCTTTGACCCGCATCCTGATCGGCGAGCACCGCGACGAACTTTTTCTCGCGCAGGGCCTTGAGGATGCCCTTCAGCGCGGAGCCGCGCGGAATGCTTGTCATGCCCAGCGACTCGCGCGTGCGGCGAATGAAGCGATCGGCGTAAGGATTGTTTTGCGCCTGATAGAGAAAGACCATGGGGAAGCGCTGCGCCAGCATGGCGCCCATGTACTCCCAATTGCCAAAGTGGCCGGTCATGCAAATGGCGCCACGGCCTTCCGCCAGCGTCTGCTGCCAGAGATGTTCGTCCTCCGCACTGCGAAAACACACGAGTTCTTCCAATTCTTCCGCGCTGAGCTGCGGCAGGCGCAGATATTCCATCAACATCATGCCGAAATTTTCATAATTGCGCCGGCCGAGCGCCAGCACCTCCACGCGCGCTTTCTCCGGGAAGGCTTGCTCGAGATTGTGCAACGTCACCCGGCGCCGAATGCGCAAAATTGAAAAGGTGAAACGGCCCAAGCCCGCGCCCAATGAAAGCACGGCATTCCTGGGCATGCTGGTCGCAAGCAGCACCAGCAGCCGCAGCCCGAGATATTCCAACAAATGCTTGAGTTTTCGCATGCAGGCACAGGGGCATCGAATTGAGCGATGCAACTTAGCCAAAAAATGCCTGATTGTCAATTTGAAAGTCAGTATTCCCATCGGGTTGCCGGGCGCTGCCGCCCGACCCGGCGCGCGCCGGCGCTTGCTTAGGAGAAATTTCGCCCAAACCAGCGACCGCGCGGGCGCTCATGCGGCCGTGACCATGATGTTTCCCGTCACCGGCCCGTTTTCCGGCCCCCTCCTTTGCAATTCAAAACCGAGCACGACCATCGAACCATGCCGGGCCACGATGCGGGCGTTCTCAACGTTGCGAATGGTGTGGTCGGGATCGAAAAGCTCGAGTTCATATTCCCGGCCGGGCCGGCCTTCAACCGTCAATTGCAGGATGCCACATGCCCATTCCTCCCGAAGCAGGCGAAATCCCCTCGACGGCTCATTCACCCGCGGCAGTGACACCGGTGGCATCACGCCGATGCCACCATCATGGTGGAAAGCCAGCCTGGCATGTCCGTACAATTCGAACTCCAGCTCCGGAAAGTCCCGGTAGTGGGTGATCTGCATGCCGCCGAATTGCCTGCTGTCGTTCAGTCGCAGCAACTTCACCTCCGTGCCCAGCGGCAGAATGGCCTGAAAGCGCAGCGTCATTGGCATCGTACTGTCGGTGCGGAAAGAGTAGACGGTTTCCTTTCCGCGCCGGTGCATGCGCAGGTGCAAACGGTGGCGGCCGAGCCGGACATTCTTGACCTCGAAAAAATCCCATTGCGGCGGCAGCGCCGGCCGCAGGGTGACATGGTGGCGCAAGGCGTCACACTCCAACCCGAGCATGCCTTCCAGCACCGGCAGCAACACCATGGCTTCCGACCAGGCTTGATGCGGGCACACACCGGCCGGCCGATATTGTTCGCCGTGCAATACTTCCGGGACGCAACCCGCCGCCCAGTCGCGATACCGCAGGAGGTTGTTCATGAGATGGACAAAACCTTGTGTCGGGCGGTACGAGCGGTATTCCGCCAGTGCCAGCCAGCCGGTGAACAACGGCCAAACGCTGCCGGTGTGATAGCCCGCGGGATCGTAAATCGGGCTGTCGCAGCTCACCAGACGCACGCCCCAATCTGTGGAAAAACGCAGGCCAGCCAGTTCCTGCAAACAGATTTCCGCACGCTTGCGGGGGATCAGCCCGAGATAGATGGCCACCGCCGGCATAATCGTTTTTTCATCCACAAATGTGCCGTCGGTGCGTTTGGCAAAATTGTAGAACCGGGTTTGCTTGTTCCAAAATCTTACCGGCAGGCGATGGCGCACTGTCTGCCAGTGGCGCGCCCACCGCCGGAGCAGGCGGTCTTGTCCGAGGGCCTTGGCGAGGTTGCCGGCTTCCCACAAGGCTGCTGTCCAGCAGGCATTGAGATAGAACTCGGCATGCGCCGGGAACAAGGCACCCCCTTCCACCCAGCCGTGACCGACATGGGTGTTTTCGATGAAATGGTCGCCATCCCGGTCGGTGGCGAGGCAACAGCCCATGGCACGCTGCACGCGGGGAAACTGCTGCCGGACAAAGTCGCGATCGCCGCTGGCGCGCAAATAACGCCCCATGAGCATGACGTAGAGGGGCGTGGCATCGGCGGCATCGAAGTGCGCCTGCCCATTCATGGTCAGCTCATGAAAAATTTTGCCGTCAACATCCTGATGGGTGCCGAGCAACTCCAGGGTTTGTTTGACCTTCGTAAAATCGCCGTATGCCAGCGCGGCCAGAGCGGTCCACACGCTGTCGCGACCGAAATACCAGGCGTAGCCCGGCCGGCCGCTGATTTCATGCCCGCCTTTCCAGCCGCTGGCCGTGGTGGCAAAGCCGGCCATGAAGCCGGCGCCCACACCGGGCGTTGCAACGAAGAAACGATCACTGGCGGCCAGCGCCCAGCGCAAGCCTGCATTGAAAGTCTCATCCGGCGTGACCACAAGTGCCGCGTCGCGCAGCAGCCTTTCAAAATGCCGCGCCTGGCGGCGAAGACTGCGTGCGGGATGCTGCAGCAGGCGGCGATAGGCCTGTCGGGCCTCCCCTTCGCCCTGAGCCGAACCGGCAAAGACGATGGTCAATTCTTGCGCCCCCGCGGCAAGCACGTAACGCAATCCCATTGCAACCTGCAACAGCGCCGTCGGTTCGCCGTGCAACTGGCCCGCGCCTTCTGTGATTCTCGCATAGTGGCCGGCAAGCCGGGCTTCCGGCATGCGCGACCCGCCGAACATGACGCAGCGCGTGCTGCTCTCGTCCTGGATAAACACCGCCGCCGGGCCCTCCTGCCAGCCAAAGAGCAAATTGCCCGTGGCCTGCTCGGAGTATGGCCACATCAGGCGCAAATCACAAACTGCGGTGAGAAAAATTTCGACTGTGGTTTGCGCCTCCACCCGATAGTGCAGTGCGGCGGCAGGATCATGCAAGTCGGCAAAAGTGTGCTCAGTGATGACGGCGCCGGGCAGACGATATTCGCGCTGCAGCGTTTCCGGCGTAATCGTGACAACCGGAGTCAGCGTGTCACTCCCCAGCCACCCGCCCTCTCCGATTCGGAAGGCGGTGCGCAAGTGTTGCAGGCCGCGAAACGGCGGGCACCAGATTTCATCGAGACCGCCGCGCTCATGACCCATGAGCAAAATACGCCGGCCGCCCAGGTCGAAGAAATTGTCACTGGCCGGCCGTGCGGCAAAGCCCAGCCCGCTTGCGGCCACACGCCACTGCTCCTGTGTTCGAATCGAATGGCTCCGGGTGCCGGACAAGACTTGCTTGACGGTCGCCGGCGGGAGCGGCCAATGGGTGCGCACCGCTTGCGCGGGTGGTTCCAGCAAATAGGCCAGGCAGTTGCGTACAAAAGCTTCGAGATGACGGCGATAGAGATTGGCGGCGTGATCGAAAAAGAGAAAGGAACCAATGGTGAGCACGCGGCCGGCACCGGCCTGATATTCGGTGATCAAACGCCAGTGTTCGTCGAGGCGGATGTAGGCGCGGCCCACCGCAATGACGCTGCCCTGCTGCGGCGCAGCCGGGGCTTCGTAAAAGGCGGCGGCAAAGGCGCTGCCGCGCTGCGGGCTCCACGTGAACACGCCTCGCTGCAATCCCGCGAAAATCGGATGGTCGCCATAGCCTGCAAAGCCGCGCCGGTCATGGTAGCCCGCGGCCCAGCAATCCTGCGGCCACCCGCCTTTGGCGAGGAAATTCGGCCGCTGCGCTTCCAAACCCAAATCGCAAACATAAGGCGCAGCGAGCAGCGTGAGCAGGAGTGCGCCGCCGGCAGCGAGCCACGCTTGCACTGCCGTTGCCAATCCGGGATCGCACGCAGCGGCCGGCAGCGCCGGCTCTGAATCATAATGCCACCACAGCAAATCGCAGTTTTGCAGAAGCGCGGGGCGTCGTGTCAAATCAGCCAGGGAGAGTTTGGTGTGTTTGAATCCCGCCTGCCGTGTCAGAAAGTGCCAGCCCGCCTGCTCTTCGCGCGAGGGATTGGCGGGGTTGGCCAGCAGGTACGCAACGCGCTTCATTGCGACTCCGTTTCCACTTTCACCCTTTGCTCCGTCACGCCGCGGCGATCACAGCGCAAGCTCGACCGGCCCGCCGATCTTGCTTTTGCCGTGCCGCCGGCCATCACACCAAACCCGGAAGGTCTCACCTTCACGTTGCACCGTCAGGCGCACACCTCTCACCCGCACGTCATCGAGTTTGAACCATTTCAAATCAAACGGCAGGGGGTCGATGCGCACGCCGGCATCATGCGGCCGTATGCCACAAACATATTTGATGATGAGATCGTTGACCCACGAGTGCTGGTAATCATCGATGCCGCGGTACAAGGCGGCTTTGCCGGTGTAGGGATGATAGTGCTCGAAGCAATTCGGCCGGCGGGGGTCGCCTTCGTGAAACATCATTACAATAAACCTGCTGATGAACCCGACGGCGGCCTGCAGCAAACCGGCATCGCCGAAGCGCAGCGCCGTCTGCGCCAGAGCCTCCGCCAGATGACTGTTGGTCATCGGCCACACCCGGCCATTCCAGGGGCAGTTCATGCGCCTGCCCTTCCATTCCGGCTCGGCGCAAAAGTTGGAATCATCGACGCTGGCCGCGGGCGCGGGAAAGGGCGTCCAAAACTCCTGTGGATTCAGCAGGTGCCTTTTCAATCCGGAGACATGCTCCGCCGCCACGACATCGGTGAAATAGGGATAAAAGCAGACCGCGGCTTTTACACCGGTGCGGTTGCCCGAACGCGGATCGACGTCGAAAAACATTTCCTCCGCCGGATCCCACATTTTCTGCAATATCGCCTGTTTGATGCTGGCTGCGCCGCTCTGCCACTGGCGGGCCTCCTCCGGCCTGCCCAATTTCACCGCCAGCTCCGCCAACGCCTGTTTGAGTTGATAAAGATAAACCGTGGCATCAACGCCTTTGAGGCGAAACACCCGGCCCCAGGCGTCCCGGTCGGCATCGCGCGCCACCGCGAGATAACGCGACATGAACTCCTGACCGGTTTCATACTGGTTGCAGACATCATACAAACCGCTGCCTTCGGCATCGCGTGTCTCGTCGAAATAGCGGGCGTAGCGTTGCAGTCCGGCATAACTGGCGGCGGCGAAATCAGGCGAGGGGTGAACGCGCAGCAGCTCGCACACGGCCTGGCCCCAGTTGGCATGATAAAACAGATGCGGGCGTTGCTGGTGCACATCGATATAGCCGGGAAAACTGCCGTCTGCCTGCTGGTTGTCGATGAAAGTGAGCAGGCTGCCGGCAGCCAGGGCGGGATCATGGCGCCAGCGATTCTCCCGCATATGGCACATGGCGCTGTAGGAAATCGGCGCGCGGAAATATCCAATGCCTTCACAGACAAAAGGCCGGCGATAGTTGCCCTCCTGCACCACGATGGTGTTCAACCGCAGACCGTACCAGCGATACCAATAATAGCGGGAAAAATATTCATTCGAACAGGCAAATGACGGAGCCCCGGCAAAGTGGCGCCGCCAATTCGTGCGGCTTGTCTTCACGACCCTGCCCCTCCCCAGCGTCTCAGAGAGATTGTCACGAGCCTGCTCCCGATCCGGCGCGGCCGCCAAACCGGCGGTGACACTGGCTTCGCCGCCCGCGGGCAATACCATCTCGACATGCAGCGCGGCATAAAGCAACCCTTCCCGTTCGTCTCCGCCGGCAAAGTCACGGTTCGGAAGCCGGCCGGCACGAAAGCTCTCATAAAAGGGTGTGAAGCGCCAGTGGGGCTGCAACGCCGAGCGCTCGCTGGGATCGAGGCTGAAAGATTGCACCGGCTGATTCAATCCCAATGACAGCGCCACCGGCAAAGGCGGCAGGTTGGCGGGTGCGAGAGATTGGAGAAACGAGATGATGCCGTTTTCCTGACTGACTTGAGAGAGCCGGGGGCCTGGTTGTGCGGGATGATTTTCCTGCACTGTCCACAGGATCACATGCAGGCGCCGCTTCCTGGACGAGCGGTTGCGCAGTTGCACCTCGCAAACGGCCACATCCTGCGGGAGGATCATTTTGCGCTCGCGCACGGACAGGGAGTCATCACGTTTATGCGACCCCGGCGTGCGGCTGACGAGATACTTCTGCGTCAGCACGGCGGGCGACCATTGCCGGCGGCAAAAGTGCAGCGCCAGCTCCCTGCCCTCCTCGTCCAGCAACGTCCAGGTGAACAACGGCTGCAGAGAATAGTTGAAGTATTGCGCCTCATCCCACAGCCCGGGGAAATCGAGAAACAGCGGGAAAGGTGGGGCCCACAGCAGGCGGTTGCCGCCGCCGAGGTACCACTTGTCAGCGCGGGCGAGAAATTCGAGTGGTTTGACTTGTTTCATTGGAACGCAATTTTTCAGTTGAATCGGCCGGAATTTTTGCTTGACTCAAGCCGCATTTTTCACTATTGATGCGGTGTGCCATCCCCGGGTTCCGCTGCAGGCACACAGCAAAACCCTATGCCAATGGGGAGAAACGCATGACAGAACTGGAAAAATTAGAAAAACTTGTCTACCACGGTTTCAAGGAAACCGACCGGCAAATCAAAGAGACTGACCGGCAACTCAAAGAGACTGACCGGCAACTCAAAGAAACTGACCGGCAACTCAAAGAAACGGGCCGACAGCTCCAGGTGACTGATCAAAAGCTGCAGGATCTCATCAGGCGCTTTGCCGGCCTGACCGATTCACTGGGCTTGTTCGCGGAAAGTTCGGTGCGCCCCGCGGTTGCCCGTGTTTTTCGCGAACGCGGTTACCATTTGACCAACATTTCGGCTCGCAGCGTCGGACGCCTGGATGGCGACGGCATGGAATGGGACGTGCTCGGTTACGGCCCGACCCATGTTTTTGCCGTGGAAGTGAAACTCAAGCTCGAACGCCGCGATGTGGATGAAACCCTGGAGCGCCTGCCGCGATTTTTCGATTTCTTCCCGCGCTACCGCGGCCTGGTGTTGCATGGGGTGGTCGCGGGCATGAGCATCGATGCAGGCGTTGACCGTTACGCCTACAAAAACGGCCTCTTCGTGCTCACGCAATCGGGCGAAAACATCGTACTGTTGAACAGCCCGGACTTCGTTCCCCGCGCCTACACCGACGCCGCGGCCTCCTGAGGGCGGGCTTCATTCGGTTTCCAACCGAATCTCCTGCCGGATGAACTCGCCCCACCCGCCCGCCGCCATCTGAATCACGAGCACGCGGCCCTGCCGCTCAGCACCCTCCACATTGATGATCTTGCCGGGATTGACCACCTCGAGTTCGTAACGTTCGCCCGCCAAGCCCTCCACTTCCACGCTGAGCACCCGCCCCTCCCGTTTGATGGCGATCACCTTCAAGCCCTGATTGTGGTCACCGGTGTTGCTGGTGATCACCGGTGGCAGCAACTCCACTGTCGGCACGAAATTGACGCTGATGCTGGCACTGTCGCGCAGCAGAAAGTTGACCACCGGTTGAATCGTTTGAGAGGAAACCACCTCGCGAAAAGGAACGCCCCGGCCATTGATCGTGACGCTCACCATCCGGCTGCCGATGCCCAGCGCCGGCGCAAACTGCACGCTGCAGGGCGGGGCATTGCGCAGGGAAACCAGAAGCCCGAGCTGCGCTTCCCCGCGGTGAAAGTCAAAATCGCAGGAAGCTTCCCCGGCGCGGAAATTTCGAATCGTCACCCGCTCCCAATCCGCGGGGAAATGCGGGGCAAAGCTGATCTTCCTTGCGGGAGTGTTCGCGGTCAGGCCGAGCAGGCCGCGCACCAGCGGCAGCACCACGCCGGCACTGCAAAAGCCCTGATGTGCCACTGCTTCCTGCGGCCAGATATTCTGTGCGCCCGAAAAAACTTCCGTCACACAGCCCAGCGCATTGTCGAACGTGTGGCGCACGCTCGTGAGCAATGAGTTGTAACCCTGCAGCGCAAAGTGGTGCTGAAACTGCGCGGTTGCCACCCAACTGGTGAGAAAGGGCCAGACCGCGCCGTAGTTGTAGTTCAACGGCTCGAATAGCGGACTTTTGTTCGACAAGCTGCGCACGCCCCAATCCGTGCTCAACTCGGCGGCGTTCAGTTTCAGCAGCGTGGCCGCGCTGTGCTCGGGGTCACCGAGCTGCCACATCAAACCGACAGCGGGCCACGGCGTCACTTCTGCGACTTGCTCGCCACCGGCATTGAATGCGTAGGCGTAGTGCCGGCGCGCGCTGTCCCAAAATTTGTGACCGAAGGCTGCTTGCGCGCGCTCCGCCACGCGCGCGGCCGTGCGCGCAAAGTTCGGCTTGCCGGCAACCCGGGCGAGATCGGGCATCACCGTCGCGGCGCGCACCCAAACTGCGGCGAGATAGATATCGGTTTCAATGTCCGTGAGCGAACCGAATTCCAGCGCGCCCAACCCGGCCTGACGGTTGTCCATCAAGCCGTCGCCATTGGCGTCGGTGGTCAAACACCACTGGAAGGCACGCTGCAGCGATGGCCAGCTCTTCCTGATGAAGGCCGCGTCGCCGCTGGCGGCATAATAATCGTACATCGCGCAGAGATAGAACGGCGTCGTGTCACCGTGCAAATAGCCGTAGGGATAATCCTGGAACCAATTGAGGTAGCCTTCCGCCTGTGAAAGCTCATGCGCCATCTTGCCGTCGCGGCGCTGCCATTTCTGCGTGAAGGCCAGCGCCTCCTGCACTGCGGCAAACGCGCCGTAGCTGTTCATGCTGAAACTGTTGATGTAAGCATCGCCCCCGAAAAACCAGCCAAAACCCGGCCGACCGCTGGTGCCCGAAACCCCGAGTCCCGCCACCAGGCCTTTGCCCAGCCCGGGATGATCCACGCGCAGGTTGTCATAGGCGACTTTTGCCCATTCGAAGGCGAGATTCAGCTCCCGGTTCGGCGTGGCGATCTGCAGCGTGGTGGCGCGCAGCCGGCGAAAGTACTCGTAGTTTTCCTGATAATACTTTTCGGGATGGTCGGCCAGTCTTTCGTACACTGCCCGGATGGTTTCGCGCTGCCCCCTGCCGCCGGCCATAATCAGGGGAATGAACTTGCCACGCACCGCCGCCGGCTGCGGAATCTCGATCTTGAATTGATTGGGCTGATCGGACAGCATGTGTGCCGGCGTGTAGGAAATGCCGGTGGCGGCGGGCGATCCCAGCCAGGCATGATGGCGGCGCGAGGATTCTGAAATCAAATAGGCTTTCATCCCGTCATCCCAGCGGGCATACTGGCCGCCCAGACCCGCCGGCCACATCGGCTGCAGCACCGGCAGAAAGCTGCACACGATGGTGAGCGGCGCGCTGGCGTTCACTGCGAGCAGGATGATCGCACCCGGCTCGGCCAGCGGCGTGATGAAAATGGCACGCAGGGTGAACGATTGATGGGTGAACGTGAGCGTGGTGGCTTCCGGCGTCACCGCAATATGGCGCACCAGTTCGCCGCCCGTCAGCGGCCGGGTGGAATTGCCGAGCAGAAACGCGAATTCAAAATTGCGAAAAAGTTTGAGCGGATAGGCCCAGGCTTCGAACGTGCCGCTCTCGAACCCCAGAATGGCAAATTTGCTGCCGGCCTTGTCGAAGTAGGTGCCGGGGCGGGCGGCGCGACTGAGTTCGAGATCATTGGCGTGCAGCCGGAATGCCGGAAGCAGGCCTGGCTGGGCCATGGCTCCGGCGAAAGGGAGAAGTGCGCACAGCAACATCACGGTGCTTTTGGATTTTTTCATCAGGACTCCCGCGCTTAACCCTTCATGCCCGTGAGCGTGATGCCCTGCACAAAATAGCGCTGTGCCAGAAAGAAGACGAGCACGATGGGCAGCATCACGATCACCGCGGCCGCCATTTGATGCGTCCAATCGAGCGCGTAGATGGTGCTGAACGCCGCGATGCCCAGCTCCACCGGCCGCATCTCGGTCTGGTTGGTGACGAGCAGTGGCCAGAGAAAATCCTTCCAACTGTTCATGAAAGCAAAGAGGGCCAGCGTTGCCAGCGCCGGCGTGGAAAGCGGCAGAATGATGCGACGGTAGATGGCAAACTCACCGGCGCCATCCAGGCGCGCGGCTTCTTCCAATTCTTTGGGAATGGTCAGGAAAAATTGCCGCAACAGGAAAATGCCCCAGACGCTCGACAGGCCGGGGGAGATCAGTGCGGCGTAGGTGTTCATCCAGCCAAAGGCCACGATCAGTAGAAAGGCGGGAATCAGCGTGACGATCGCCGGCACCATCATGGTGGCGAGATACAGGGCAAAGAGGCGATCGCGCCACCTGAAGCGCAGGCGGGCAAAGGCGTAGGCCGCCATCGAGCAGAACAGCAGTTGCCCGGCCACCGAAAAACTCGTGATGATGATGGTGTTCAGAAAAAACCTGCCAAACGGTTGCAGCGCCATGGCCTCGGGATAGTTTTGCCAGCGCGGCGCCTGCGGCAACAGGCGCGGTGGATATTGAAACACCTCCGTGTCCGTCATCAACGAGGTCGAAACCATCCACCCAAAGGGCAGCAGCATGGAAAAAGCAAGCGCGAACAAGACGGCATGGCGTGCGAGCCGGAGGAATTTTTTGGGCAGCGCGCTAAGCATAGTCCACCTGCCTTCCCAACAGCCGGAACTGCAGCCAGGTGGCGATCATGATGATCACGAACAAGACCATCGACATGGCCGAGGCATAGCCCATGCGCAGATTGGCCCAGGCGGCCTGATAAATGTGATGCACCACCACATCGGTGCTGCGCGCCGGGCCGCCGCCGGTCATCACATAGATCGCGGTGAATACTTGAAAGGATCCGATCAGCGAGGTCACGAGAACGAAGAAGGTGGTGGGCTGCAGCAGCGGCAGCGTGATGGTGCGAAAACGCTGCCAGGCCGAGGCGCCGTCGATCATGGCAGCCTCATAAAACGTTGCGGGAATGCCCTGCAGGCCGGCGAGAAAAACCACCATTTGGTAGCCCAGCCCGAGCCAGATGCTCATCAGAACAATCGCCAGCATGGCGGTTTGCGGGGAATTGAGCCAGGGCGATTTCGGCAGGCCGGCGAGATCGAGCAGAAAATTGGCCAGGCCAATTTGGGGCTCGTAGAGCAGCCGCCACACCAGCGCGATCGCAACAAAGGAGGACACGCTCGGTAGAAAAAACAATGTGCGCAACAGATTGACACCGGCAAACCGGCGGTTGAGCAGCACCGCCACGCCCAGCGCCACCGCCATGCCCAGTGGCACATTGAGGGAATAGAGCAGCGTGTTCTTCAGCGCGTTCCAAAACAGCGGGTCGCGGAACATTTCAACATAATTGCCGGCGCCCACGAACGGCTTGTCCGGCACGATGATCTCCCAATCATGCACGCTGAGGTAAACGGCGAAGACGATGGGGGTCAGCAGGAAGACCAGCAAATGCACAAAGGAGGGCAGCAGAAAGAGAAAGCCCTTCCACGTCTGATCACGGCGCCACGCCATGCCCCGCTGCCGGCGGCCGGCGAATATGCCCGCCAGCATCAGACCCAACGCCAGCGCCGCCAGCGCCAGCAAGCAGCGCACGACCTCGGGGTTGCCCCGCAGCACGGCGGAACGGCCGGCACTGCGGGCGCGGATTTGCCGCAGTTTTTCGTCGATGCGCTGCGCCTGGCGGGCAAAGCTCTCGTCCACCGACTTGCCCTTGAAAAGCACCTCATCGAGGGCATCTTCGAACAATGGTTCGATCTCAGAGAAGCGTTCCACCCGCGAACCCCAGTGCTGACGCGCATAGGGCACTTCCGTGAAGAATACTTTTTCCAGGCCGAGCGTGTCGGCCTGCACTTGTTCCAACGCCACGGCTTTCATCGCCGGCAGGCCGATCAGCATGTCACGGCGCTGCCGCGCCGCGAATTCGCCGGAGAGAAAAAGTGCCAGCTCAACGGCCAGCTCGGGATGGCGGGTGGTGGCGGGCACACTCCAGCCCGATTCATACAGGACGTTGGCTTTGGTGCCATTCTCGGGCACCGGCAGCGCGGTCACGCCCAGTCTGAGTTGGCCACTCACGAGATAAGGCTGGAATGCCGGCAGCGACCAGTGCCCGCTGACGCGCATGGCGGCGCGATTGCTGACGAAGAGCGACTGCAGCAGGCCGGAGGTGCGAATCTGTTCATGCGAGCCGAGATTGGGCGCCACTTTGTATTTGAGCTGCAAATCGATGATGCGCTGCAGCGCGGTTTTCGTGGGGGCGGAATCGAAATAGCCGGTGGCGCGGCTGCCGTCGGGTGCGAGCACATCGCCGCCGTGCATCCACACCACCGGCATCCACATGTAGGTCATCTGCGGCCAGATCACCCCGAATTGATCGATCACACCGTCGCCATCGGTGTCGCGCGTCAGCCGCCGGGCGGCGGCGAGGAACTCGTGCCATCGCCACTGCGCCGGCGGATAGGGCTCGTTCGCTTCATCGAACAGCCGCTTGTTATAATACAGCACGAGCGGGGTGAAATCCTTGGGCAGGGCATACAATGCGGAATCGCGCTGCGCGATGGCGAGCACATGGGGAAAATAAACGCTGAGATCGAAGCCGCGGCGGCGAATATGCGGCATGAGATCGAGCAGCACGCCCTTGCTGACGTAGGCCGGGATGGCGCCGGAGTCCAGCAGGAACACGTCCGGCGGCGCACCGGCCACGATGCTGGTGAGAATCTTTTGATCGTAGTTGGCCGGCACCGGTTCGAGCACGGCCCGCACGCCGGGATGCCGGCCTTCGAATTCACGCAGGATGCGCGCTTCATATTCGAGATCGCGCGGCTGGCTCGACCAGTTGCTCACGCGCAGGGTGATACCGGGACCGCACACCGCCACGGCCGGTCCGAGGAGAAACACCAGCAGCAGCCAGCTTCGCATGCTCACCACCGGAGGTGAAAAGGTTCGAGACCGCGTCACGCATGATGCCGGGCCGGCCAATGGTCACAATTTTTTGCATGAAGCGCAAGGGCTTTGTCAAAGCCGGCAACTTGACTTTACCGGCCCGGTTCGCTATTTTGCGCGCGATTTTTTGTGCAATGGTTCACTTTTATGGAGAGAGGATATGCCTGCTTTGTCCGGTTGTTCCCGCCTTCATTCATTCCTGCCGGTCCCCCGCAAAACCGCGCCCTGCAGGACGCGCGCCACGCGGCCGGCTGCTGCCCTGCGCTGGCGGCTGCTCACTGGAGTGCTGACGCTGGCTGTCCTGCAGGTTGCCGCGGCATCACCGGCGCGTGCGGTGAAGGAAAAAACCGATGCCAAACTCACCGCCCGGCTGCAGGAGTTGATCAAGGATTTCAAAGGCGAGGTCGGCATCTATGTACGGCACCTGCCCTCCGGCCGCAGTGCCGCGATCCGCGCCGACGAACTCTTCCCCACCGCCAGCCTGATCAAAGTGCCGATCATGCTCACCGCTTTTCAAAAAATGCACGACGGTGTTCTCGATTATCACGCCGATCTGGTGTATCGCGATTCGCTGTATTATGCCGGCGATGACATTCTGGCCTCGTTCAAAGCGGGTGAAAAAATAAAATTCAGCAAGGTGATCATGTTGATGATCACCACCAGTGACAACACCGCCAGCTTGTGGTGTCAGGGGCTGGTGGGCGGCGGGAGCGAAATCAATGACTGGCTGGAGCGCCATGGTTTTCACCAGACGCGCGTGAATTCGCGCACGCCCGGCCGGGAGGCGGAGCAGAAAAAATTCGGCTGGGGGCAAACCACGCCGCGTGAGATGGCGGAGCTGCTGGTAACGATTCGCGAGGGCCGCGCCGTCAGCCCGGATGCCAGTGAGGAGATGTACCGCACGCTCACCCGCATCTATTGGAACGGCGAAGCGCTGTCGCAGATTCCGCCCACGGTGCAAACCGCCTCCAAGCAGGGCGCGGTGAATCAATCGCGCTCGGAAGTCGTGCTGGTGAATGCGCCCTCGGGGGATTACGTGTTCTGTCTGATCACCAAAAATCAACAGGACGAAAGCTGGCACTATGACAACGCCGGCTTCGTTTTGATCCGCCGGCTCTCCCGCCTGCTGTGGGAATACTTCGAACCCCGGTCAAAATGGCGCCCGGCACCGGCAGCCCAGAAATGGGCAAAGTAACTGCGCCGCACCCGCATCCCATGATTGTTGACAAGGACGGCAGCATGCCCTTGCTTCATCGTATTGCCGTGCCCACGCCCTTTCCCATCGGGCCGGTGAATGTTTATCTCGCCGAGGATGACAAGCTGACGCTGATCGACACCGGGCCCAAATATGCCCCCGCGCGTGCGGCGCTGCAAGCAGGCCTGGCGGCACGGGGCTGTTCCTTTGCCGACATCGCGCAGATCATTCTCACCCATCACCATGTCGATCACCTCGGTCTGGCCGCGGAAATCCAGGCGCTGAGCGGGGCCACCGTCCGGACACACGCCGTCAATCTGCCCTGGCTCATGGATTATGAAACGACGCGCCGGCGTCATGCGGATTTCTACCGCGCCTTTTGGCAGTCCGGCGGAGTGCCCGAGGCGATCATCGCGGCCATGATCAGCGTGAGTGAAGGGCTCGCACAGTTCCGCGACCCCTGCGTGCCGGCGCAGCCGTTGCAGGAGGGTGACCAGGTTCACTTCGCCGGCTGCGATTGGCGCGTCTATCACACGCCCGGCCACGCGGGCGGCTTGATCTGCCTGTGGCATGCCGCCAGCCGCACGCTGGTTTCCAACGATCATCTGCTCAAAGACACCTCTTCCAACCCCATTTTGGAGCCGCCGCTGCCGGGCGAAAACCAGCGACCACGACGCCTGTGTGATTACCTGCGCGAACTGCAGCGCATGGCCGGCCTCGATCCCGCCATTGCCCGCACCGGTCACGGCGGGGACATCGACAATGTCCACGAGCTGGTGGCCGGCCGCCTGCGCTTTCACCGCCAGCGCGCCGAGACGATCTTTGATCTGATCGGCACGCGCACCGTGAGCCTGTGGCAGCTCACGCAGGAAATGTTCCCCGCCCTGGAAAACGGGGCGGATTTTTTTCTGGGGATTTCCGAAGTGCAGGGTCATCTCGACCTGCTCGAAGATGAGCGGCGCGTGGAGGCCATCCGCCAGCAGGGAAAAATCTGCTGGCGCCGAACGTAGATGCCCACCAACCCGAGCGTCACCGGCAGCAGCCCGCAGAAGCGCGCTTCACCGCCGATGTCTCCTCCTCTTCCTTCAGCGAAGACGGAGGTCAAGTTTTGGGGGCGCGTCTTCGGGCTGTTGCGAGCGCTGGCACCCTTTTCCGCTTCGGCTTGTTCAAGATATGTGTCGCGGTATGAAATCGGGGTGGTGTTCCACAACGCTGGGGCAGGCATGGTGGGGAAAATGGAAAACCTCGTGCCGTCTTTTTCTCTCCCGTTCAGTCGCCGTATTCCGCTTCCACTGCTTCGACCTTCATGCTGAGCTCGGTCCATTCCGCCATGAGAGCTTCGAGCCGGTTGTCGACTTCGCGCTGCCGCCGCAATTTCTGCGGATAGATTTCGCGGTTGGCAATGATCGCCGGATCGCACACCGCCTGCAGCAGCTCGGCTTTCTCCTTTTCCAAACCGGCAATTTCGGCTTCCAGCGCGGCCAGGTGCTGCTTCAGCGGCCGCAGCTCACGGGACTTCTGCTGAATCCGTTCGGCGCGGGCGCGGCGCTCATCCTTTTTGGTCTGATTCGCAGCGGCCGGCCGTGGCTGGCCATTTTCGCCGGAAGCAGCGGCCGGGCTTGCCGCTTCCGCGAATTGCTGCTTGCGCCAGACAAAATCATCATAAGTGCCGGGGTAGATGGTCAACTCGCCGTTGATCACTTCCACCACTTTGGTGGCGATGGCATTGATGAAGGCACGGTCGTGGGAGATGAACAGCAGCGTGCCTTCGTAGTCTGTCAGCGCGTCTTCCAGCACCTGGCGGGAGAGAATGTCGAGATGGTTGGTGGGCTCGTCCAGCACCAGCAGGTTGGCGGGCCGGGCCAGCATTTTGGCGAGAGCGAGGCGGGCCTTCTCGCCGCCGGATAAAACGGCGACGGGTTTGAACACCTCCTCGCCGGAGAACAAGAACGCGCCCAAGAGCGCGCGACGCTGCTCCGGCAGCAGATGGCCGGTGACGCCCGCGATTTCCTCATACACCGTGGCCGCCGGATTCAGGCATTCGAGCTGGTGCTGGGCATAATATTCCACCGTGACGTTGTGGCCGTAGCTGCGCTCGCCGTCTTCAATGGGCAGAACACCGGCCACGATTTTCAGCAGGGTGGATTTGCCCGCGCCGTTCGGCCCGAGCAGGGCAACCTTTTCGCCGCGTGCGAGATGGAAGTCGAGTTTGCGATACACGACTTTTTCGCCATAACGTTTCATCACGCCGCGCAGCGTGACAACGTCCACCCCCGAGCGCTCCGGCTGCGGCAGGCGAAACTTCATGGCGCGGGCGGTTTCCGTCTCCACCTGCACACGCTCCATCCTGGCGAGCATCTTGATGCGGCTCTGCACCTGCCGTGCTTTGGTCGCCTTGTAGCGAAAGCGCTCGATGAATCTTTCGGTCTGCTCGATCTTCTTTTGCTGATTTTTGAACTGTGCCTCGAGCTGCTCGCGGCGCGCCGCCTTTTGCTCGGCGTAGGATTCAAAATCGCCGAGGTAGGTCACCAGTTGCCGGTTGCTGATCTCGAGGATGCGCCCGGCAATGCGCTGCATGAAAACTTGATCGTGGGTGGTCAACACGAGGGTGCCGGGATAATCCAGCAGAAAGTCCTCCAGCCAGACGATGGCTTCCAAATCGAGATGATTGGTGGGCTCGTCGAGCAGCAGGATATCGGGTTTGCTCAGCAGCAGTTTGGCGAGCGCCACCCGCATCATCCAGCCGCCGGAGAAGGTGTGCAGCGGCTGGCCAAACTGCGCCGGGGAGAAGCCAATGCCGCTCAGGATTTTTTTGGCTTCATGCTCGCGCGCATAGCCGCCCAGGGCCTCGAAGCGTTGTCGCAGCGCGCCGTAACGTGCCATCAGTTCCTGGTTGGGATCGGCCGACAGCGCGGCCTCCAGCTCGATCAGATTCTGCTCGAGCGCCTGCAGCTCCGGAAAGCCGGCCAGCACTTCTGCGAGAATGCTGCGCGCGGCATTGTCCCACACCTCCTGTTTGAGATGGCCCAGCCGTGCACCCTTGGCCAGCACGATGCTGCCGGCATCCGGCTGTTCTTCGCCGGTTAACAGGCGAAAGAGCGTGGTTTTGCCCGCGCCATTGGGCCCGACCAGGCCGACACGCGTGTGCGGCGGGATGTGCGCCGAAGCGTTGGCGAAAACGATTTGCGTTCCGAATTGTTTGCAGAGATTGTGAATGTGTATCATGCCCGCAGATCACTGTGCTCCAAGAAGCTGGCAAATTTGACGGGCGCAATATACGCAGCAGGCGGGCAAAAAACAACGTCCTGCTGCAATGACAAACAGGAACAAGAGTGGCTTATGCAACAGCGCTGACTGCGAAATTCGGCCGTTTGCCCAAAGCGTTATGTTTTTTCTCTCACGCAAATGCACTCCCATGAACCGGCTTTTCCCGTCGGATTTCTCCCGTCGTGGATGGAATTTTTGTGTTTGATGCCGAGGCCGATTCATGTTTCCTCCCACAAAAATGCACTCCCGCGAAATGGCTCTTCCCGTGGGATTTCTGTTTTCGTGGGCGGATTTTGGGGTTTGATCTTCACATCGAGGTTTGAATCTCTGCCGGGCTATAAACAGGGCGTCGCGATCAAATCGGCGTTTTTCGCGGGGGATCAATTTGGGTGCAAAATTCAGGGAGGGAAATGGGCTTTGAGAATCGCCAGGAGGACCGTGATGGAAAACTTCACGGCGTGGCAACCGGTTACCGTCGATTCAGGCAGGCTGTTGTCCTTTGCCTTTTCTCACAACGGCCGCAACGCGCCATCTCCGGATGCCGACTGTAAACGGTATGCCGCCCAAACAAGGCAGCAAACCATGCCGGTAATCTGTCACCTTGAGGAGTACAGGCAACTGCTCTTCAAATAAACTTTTGCGGCAGCGCCTTCAGAGGCGGGGCCTGAAGGCTCGACCACGAGACTTGATTATTACCAGGTGTTGCCAGCGAGGCGGGATAATTTGCCCTGAGAATGTCGTCGCGCAAGCTTCCAAGCTGCCGGCAGACAGGAGGTCTGCACGGAAAATACTTTTGTACCAGACCCCCTCAGGGTCGGTGCCCAAAGGCACGACTGCGAAAGTTCATTTTCATCATGAATCCCGCCGTGCGCGGGCAGGGCAATTATTCGGAGAAAACCGGCATGCCCGTCAAAATTTTGCGGCGCCGGCATCCAGCCCAATGGCACTAACTTTTTCACCTGAATTGTCTCAGAACCGCGAAGGCCGCAAACAACGCGAAGTTTTCAAAAACCCGGCTTTGTTTGGTTCGGACCATGACCAGCCGGCAAACCAGGTTTGATAATCGTTTTTATGGCAAAATACGGTTCTTCGTAGACTTCGCGGTGAAAATCAGAGGTTTTGTCTCACTAAAAGATCAGCAGCATTGGGCCTCCAGCCTGCGTGGCCGGGCAGACAGAGATTTGGCGCCATGCCGGCCTGCCGGAATCCTGTGAAAATTCCAGCGGACCGCCGGACAGCTCAGGGGATTCCTTTTGAATGACACCCGGAATCATGCAGACCCTCTCTAGGCAACCAGGCCTCAGGCGGGCGAATTCAGCGCGTGCAGGCGCAAGGCTTTCAAGAACTCCGGGGCGCGATAGCGGCTGACCGTCACTTCGCTGTGAAAACCGTCTTTCATGCGGAGCTGGCAGCGGCCGTCCGGCAATGGTGTGACTTTCTCGATCTGCTGCAGGTTGACGATGGCGGAGCGGTGCACGCGAAAAAACGTGGCAGGGTCAAGCCGGGAAAACAATTCCTCCATGCCAAAATCCAGGGCGTGCTGCCGGTTTTCCGTGTAGGCATAGACCAGCCGGTGTTTGGTACCGATCCAGACGATTTTGGCAACCGGCAGGAAAAATTGTTTGCCCAGCCGCGTGATGGGCAGCCGGTCCCGCCAGGGTGCATACACCGCCGGATTGAAATCACTTTCATGCGGGGACGTTTGCGGCGCGTGTGACCGCGAGGGGATCATGGACAACTCCTCCGTAGGACTCTTTGAACACGATTATTCTCTGACACGCCCTGCCGTTGCCAGCAAGGCGTGTCGCTTGTACTGCAACCTTCCCCACCCTGCCGCCGCTTCCTTTCTCGCTGCAACAGCTTTTGTGGCAACTGGCCTGTCGCCCCGGGATGGGAAAATGGTGATAGTTGCCCATAAAGACGCACCCGGGCACAAAACGTTCAAAACCAACTGTGAACCCCCTGGCAGCCAAATTTTTGACTGGCATTATTGCGAAAATGGTTTATCTTTGTTGCGCATTACCCCCCTGTCCGCCGAGATTCAATCCTCTGTGTGGCCCAAAAAATATCTCATCGGAGCTTGCCATGCTGACCAAGCTTGACGCTGTGGGATTTGCCAGCGAGGCGCCGGAGGTGGTACCGCTACCTGTCCGCAAACTGCTCCTGCCGGAACTCGACCATCTGGCCTTCGACGTCTACCAAACCTCCCGCATGTATCTTGCCTGCCACATGACCAGCCACCTGCCCGATGAGAACCAACACTGGCCCGCGCCCTGCCTGGAGCTGGGATGGGAACATTACTATTCCGACGATTACCGCGAAACCGGCTGGTCCCCGCCGGGTGATTCACCGATCATCCCGCTGCAGCAGCTTGCGCTCCACCCCGCCTGCTGCGCGTTGCATTACGGTGCGGCTGCGTTCGAGGGTACCAAGGCTTTTGTCTCCGCCAAAGGCCGCGTCGTTCTCTTTCGCATCCGGGACAACGCCAGAAGATTGCAAAAGAGTGCCAGCCGCCTGTTGCTGCCCAAGGTGCCGGTGGAGATGTTCCTGCAGGCGGTGGCCGACACCGTGCTGGCCAATCGTGAGTTCATTCCGCCTTATCGTGCGGCCAACTGGGCATGGGAGACCCGCAATCCCCATTGCCTGTATGTGCGGCCAGTGCTGATCGGCCACGGTCCGCAACTCGGTGTGCGGCCGTCAAAGGATCATTTGTTCCTGATCTTCGTCTCCCCGGTGCGGGCCTACTATCCGGTCGAGGGCATGAGCGTTTTGATCTCATCCTATTTTCGCCGGACGGCGCCGGGCGGCACCGGCGGCGTCAAGACGGCCGGCAATTACGCCGCCGGGCTGTTACCCGCGCAACTGGCGCGCCAGGGCTGCGATTGGGTGGAGGGCAAACCGGTGAAAGTCAGCCAGCACCCCTTCCATGACGTGCTCTATCTCGATGCCCGGCACGGACAATATGTCGAAGAATTTTCCGGGGCCAATTTGCTGGCAGTCAGCACCTCGGGCACGCTGCTCTGCCCCGAGTCGGAGACGATTCTGCCCGGCATTACGCGTGCTTCGGTGATGACCCTGGCGCGCGATCTCGGCATCCCGGTGGAACAACGGCCGCTGCCGGTGGACGAACTCATGGATGACCGCCGGATTACCGAAGTCTTTTGCACCGGCAATGCCGCGGTGATCACCCCGATCGTTTCATTGCATTATCAGGGCCGGACGCGCAAGCTGACGCTCGAAAAGTACGAAATCACCCGGCGGCTGTGGCAGGCACTGGTGGGCGTGCAATTGCAAACCGCGGAGGACCGTCACGGCTGGGTGGAAGAGATCGGTTGAAAAAAATCCCCTGTTGCACCGCCACCGGCACTGGCCGCGCCTGCACCCGGTGAGTGCCAACTCGGATGAAAAGAAGAGAAGTGGGCTGCGACCGCGCAAAGAGGTGATGCTTTAAGATACCTTTGGATGATGTCTATTCTTGCACCGGTTGAGCTCTTCGTGGCACAAGCCCTGAGGAATTGGGGAGGCAACCATGCAGCTTTTCCCTCGCTGCTGTCATTCTGGAGGGTCGGTGCTACTCCTCCTGCTGCTGGCAACCGCAGTACCAGCCCAGGAAATGAGTGTCAAGAAAAATACACTGGCACCCCAACCCCGTTTCTCCACTGCCGGCGCGCCGCGCTATACGCTGCTGAATCTCAACAACTTCACTACCTGGATGCGGGCCGATGGGCAGTCGAACCACACCCCTGCTGTTCAAAAGGGGGGAATCTTTCCCCGTGGCACCGCCGGGGTCATTTATCAAGACGGCGTAATGTGGGGCGACAAGGCTTATATTGTCGCCGGCCATCACCAACCCGCCCCCTTCAATCAACTCGTGCGGGTGGGCGGTGCGAATTTTTTGGTGGGCACGCAGGCCGAATCATCGGACAAGGTGCTGCTGCCGTGGCTGCGAATCCTGACGACCCGCAAGTACGCATTTATCGCATCCGCATCGCATCCGCCGCGATTATTACACCCTGAGCGAGGAGGTGTTGCGCCGGGATGCCGCGGAGTTTTTTGAGAAGGATGCCGCTTTGATTACCCCGCAGGAACTCCAGAGCGTGCGCGCACAATACGAACGCGATTGGAACAAGTGGCCGGTGCAATATGGCGCCCCCTGCATTGATCGCAATCACAACGGCCGCTACGATCCGCCGCCGGCTTTTTCCGCCACTTTCACCGCCGATGATCTCATCGCGGGCGGCTATGATGAGCCGGGTCTTGCCGGCGCCGCCCTCAACTTCCCTGCCGGCCAGGTGATTTGGACCGTTTGCAACGACCTGGATGAAAACCTGACCCGCCTCTTGCAAGGCTCCCTGCCGCTGGGTCTCGAAGTGCAAATCACGCTGTGGAGCTACAACCACCCTGCGCTGGCCAACACCTTCTTCCGGCGGGTGCGCTTGATCAACAAAGGCGGCGTGGCAATCGATACCCTGGGCACGCGCGGCGCTTTTTGGATCAACGACATGTATCTGGGGCAATGGACGGATCCGGACTTGGGTTGGTTTGGCGACGACCTGCTGGGTTGCGACCCCGCCAGCAACATGGGCTACGTCTACAACGGCGGAACCATGGACAGAGAGTTCGCAGCCTTTCACCTGCCGCCGCCCGCGCTGGGCTATGACCTGGTGCAGGGGCCACTCGCACCGCTGCCAGGCGGCACCGCCATTTTCGATTTCAAGAAGAGGGCGGGCTTCTCCAAGAGATTTGGCGGGGGAAGGATGACAGAGGCATCCCCGCGGCCAGTGACGTATATTTCTATCGGCTGGAAGTGCGGGAACCGGGGGAAGGGGGCAGCCTGCGCTTCGTGAAAACCCACAAAATGCTGCTGCTGCGCTGAATCCAGCCCGGCAGCAGCCGGTTCACGCTTCGCTTTTGCGACAGGGAAAAGCAGGATTGCCAGGCGTTGAATCCATGGTGCTTTGTGTTTGCAGGGAAGTGTCTTTGCCTTCCCGCCTGCACCCTAAACGTGGACATTCTAACGATCCCGCCCCTTCCTGTCGGCCTGAGGAAGATGCCGGATCCGGGATTTGCCTTTGGGATAAAATGAAACTGGGGGATGGGATTTGAGTGACCGGCACTCGTTTGGCTAAGGCGCCTTCATCTCAGCAGACTGAGCTTGCTCACCCCGCGAAATTCGCGTTTGTCGCTTCCCTCCGCACGCAGGCGCAGCAAGTATTCACCGCTGGCCACCGCGGCGCCGGCCTGATTGCGCCCATCCCACCGCACTTCATGCACGCCGGCGGCGTAATGCCGTGCCGGCCACATGTGCACAAGGCGGCCAAGCACATCGTAAATCTCCAGATGAACCACGCCCGAGGCGGGCAGGCCAAAACGGATTGTCGTGGAAGGATTGAAGGGATTGGGATAGTTCTGGTAGAGAACGAATTCCCGGGGGACGTCTGCAGCCGGGTCGCTTGCAACTGCGGTGGCGCCGGGGAAAAAGAACGCCAGCACGCGCTGCATCAACTCGGCGCGCGCGCTGGCTGCGGCAATTGTCTCAAAGGGGAAACCGAGGTAAACCAGCCTTCCCGGCCGCGCGCCGCCGGGAAAGAGTCCTTCGAATTGCACGCCGGCAATCTGGCCGTTGCCGTAACGCAGACAGGCAGTGCTGCCCGCAACCGGCGCGATGGCATCGGGATAGTCTTCGATGTAGGGCAAACTGCCGTAGGTGAAATTCATTCCCGCGAAAATACTGCCGGCCTCGCCGGTCACCGTCGTGTTGTTGGCATCATCCGCGACATAATCCGCCTTGAGATAATCGCGCAAAAAGGCCTCATCGCTGGCTGAGCCGCGCGCCGCCGTGTCCAAATCCCACGCCACCTCCGAACCCGAGACAAAGAGCCTGCCGCCCTGCTGCAAATAGGCCTGGACGCGCGCCTGTTCCACACTGCTGAAGGTTTCGTCCGTGGTGGATTCATCGCCCAGCAGCCAGAAAACGGCCTGATAATCCTCGAGCTTGATGGCACCGGAAAGGATCTCGTCATTGGCACAACTCTCGAAGGCAAAGCCGGCGGCGGCAATCGCATCGCCATAATGAAAGACGAAATAGTGCCACGGCTGCGACCAGCTTCCCGAGCCGCCATATCGGTCGAAGCCATCGACAACCAGGATGCGCTCGGGCCGCGGCGAGGATGCCAGGCCATAAACATCGGAATGGGGGCTTTCATTCGGCGGCGTGGTGGTGTCCACGGCGGTCAGGCGGTAATAGGCGTCACCGGCGGGCAGCGCCAGGCTGGTGGAGGTTAGGTTCCCGGGCAAGGCAGTTTCGTCCATGGCGAGCTGCCAGGCGTTGACATTCCCGGGAGAAACATAAAGCCGGTACCCGCGCAGATCGACCTCATTGTTGGCGAGCCAGCGCGCCCGGGGCGTGCCGGCATTCGTGATCGCCAGCAGCAGCGGTCGCGCTGGCGCAAGCAAATCCTTTTTTGAAATCTGCACCGGCACATAGGCGTTGCCGACATTGCCGTAGGTGTCTTCCGCGAAAACGTGCAGGGTGTAGTTGCCGGGCGGCAGCGTCTCGGTGTCCCAGTAGGACCGGCCATTGGCGGTATTGGACACGTAGTAGACGTGCATGCTGGTGGAAGAGTAGGTGGGATGAAAGGTGTAATGCACGTCGCCGGAGGGCTTGCGGTCGAATTGAAAGCGCACGCCGTTGGTGGGCGGCAGATAGACCACCACATCGCGGCTGGCGGTGAGAATGCGATAGCCGACTTTGTAGGCACCGTTGTTGAGCACCGAATTGGAGCTGCCGGGCGGACCATTGCGTTCGGAGATGTGCGCGACAATGTCGACTCTGCTGCTGACATTGCCGGCGGTGAATTCGGTGTTGCTGCCGGTCAGAAAGAGTTTGACGAAATTGATCACCGGCGCCCAGGTGTCAACGTAGGGAGTCAGACCGGTGTCCTTGCGCAGGGCATTCACTTCGCTGCCCACCTGGCCTTCGGTCAAATGCACGTGCCCCAGCCCGTCGAGAATGGTACCGAGCACGGTCACGGATTTGAACACGGAATCGCCCACGCTCAGCGCGGGATTGGGTGCGATGTGAACATAGGCGAAGCGCCCGACGCGGACATAGGCGCTGCTGCCGGTGGGATCAATCGCCGTGATGAGGCCATCCGCGCAGGGATAAACCGGCGAGCGATCCTCCTTTGGAATGTCAGTGCCGTTGTGATAATGCGGCGCCGGCGCGGTGTCGCGATATTCGCAAAAGGTGCCGGTGATGGCATGCGTTTCCTGCAACGGCGTCACCGGCCAGGGGAACTGGGCAGCAGCAGTGAGGGGGCAAAGCAACACGAACACAACAAGCGGTTTCGGCATCATGATCATGACTCGCGCAGGCTGGCAGTGAAAAAGACTTAAAAACAGCGGCAGCGGGCAATCCCCCGGTAACGTGTGGAGCAGTGCAGGCATCCCTGCCTGCAGACAGGACATCGGCGCTGCGTCCCCAGACGTAACTGAGGCATTACGGCAGCGGCACGCCGTGGCGTTATTGTTTGATTGCACGTTTCCCCGGCGGCCGCACCACACTCACCACGGTGTAGCGCTGCACCAAACCGTCCGCGGCCAGCAGCAGCCGCTGGCTGCTGGTGGAAAAGGCCAGCGTGGGATTCACCAGCTCCTCTGACAGGCGGACGCTGGTGCGCGGGTGGCCGCCGATGAATTTGATCAGGCGGCCGTGTTCGAAAACGAAGCGGTCATGCTTGAAAGTGCTCACTGCGGCCAGGGCAAAGAAGTGGTCGCGGCCGGCCGGATCCATGGCGATATCGACGAACATTTCGTTGCGGCTGGTCAGCGAACTTTGCCAGACAGTATCGAGGCCCGGCAGCTTGAGCAGGCGCACCTGGCGGCGATCCATCACGAACAAACGCTCGCCATTGTCGGAGAACCGCGCCTGGCGAAAAAGTCCGGCAGTCGCGGCCTGTTGTGCGCCCTCGCGGTCGAACAACACCATCGCCGACGTCACGGCGCCGGTGGCATTGTCCACGTGATAATGGCTGGCGATGATCCATTCGCCGTTGCGCGACACCTCCAGGCCGCCGGCCGTGCCCGCGGGCAATTCACGGCGCCAACGTTCCTGTCCCGCGAGCGAAAAACAGATCAGCACCGGTTGCCCCGGCCGCTGCTCGTTGGAGACTTCAGGCTGGCTGAGAACCAGGAAGCTCTCGCCAGCCGCCGCCAGGAACAGCGGGCGTTCATTGAGATAGGCAACGGAATCGAACAGCAGTCGCGGACCCGGCAGGAGGTCCGCGCTGGAGAAAAACAGCACCTGTGCCGTGGCTGGTTGAGCAAGCAACAGGGCAGTGCCCTCCCTGCTCAAACAAATTTGCGGCAGGGGATCGTCTTCATGGCGCGGCAGGGTATGGCGGCCAGGCGCGCGGCCATGTTGATCGAACCACCGCAATACCAGCGTGTCGGGCGCCGTCATTTGCAAAACCGCCAGCACTTCGCCGTTGGCGCTCAATGCCTGCTTCAGGAAGCGGCCCGGCTGCGCGAGCAGGTTGCTGCCGTGCTGGTTCTGCCAGAGCAGGCTGTTGCCGGCGCGCCAGGCGATGGTTTCACCGGCGCGATCGATCAGGGGTGTGCCTGCCACCTGCCGGGATTCATTCTGCAGGCGCAACGTGGGATGCGTCTGGCCATGCGCCAACACGAGTGACAACATCAGAAAGACAACATGACAGCGGATGAAAGTCATGGCGGTCACTCCTTTCCCGGCGGCCACAGACTCGCGCCGATGTCGGTGCGATAGTAGCTGCTCAGGCACTTGATCTTGCGGATGTTTTCATAAGCCAGATTGATTGCGGCCGGCAACGAATCGGCGAGCGCCACCACGTCGGCGATGCGATGGCCGGTCATCACCAGTCCGCCGCGGGCGTCTTCCGCCACTTCGTTCCACCAAATATCGCAGGTGGGTTGTTCCAGCAGCCGCACCGGCAGCCGTGGGCCTTGAATGCTGATGTAGGGGTAACCGTAACCCGCCAGCGTGAGATTGCAGCCAAACTGCAGGGCTTCGTGAAAGCGCGGGGCGACCGGCTGATTGCGGGCGGTGGCCATGATCACTTCCAGGGGATTGGCCAGCATGCGCAGAATCATTTGCGTCGAAGTGACGCCCATGCGCACGTTGTACTCCAGCACGTGCCAGCGGCCGTCGCGCAGGGCCGCGGTGACCTGCACCGGGCCGTGAAAATTGACCTGGCGCAGCCAGGGGAGCAGGGGATGCAGCAGCTCTGCTGCCAGGCCGTAGCGATCGTGCGGATCCTGTTGCGCCAGTCCGCCGAGCGGCGCGCCGGCCACGATGCCCATGTTGCCGTCAAATGCGCGCTTGTATTCCTGGTTCGTCACCAGCGAGTGAATTTCACCGGCACTCACCACCGCGATGTGACCGGCCTCGGCGCGGCCCATGTATTCCTGCAGGAAAACGCCTTCGGCGTAATCCAGGCGCTCCAGCCAGTGCCAGGTATCCTCGACGGTTTCACAAACGATGGTGTGAATCGGACTGGTGGGCGAGCACAGGGGATTTTTGATGACATAGGGCCGCGGGTCCTGCCGGAGGATGGCTTCGGCCTCCAGCCGGTTGCGCGCCACATAGGAGACCGGGAAGGGAATGCCGAACTGCTGGCAGAGCTGGCGCGCCCAGTCCCGCTCGCGCTCCAGGCGCATGGCTTCATGCACTGGCGAGAAGATGGGCACCTTCAGCGACAGCAATTCCTCCGCCCAGGGCTGCTGCAGCCAGTCGATGGACATCGGGATCAACAAATCGACCTTCTTGTCGCGCACAAAGCGCACCGGACTGGGGAAGTAGGAGGCGGGATAAACCTCGCCTTCGAGCGAGGGGCCATAGTGGCCGTAACTGCGCGTCAGATAGCAGCTCACACGCGCGCCATTTTCCCGCAGAATGCGCATGACGGCATGCGCAAAAGCGCCGACCCCGAGCAGCATGACATGAGGGGAGGTGGACATGGTGATGGAACTGGTGCCAGATGTGATGGAAAAGGGATAAGATGTTTCAGCGACGACCGGGATCAAAAACGGCCCGCTTCAGCGAGGGCTGGGCCATCGTTGGCCATGACTCACACACTTTTCTCACCTGAACCCCCAGCCGGCCTTTCCCCAACCGCGCTCTATCAAAGTCAAGGCCGAGCCTTGACGGAACAGCACCGGAATCTCACTCAGGCCAGTGCCGGATGAACTCGACAAGCTGGTCCACTGTGGGGCTTTGTGCCGTGCGCACGTAAAAACCCGAGGTCGCGACCCCGGTCAACAGACAGGAAGCCAGCGGCAGTTGCAGCAGCGCGCCCAAGCAAAAGCCGGCATTGAAATGATCGCCCCCGCCGGTGGAGATCAGCGGTTTGGGCGTGAACGGGCCGGTGACCCGGGCAAATTCATCCTCGGTGGCCGCCACGGCATATTCGCGCGGATGCACCACTACCGCGCCGATACCCAGCTTGGCCCGCATCTCGACCGCAATTTTTTCCACGGCTTCCGGCGTTTGATATTTCACGTGAATGCCGAGCACTTCAGCCAGCTCGTAGCTTTCCTTCTCATTCACGCCGAGCATGACGTCAGCATACTGCTGGAACCGTGAGAGCAGTTGCAGAGCAGCGTGAATGTCTTCGGTGAGGCGTTTGGCGGGATCGGCAAGATCAAAGAACATCAGCGGCCGGTGTTTCAAGAGCGGACAGAGATCCTTCAAAAAATGCTGCCATATATCCGACAGATGGGGAATCATGGTCCAGTTCAGCAACCCCAGCAGACCGGCTTCCTGCAGAAAGCGCAGCAATTGCTCACCGCTGACGCGCGCCATGAGATTCTCCCAGGTGATGTCATTGAGGGGGGTGATCTTGCCCAGCATGAGCTTGCCGTCTTCGAACTCAATGGCGTCGGTATGACCGGGCTCGGCGATGGAGATCACCTGCGCCCGCCGGGCCAGCTCCTGAAACACCGGATGCAGAGTGGGATAACCGAGATTGCCAATGTAAGTCACCGCCACGCCAAAAGCGGCCAGGGCATTGGCCATGATCGGACCGTTGCCGCCGAGTTTCATTTGCTGCACCACCAATTCCAGGTTCGTGCTCTTGCCGGCAGCCTCGGCGATGCGGTCGGCCAGAGCGGTGAGACTGGGAAGGGCGGTGTAGCGATCCAGAGATTCGCGCTTGTCAACAATGCGGACGATCTCGTCCACGAAGCCGTCAAATCCGAGCACCGCCCGCGGGGTCGCGAGCTGTGCTGTGCGGGCTTGCAATGCCGCCGCGGTTTGCCGGAGCAGCACCTCCTTTTCGAGCATGGCAGCAGGATCCTTGTGACTGACAAGATGTGCGGTCAGAGGCCGGACGGGTCACGGGCACTCATGCCGATGGTGGTGATGATGACGGTGCAGCGATTGGGGGATTGCGCGCCGGGCTTCATCTGCGGGTGTCAGCGACACGCCGCGGCCTGCGGCCGGGCAGGCTGTTTTTCTTGTGTTGCCCCGCCTCCGTGCCTTCTCTCTCCTCATCCTCCTCGAAAGCAACCTGGACGCGCGACCGCCGGCTTTTCTTCCAGCCGACTTCGCCCTCTGCGCTGAGGCGCACATGATTGCGATGGCCATTCGCCGGCGCCGGCGACATGCTGAACGGCCGGGCTTCGCGCCGGCCTTCCTGCAAAATTTTCCGGAGAAATTCCCCCGTGTAAGACCCTGCCACCTGCGCCACGTCCTCGGGCGTGCCGGCGGCAACGACACGGCCGCCATTGTCGCCGCCCTCCGGCCCGAGATCGATAATGTAGTCCGCGGTCTTGATCACATCGAGATTGTGCTCGATCACGATCACGCTGTTGCCCATGTCCACCAGCCGGTTCAACACCTTGAGCAGCATCTTGACGTCTTCGAAGTGCAAACCGGTGGTGGGTTCATCGAGAATGTAAATGGTGCGGCCGGTGGCGACGCGCGAAAGTTCGGTGGCCAGTTTGACGCGCTGCGCCTCGCCGCCGGAAAGCGTCGTGGCCTGCTGGCCGAGGTGAATGTAACCCAGGCCGACGTCGTGCAGCGTCTGCAGCCGCCGCTTCACGGTCGGAATGTGCTGGAAGAAATCCAGCGCCTCGTCCACCGTCATGTCCAGCACCTCGGCGATGGATTTGCCCTTGTACTTGATTTCGAGCGTCTCGCGGTTGTAGCGCCTGCCTTTGCAGGCCTCGCAGGTGACGTAGACATCCGGCAGAAAGTGCATCTCGATTTTGATGATGCCATCGCCCTCACAGTTTTCACAGCGGCCGCCCTTGACATTGAAGCTGAAGCGGCCGGGCTTGTAACCGCGAATTTTGGCCTCCTGCGTCTGCGCGAAGAGGTCGCGAATTTCAGTGAACAAGCCGGTGTAGGTGGCGGGATTGCTGCGCGGCGTACGGCCGATGGGCGACTGGTCAATGTCGATAACCTTGTCGAGATGCTGCAGGCCGCGGAGGCTGCGGAACGGCAGCGGCTGCTGCTTGGCCTGATTCAATTCGCGCGCCAGCACGCGATAGAGCGTCTCGTTGATCAATGTCGATTTTCCCGAGCCGGAAACACCGGTCACACAGATCAACAGCCCGAGCGGGAATTTGACATCGAGGTTTTTGAGATTGTTGCCCTGTGCGCCCGTCAGTTCCAGAAACGTGCCGTTGCCGGGCCGGCGCTGCGCGGGAATGGCGATGTATCTGCGGCCGGCGAGATAGTCGCCGGTGAGCGAGAGGGTGTTGTGCGCCACTTCCGCGGGCGGCCCGGCTGCCACCACCCGGCCGCCTTCCTTGCCCGCACCCGGGCCCAGGTCAATCACCCAGTCCGCCGACGCGATGGTCTCATGATCATGTTCCACCACGATCACGGTGTTGCCGAGATCGCGCAGGCGCAGCAGGGTGTCGATCAGTTTGCGGTTGTCGCGCTGGTGCAGGCCGATGGAGGGTTCATCGAGAATGTAAAGCACGCCCACAAGCTGTGAACCGATCTGGGTGGCGAGGCGGATGCGCTGCGCCTCCCCGCCCGACAGCGAGCCGGCGTCGCGATGCAGCGTGAGATAATCCAGACCGACATTGACGAGAAAACCCAGGCGCTCGCGCACCTCTTTGAGAATTTGATGCGCGATCTGCTGTTCCCGCGCGCTGAGCGCGAGATGGTTGAAGAAGTCATTGGCGGCGCGCACGGTCATGCGGGTGATGTCAAAAATGTTGTACTGCCGGATTTTCACCGCCAGCGCTTCCGGCCGCAAGCGCGCACCCTGGCAGGCGGGGCAGGGCTTCTTGTTCATGAAGCCCTCGATCCAGGTGCGGATGTACTGCGAATCCGTCTGCACGTAGCGGCGCTGCAGATTCGGAATGATGCCTTCGAATTTGCCGGTGAATTGCGCCTGCATGCGGCCGTTGCCGCTGGCATAGTTGAATTTCAATTCGCGCTCGCCCGAGCCGTAGAGCACCACCCGCTGCTGCGCTTTTTTGAGCTGATTCCAGGGGGTGTCGAGCGAGAAATCGTAGGCCCGGCTGACGGCCTTGAGCTGCTCCCAATACCAGCCCTCCTGATTGTCGCCCCAGACCTCCAGCGCGCCCTCCCGAATGGAAAGGCCGGGATTGGTCACCACCAGGTCGGGGTCGACCTCCATGGTGGTGCCCAGGCCGTTGCACGCCGGGCAGGCGCCATGCGGGGCATTGAACGAGAACAGCCGCGGCGCCAGTTCCTCCACCGAAATGCCGCACTCGGCGCAGGCAAAATGCTCGGAAAACAGAATCTCGCGCTGGTTGACCACTTCGATCAGCACCAGCCCGTTGGCGAGATGCAGGGCGGTCTCCAGTGAGTCGGTCAGCCGGGTCTTGATGCCGGGCTCATTGAGCAGCCGGTCCACGACAATTTCGATGTTGTGCTTTTTGTTCTTGTCGAGCTTGATGTCGCCGGCGAGATCCTTCACCTCGCCGTCGACGCGCACGCGCACGTAGCCTTCGCGCCGGGCGGTGTCGAAGATCTCGCGATATTCACCCTTGCGGCCGCGCACCACCGGCGCCAGCACCTGAAAGCGTACCCCCGCCGGCAGGGCCAGAATGGCATCGACCATTTGCTGCACCGTCTGGCGCTCAATGACCCTGCCGCAGTTGTAGCAATGCGGCACGCCGATGCGTGCGAACAGCAGGCGCAGATAGTCATAAATTTCGGTGACGGTGCCCACCGTCGAGCGTGGATTGCGACTGCTGCTTTTTTGTTCGATGGAGATGGCGGGCGACAGGCCTTCGATATAGTCGAGATCGGGCTTTTCCATCAAGCCCAAAAATTGGCGGGCATAGGCCGAGAGCGACTCGACATAGCGGCGCTGGCCTTCGGCATAGATCGTGTCAAAAGCGAGGGAGGACTTGCCGGAGCCGGATAGGCCGGTGATCACCACCAGTTTGTTGCGGGGGATTTCGACGTCAATGTTCTTGAGGTTGTGCTCCCGCGCACCCTTGACGACGAGGTACTCTTTTTCAGCCATGATATTTTGCGAAAGCTAGCACGCGATGATTGCGAGACGGTTCGTACTGCCGCCGGGTTCCGGCCGCCCCCCAGGAACGGAGAGCCGCGCTGCCGTGCGTGTACCGTTCGGTATGAACCAGGCCCTGGTTGCCGGCATTGCAAACAGGCGTCAAATATAGAAAAAAAAAACGGGAATGCAAGCAGGGGATTCTGCGCTTCCGCCGGCGGGTGGATGCGAATGAGGCCGTGGCATGGCGCGGGCATCGTTGTCTGCCGGCCGCATGTCTGCACGCAATGCCGCCGGCAACAGCGGAGACCTTGCGCCCAGGGCAAGAATCGTCTTGACATTCTCAAATCGTTTGTTCATATTTGCCCGTTCAAAATTCAGCGCGCTCGCACGAACACCCGTGACAGTCGTAAGAATTCACGAGTCTTGACCATCCCGCTGAGGTTGGGGACGGAGGATGAGGGCTAGTAGCGTGATGCACTTTACGAGGCTGTACCACGACGGTTTGATGTGCTCAACAGCCAACTGCCCAACCCGGCAGCCGCGCGCAACCGGAGTCAGCATCCCCCCTGACACTCTCCCACAGTCGCTTCTTCGCCGCTTTTCACCACCTCACATACAATCATTCCCGTTCCGCCCGAGGCTTTTTATGCCGTCCAACCGACCACCGGGCAGGTTGACACGCACAGCGCCGCAGGACGGCAGAACGGCCCGTATGATCGGCGCGCTCAGAAAGGAGGCGATGCCCGCAAGTCTGTGACGTATGCTTCACCCGACTGCCATTCTAAACAACCGTTCAACTCATTAATCGCTTAGGGAGGTTGTTTATGCACCGGAAGTCCATCGTACTGCTTGTGACAGTTTTTCTCTGCGGTTTGGGTCTGCTCGCCGCCCATGAAGCCGGAAGGAAAAATCCGGATGCCAAGGCGGCGCCCATTCAACTCGTGTCGAAAAAGAACCTCGACCGGTTTCTCATGAAACCGATCCGGATCGATGAGGCCGCCAGCGCCCGCAAGCCCAACCGCCAGCAAACTGCCGCCGCCCAGGATGTGATCTTTTTCGATGATTTCGAGGGCGGCAAGGATCCGTGGCAGGCGAGCGCAACCTGGGGCATCCGCACCAAAGGCAGCGGCCACGCCGACGAGGATCGCAGTGATTGGGAAGTCGCCAAAACCAACTTCCACAGCGCCTCCACCAGTTGGCATGAGACCACGGTGACCGCCATCAGCACCGACTTGTTGCTGTCGCCGTCCGTCACCATCCCCACCCAAACCTCCGGTGGTGCGCCGCTGGCGCGGCTCAACCTCGACTTCTGGGCCGATTGGGATGCCGCCCTGCCAGCCAACCGCCTCTATGTCTATGTCGGTCTCGATACCGCGCTCTGGCATTTCAGCACCACCGCCCCCGGTGCCGGCAACAGCAGTTGGGTCATTGAGAATCCCGGGACCGCCCCCTATGATGTGTTCAGCCGGCAATTCCTGACCACGCCCGAGATCGATCTCACCGGCGCCACACCACCCATTGAATTGACCTTCCTGTACAAGTCGATCTCGGAGGTCGATTTCGATTACAACAAAGTCGATGTTTTCACCAAGGATGACGACTTCGTGAGCTATCGCTCGGTCGCCTCCTTTGACGGGCCTGATGGCAGCCCGGGCGGCGGTACCGCGGCCTGGAAACTCCACACGGTCAACCTGGATGCCTATGCCGGCAAGATCATCAAAATTCGTTTCAGCGAGAATGGTGATTACGGTTTCGTCGAGCCCGGCGCCATCTTCGCGCTGGATGACATCAAGCTGACAGCCGGCGGCAACACGGTATTTTCCGATGACGGTGGTGAGAGCGGGACGTCCACAATGGTCGCCACAGGCTTTGCCGCGGGCGACCAGGTGGCGGCTTATGCGGGCGCGGCCAACCCCAACCCCAACTGGGTGAATGTCGCGGTCCCCGGCAATGTGCTGTTGAGCGGGGCCAGCGGCACCTTGAAGCCGGGCGACAAAATCCGCATCGGCATCCTGTTTGGTTATGATCCCACGGGTGCGACCACGACTCCGGCGCCCGTTGGTCGCGGCTTGTACATCGATGACGTCAATCTCACGGGGCAAACCATTCAAGACGACGTCGCCGCGGTCAATGTCGATATCCCCTTCCCGATCAAGGTCGGCGATGCCGTGAGCTTCACGCTCAATGTCACCAATGGCGGCTCCAACCCGCAGAGCAACCTGCAATGGCAGGGATCGATTTTGAATGCCGCCGGCCAGGTCGTGGCCTCGGTGGTGGGCCGCCGGACCGATGCGCTTGCTCCGGGCGCCAGCGCAGGGATTCCCTCGGTGAATACCTGGACGCCCACTGCGCCCGGCATCTATCGCATTCGCGCTTTCACTCGTCTGGCCACAGACGAAGATCGCTCGAACGACACCACCGCGGTTGCCACGGACGACCCCAACGGCTTTGGCGATGCGCGGTATTCCCCGTTTGTGGTGCATGACGGTCAGGTACTGTTCTCCTCGGCTTTGTGGAACGCGCCCGCCAGCCCGACGCCCGCGCAATTGCTGTCCCGCGGCTTCCAGGTCAACTCCACCCGCTCGGATCCCGGCGTGGTGACCTGGCAAACCACGAACGCCGCCCTGGTGCCGGCAGTCAACCTGGGCGGTGCGGCTTACAAAGGCGCCTACATCCAATTCGATTCGCTGGGCCGGCCCCAGGATGAAGACTTGATTATTCCCTACCTCGATTTCAGCGCCGTCACCTCCACTGCCTGGTTGACCTTCAAGTCCATCGGCGTGGGCGGTTTCGGCTTCACCCGCTTTTCGGTGGATGTCAGCAACAACGGCGGCCTCTCCTGGAACACGGTGGCGCAGCGCGTCCGCGGCGTGGATCCGGAAACCGGCCAAAACTTCGGCGGCCCGGCCTTCTTCACGCTCAATCTCAGGCCGGCGGTGCTGAACATCACACGTTGGGCTGCCGGCTACTCCAACGTCTGGATTCGCTTCCGCTATGAAGGCATCGACGATGCGGACTGGACGATCTGGAACGTTGCGGTCAGCGGCAAGGGCATTCAGGCGGCCACCCTCTCCAGCGTAACCGACATTCCCAACGATCAGGGCAAACAGGTGCGCGTGAGCTGGACCCGCTCGCCCAATGACGGCGGCGTCGCCGGCGTGCCGATCACGCATTACGGTGTCTGGCGCAAAATCAGCGGCGCCGGGCAAAAACCCGTGGGCGGCGTGATCGAAGTCGCCGATCGTCTCACCATGATCGGCCGCGACATCACCACCCTGAAAGCCGGCACCCGCTTTTATGATGTCAATTCCGCCACCGGCTGGGATTTCATCGCGATGGTGACGGCGCATTCCGACCCTGACTACAACTATGTCGCGCCCACCCTGGCAGACAGTGTCCAAACCTGCTTCATGGTCTCCGCGCATACCGCCAATCCGCTCGTCTTCGCCAATTCCAACGAGGCCTGCGGCATCTCCAGCGACAACCTGCCGCCCAACGCCCCGCTGTTGAGCGGTGAAGTGCAAAGCGGTGCCGTAAGACTGAGCTGGACCGAGCCCGACAATGAAGAGCCGGCTTCCTACTCGGTCTATCGCCGTCTGGCCAGCGAACCCTCCTTCGGGGCTGCGATCGCCACGGTCACCGGCCGGGAATATCAGGACACCAACATCGAGCGCAACACCTCCTATGTTTATGCCGTCACCGCCAAGGACTACGCCAACAACGTCAGTGCCTTCTCCAACGAGGTGCCGGTGGTGACCACCGCGGTCGCGGATCGTCCGGGCAATGCCCTGCCCACGGAATACGCGCTGGGCAACAACTACCCCAACCCGTTCAACCCGCAAACCACCATCGCTTTCGCCCTGCCGCAAAGCGGTCGGGTCGTGCTCACGATTCTGAACTCGCTCGGCCAGGAGATCGAGCGGCTGGTGGACGCTGACATGCAGGCCGGCTTCCACAAAGTCGTGTGGGAAGCGAAGGGTCGCACCTCCGGCGTTTACTTCTACCGCCTGACCGTCAACGACTTCACCCAGATGAAAAAGATGGTCTTGATGAAGTAAACCCGCTGTAATGCCCGCCGGCATGGTCTGCTGCGCGAAAATCCCGCACCCCGGCCTTCGGGGTGCGGGATTTTTTGGGTGACGCCGCAAAAAACAAAAGCCGCTGCCCTCATGTGCGAGCAGCGGCTTTGTTGTTTTTGAAGGAAGAACGGCGGCAGCGCACCGGCTGCTTCACAGCATGATGCGCATGGTGGTGCCCCCGCCCGGCCGCGACTCCTTGACGAACAAGCGGCCGCGATGATATTCCTCGACAATGCGCTTGGCCAGGCTCAGGCCCAGGCCCCAGCCGCGTTTTTTGGTGCTGAAACCCGGCCGAAAAATATTCTTGCGATCGGCGGGATCGATGCCCTTGCCGTTGTCGGTGATGTCGATGATCGCACGATGCCGCCGGCGGGCGGCGGCACGCATCTCGATGAGGATCTCGCCCTGGTCATTCTCGATGGCATCGATGGCATTCTTGATCAAATTCTCCAACACCCATTCCAGCAGGTCGCGATTCAGCGGAATGGGCGGCAGCGGCTCTTTGCACACCTCCAGGTGGACGGCACGCCGCATTTGCGGCAGCCGGCTGCGAAAATAGCGCACCACCTCGTCGACAATCACCCCCAGATCCTGCTCCTTGAGATCGGTGCTCGAACCGATTTGCGAAAAGCGCGCGGCCACCTTGTTCAACCGCTCGACGTCGCGCTCCATTTCTTTGATGGTCTCGCATGCGCCATTGCCCGCAAGCTGACTCTTCAGCAGCTCCAGCCAGCCCAGCAGGGAGGAAATCGGCGTGCCGAGCTGATGCGCGGTTTCCTTGGACATGCCCACCCAGATGAATTGCTGCTCGCCGCGACGAATGCTGTTGAAGCCGAGAAAGCCCACCAGAACAAACAAACTCACCACGCTGATGGCGATGTAAGGCAGGCGCTGCAACTGCTGGATGAGACGCGAATCACCGTAATAGAGATAATTGAGCGTATCGGTCCGGCCGGAGACGGGATCCTGATAGGTGATGGGCACCGGCGCGACTTCGCGCCGCATGGCCGCCATGATCTTCCGCACCTGGCGCTGGGCACGCGCGGAGTAGAGGGAATCCGGCGGCACGTCGATGCCCTCCCAGCCGATCGGCTCGCCTGCGGGGGTGGCCAGAATGATGGGGAAATCCGTGCGATTGATGATGGCGTCGAAGATGAAGTTGAGATCGCTGTTGCCGGGATCATTGACGGCGCGCGCATGCAGTTGCGCATAAAACAAAATCACATTGCGCGCCTCCTGCCGCAGCCCCGCCACCAAATTTTGTGTGTGCCAGAGCAGGGTGATGATGATAGCGACGGCGGCGACGAACAGCAAACCTTTGATGCGGCCAACCAGACGATAGGGGGCAATCATGTCAAATCGTGTCCCGCCAAAAATGCAACTGTGTTGTCACCAACAGCCGGTATCCGCCTGCCAATGTTCCGGCCGCGGATGCGCCGGGGATTCCACGACTTCGGGCCGCGTGGAAACCCGGTGGATCTTGCGGCACCGGCCAAACCGTTGCGGCAACCTTTTCTCAAGAGTCCGTGTGTTCGGCGATCAGTTCCTGCATGAGCGCATGCACACGGCCGTTGCTCGCGACAATGTTGCCGCTCTCCCAGAAATTCTCCCCGGTGGTGAAGCCGCTGATCCTGCCGCCGGCTTCCTCCACCAGCAGACTGCCCGCGGCAAAGTCCCACGGATTCAAATTATACTCCCAGAAACCATCGAACACCCCGGCAGCCACCAGCGCCAAATCGAGACTGGCGGCGCCCATGCGGCGCATGTCGCGCACCTGCTCGAAAAAATTCCGGAAGAGGCGCAAATACGAACCAGCCAGATGCTTGGCACGAAAGGGGAAGCCGGTGGCGATCAAACATTCCGACAGCCTGTGACTGGCAGAAACCCGCAGACGCTCGCCGTTGCGAAAAGCGCCGCCACCGCGCACGGCGCTGAACTGCTCCTGCCGCAACGGATCGTACACCACGCCCGCGATGATCACACCCTGCCGGCGCGCGGCGATCGACACGGCAAAACACGGCACCCCGTGAATGAAGTTGGTCGTGCCGTCCAGCGGGTCGATAATCCACTCCACCTCCCCCGCACCCTCCGAGAGACCGCCCTCCTCTGCCAGGATTTTGTGTTGCGGAAAATGGCGGCGCAGGTGGGTGACGATCACCTGCTCGGACTGCCGGTCGACTTCGGTGACGAAATCGAACTCGGCCTTGTGATCGACCTGCAAGGCCGGCCGGTCACGCCAGCGGGACAGCAAAATGCGGCCGGCCAGACTGGCAGCTTCAGCGGCGACGGCGAGAAGGTTTTCATGACTGGTCATTGTCAGGTCTTGCTTCGCTCCATCAAAATCAATTTCATCACGGGGACCGTCCGGCGCGGCTGCCCGCAGCGCGGCAGTCCAGCTTGCGATTGCTCATCGTCGGCACACGTGGACAGGGTGTGCGGCATGCCGTCCCCGGGGCCTGACAAGCTGTTTGCGACAAGGCAATAACCCTTTCTGTCAAAACGGCGTCATCCGAGAAACGGGCAACTGGATCTTGAAATTCGCGCTCCAGTCTTGGCACTGACACGGCTGTGTTGCAGTACATTTCCACGGAAATACCGTCGCGCAGGTGGCTAACCTGCAGGCAGACAAGATGTCTGCGCTCGTTGTCATCCTGATGGGTGCCGGCCGCGGCACGGCAAATCCACCTGAAAAGGGTCAGGCCTGCAAAAATTTTTGAACCACGGATTTCGCGGATGAACGCGGACAGAAAAAATCCGTGTCGAGCGGCGTTCATCTGTGTCACCCCCAAATCGTGGTTGCGATTTGGGAGTCGCATTGCGAATTGCTGCCCTGCCGGTGCTAGACCAGCTCCACCACCGTCACGCCGAGGTCGCCCTCACCAAATTGCCCCAGCCGGCTGCTCTTGACATGCGGCAGCGTCTTGAGATGGTTGGCAATGCTTTGGCGCAGCGCGCCCGTGCCCTTGCCGTGAATCAGCCGGACTTCGTGCCAGCCCGCCAGCAGGGCATCATCGAGAAACTTGTCCACCATGGCCAGCGCTTCCTCCACCCGCAAACCGCGCAAATCGATTTCTGCATGACGGGGTGCCTCCGCCACGTTCGCTTTTGGCAGGGTCGCCGGTTCGCTTTTGCGGGCGGTTGCCACGGCGCGCAGTTCCGCCGCCGGCACCCGTGCCCGCAGGGCACCGGCGGCCACCAGCACTTTGCCGGAGGCATCGGGCAGCTCCAACACCGTCGCCAGTGCATCCTGCTTGAGCCATTTCACCGGCATGCCGATTTCGAATTTTGTAATCGTGCTCCCCCCCGCTGCCGGTGGCGTCTCTTCGCACTGTTTCTCCCGCGCGAGTTGCTGCCGCAGCGCCGCCAGATTCTCCCTGCCTGCCTTGATCGCCTCCCGTGCGGCATTGCTCTCGCGAATCTCCCGCACGGTGTTCTCGATGATGGCATTGGCGTTTTGCAACAGCGCTTCGGCTTCGGCTTGCGCCCGCTTTTTGATCTCCTGCACCTGCGCCTTCAGGCTCTGCTCGCGTTCTTCATAAAGCTTCTGCAGACTGCGCAACCGCGCTTCCTCCATCTGCAGTTTCTCATTGAGCTGCTGCTGTTGTGCCAGTTGGTTTTGCAATTCGTTGAGCAGTTCTTCGACATTGACCTTTTCCGCGCCCGCCTGGCTGCGCGCCGCTGCGATCACCGGGGCGGGCATGCCCATGCGCTCGGCAATCTCGAAGGCATAGCTTGCACCCGGCAGCCCCGCGCGGAATTGATAAGTGGGCGTCAGGGTCTCCCGGTCGAAGGCCATCGAACCGTTGCTTACGCCCGGCTCCTCCTGGGCAAAGGTTTTCAACGCACCATGATGAGTGGTGACGATGGTCAGGCAGCCGCGCCGGTTGAGCTCGCGCAGGATCGCGACAGCCAGCGCGGCACCCGCTTCCGGGTCCGTGCCCGCGCCGATTTCGTCGATCAACACGAGGTCGCCACTGCCGGCGCGGTGCAGAATTTCGACCAGATGTTTGACGTGCGAAGTGAAGGTGGAAAGATCGTCTTCGATCGACTGGCGGTCGCCGATGTCGACAAAAACATTTTCAAACAGCGGCAGCATGCTGTCCGGCGAGGCTGGAATATGCAGGCCGCAGCGCGCCATCAAAGCCAGCAGGCCCACCGTCTTCAAGGCCACGGTTTTGCCGCCGGCATTCGGGCCGCTGATCAGCAGAGTGTGCACCGGCGTGGCCGCGGGCAGACCCAGCTCCAAATCGAGCGGCACCACCTTGCGCTGGTCGTCGTTCTTCAGCAGCAGCAGGGGATGGCGGGCGTTGATCAGCTTCACCTTGGCCTCGGCCAGCATCTGCGGGGCGTTGGCGTCGAGTTGGCGCGCAAACCGGGCCTTGGCGTGGATCACGTCGATGGCGATCATGGCCTCGTGATTGGCGAGCAGCGCCGGCAATACCTGGCGCAGGCGTTCGGTGAGCATCTGCAGAATGCGTTCGATCTCCTCGCGCTCCGCGCTCTGCAGCTCGCGCACGCGGTTGTTGCTTTCCACGGATTCCATCGGCTCGAGGAAGACCGTGCGGCCGCTGGCGGAGTGATCGTGCACCAACCCCGGGACGTGGCGGCGGTGCTCCTCCTTGAGCATGAGCACCAGGCGGCCTTCGCGCAGGGTGATCATCTGCTCGCGCAGCATGTCCTGCGCGGCCAGTTTGCGGGCGATGCGTTCGAGACGCGTGCGCGCTTCGGCGAGTGCGTGGGCGATCTCGCGGCGCAGGCGTGCCAGCACCGGGCTGGCGGAATCCTTCACCGTGCCTTCGGTGAAGTTGAGGGCATTCTCCAGCGCGCGTTCGTGTTCCTGCAGACTGGTGAGGCGTTGCGCGGTGCGCACCAACTCCGGATATTGTTCGCGGTGCGCCAGCAGATAATGGCGCACCCGTCGTGCCGTGGCCGAGAAGCGCGCGATGTCGATGAGCTGCGGAATGGCGAGCGTGCGGCCCGGAATGCGCAGATGCTGCAGCGTATCGCGCAAATCCGGCAGGGAGGAAAGCGGAAAGGCCTCCTCGGTTTCGAGCAGGCGGCGCATTTCGGTGACTTCCGCCAGGTGTGCCTGCACGGTGGGCAGGTCGGGCAGCGGCTGCAGATGCAAAAGGGTTTCGGCACCGGCGGCTGACAGCGCCGCCGCGGCGGCATGGGTGAGCACTTTGGGAAGCTCGAGGGCGGCTGCCGCAGCAGGAAAAGAATCCGGGGGTGAAACAGTCATTGCGTCAATAATTGCTCACATTGGGAGGAGGCGGTTTGCCGGGCAATTCATCCAGCAGCCGTTCACTGACGGGATCAAGCCCGCCGATGCGCTTGTATGCGGCCTGCAACGCCTGGCGAAAACCGGGGGGACCGGGAATGAGCTTGCGCACATAGTCATAACTCAGCGGCAGGACCATCTTGGTGCGTGCCATGAGCAGGCTGCGTGCCTGCGTGCCCTGCACCACCCGGGGAATCGGCAGCAGCGTGAAGCCCAGCATGAGCAGGCTGGCCAGCAACACGCCGCGATACAACCCCAGCCCCGTGCCGGTGACGCGGTTGAACTTCTCATTGACCGTCATCTGGATCATGGTCTTGATCCATTTCACGAAGAACAAGTAGGCCAGGGCCAGCAGCGCAAACAAAAACGTGAAGCCGAGCAGCACGCTCATGTTGGGGGGCAATTCCACCACGTAGCTGAAAAACTGCGCAAAATAGGGCAGCAGGATCAGGGTGAGGGTGAGACACGAGAAGAAACCGAACAAATCCAGCAGGCTCTCATAAAGGCCGCTCTTGAAGCCGCGCCAGGTGAAGTAGGCCAGCACACCCAGAATGAAAAAATCGGCAAGATTGATGACGATTTGCACGGGGTTCCTCACGCGCCGGCAGCCGGAGCGTCCGGGACGCCGGCACCAAAAAGAAAAAGTGAACAAAGCAGCTCGCCGGCCGGTGGCACGGCCGCACCCCTCGCTGCACACCGCACCAGCCAGATGCAGCCGGCAGCACGAGGAGAATGGACGAGTTCCACTCGATTCACTTCACAAAGGTGATGAGAACGCCGTCTCCACTTTCAGGAGAGCCGTTCCCGCACGAGCTGTTGCAGCAGCTTGCCGTCGGCACGGCCTTTGGCCTGTGGCATGATTTTCCCCATGACTTTGCCGAGATCCTTGAGGTCCCGTGCGCCGGTTTCCTGAATCGCGGTTTCAATGAGGGCGATGATCTCCTCACGGCTGAGAGCCTGGGGCAGATAGGCGGCAATGACGTCCAATTCCGCAGTCTCGTCGGCCACCAGATCGTTGCGTCCGGCTTTGGCATAGGCCTCGATGGATTCACGGCGGCGTTTGGCGGCGCTGTTCAGGACTTCCAGTTCCTCCTCGGGCGTGAGCGGCCGCATCCTGGCGATCTGCGCATCTTTGAGTTGCGACCGCAACAGGCGGATGGTTTCCACCCGGCGCTTGTCGCCGCTTTTCATGGCCTGCTTGAGATCTTCGCTCAGTTTCTCGAACAACGTCATCGCTGTCTCCTGCGGCCGGTTGCGCCCCTCCCGTGCAGCGCCACGCCAGGGTGGGCCGGTGGAGGGCAACCGTGGCTATCTGCTTTCCAATGTCGCCAGGCGCCGGGCCTTGCGGCGTGCGATTTTCATTTTGCGCTTCTTCTTCTCGCTGGGCTTTTCGAAGTGCCGGCGTTTCTTCAGCTCCGACATCAGACCGGCTTTTTCACACGCCTTGGTGAAACGACGCAAAGCCTTTTCAAAGCTTTCCCCTTCGCGAACTTTAACAGCAGGCATATGCTTGAACAGCCTCCTTGAATAAAAAATGGACAATAAAGACGGATGGAATTTTAAAAAACGGCGTAAAGGTATCATTCACAAGCTTGAAAAACAAGTGTTTTCTCGGAAAAGCTCGCGGCGGCCGGTCAAAGCTGCCCGTACGCCGCGAGAACTTTGGCAGCCGCCACCAACCCCGCGGTTTCCGCGCGCAGACGCCGCGGCCCCAGGCTCAGCAGCTTGCAGCCGGCTTGTTGCGCCAGAGTGACTTCCTCTTCACTGAAGCCGCCCTCCGGGCCAACCAGCAACAGCACGCGCCGCGGCAGGGCTTGCCCCCCCAGCTTTGCTGAAATGTCGATCGCGGTGGGATGCGCCAGCAGGGCGAGATCGAAATCATGGCAGGCTTGCATCAGCGCAATGAAGCGGACAGGCTCGCTCACCGCCGGCCACACGGAGCGGCAGGATTGCTTCATCGCGGCCAGCGCCAACCGGCGCCAGCGCCCGCTTTTGCCCGGACCGGGATTCACCTCACTGTAATGCGACAGCAGCGGGATGAACGCCGACACCCCGATTTCCGTGCCTTTTTCCACCAGCCAGTCGAAACGGGCGCCCTTGGGAACGGCCTGTGCCAGGGTGAGATGCACCGCCGGCTCGCCGAGATTTTGCGCGCGTGTGTGAATTTTGATGCGCGTTGCCGCACGATCGCTGAAGACGATTTCACCATCGACCGCCGCGTTGCCCGCGCCGTCAACCACGGTGACACGGTCGCCGGCCTTGTGATGCAACACGCGCGAGAGGTGATGATGCTCGTCGCCGGTCAGCGTGACAAATTCGCCGGCGAAATGTTCAGCAGGGGCGTAGAAAAATTCCTGGCGCGACATCAAAACGCCACCCCCACATCCACCAGGCCCTCCAGCCTGCCGTCTTCGTTGACCGCGGCTTCCAGGCGCAACACGTTGAGGAAGGGCATGTGCAGATGCAGGCCCGCGCCGAAGCCGGCGCGACCGCGGTCGGGCGTGAAGCCGTCCGCGTGATTCCAAATCACGCCATAGTCGGCAAACAGACCGGCGCTCACACCAAATTTCAGGGTTCGCATGTAACGGCCGATGAGCGAATCCTGGAACAGGGGAGATTCCTCCAGGCGGTGATAGCGCAGGGGGATGAGGGGCACGCGCAGTTCCACGCTGGCGAGGGCGAGATTTTCGCCGTGGAGGCGGCGGTAGAAATGGCCGCGGATGCGATGTCGAAAACCAAAATTGACGAGATCATCGAGCGGCACACGCCGGGAGGCAAAGTCCGCCATGCCCCGACCGGCGAGGGCGACGCCCCGGTAGATTTTGCGATAGCGCCGCAGCTCCCCGCCGTAGCGCCAGTAGCGCTGCGCCGTCGCGGTGAAGCCCGTGCGCTTGACCCAGAGGCTCACATAGCTGCCGCGGCGCGGGTATTCATGGAAATCGCGGGCATCGCGGAGATAGGAGGCGATCACACTGGCGCGGTTGTCCGCACCGCCGAGATCAAGCATGGCATTGCTGCGGGGATCGCGCACGTGTTGCGGTTCAAAGCGCAGACTAGAATAGCCAAAGCTCAGGCTGAAAAAGTTGAACAGCCCGAAACGTTTACCCAGTGTGAACATGCCGCCCAAGCGCTTTTCGTTGACCTCCTGCCGGGAGGTGGTGAGGTAGCGATTGCGTTCCGTTTGGGCGGAGAAACTCCAGCGGCCGAACAGGTTGGCATGGTTGAACATCCAGGGGTTGCCGTAATCGAGTTGTAAAGCGGGATTGTAACCCGCCCAGCCCGAAATCGCCAGGGTCTCGCGCCGGCCGCGGAAATTGTAATGCAACAGGCCGGCGCCATAGGAAAGTTTGCCCCAGTCGCGATCATTCATGAAAAAAATGGGGTACGGGTAGATGTACCAGGCTTCCTGCACCGTGATCACGAGCTGCACACCGTCCGCCACGGCAACGCCCGCGATATCGACGCGGCTGAACAGGCGCAGATTGAGCAGGCGCATGCGATCGGCTTCCACCACTTCAGGATCGAAGACCGTGCCGACTTGCGATTTGATTTCCCTCAGGATGATTTGTGCCTTGGTCTGGCGGTTGCCGGTGATGACGACTGACGTGATGAGAGCGGGTGGAGCGAGAGAATCAGGTGCCAGCTCAGGTTCCTGCGCCAGGGCCGGCGGCTGCCCCAGCAAGAGGGCCACCCATGGCAGCCAGAAGCGAAAGGACCGGGCCGGCAGGTGGAAGTCACAACGGCAGCCGGCGCACTGTCGATTCATCATCAGCATCAAAACTTGTCGAGAATGCGAACGAGCAGACGCCAGTCATCGGAGCCGCGATCCAGGCGTTTGGCGATATCGATGCGCAGCACGTTCTCCGCGACAAAGATCGAGAGGCCGGCGTCATTGCGAAAATCTTTGAGTTTGATCCTGCCGAAATCGAACAAGCCGGCGTCGGGATTGCCCGGCGCCGCGAACCAGGCCAGGCCGGTTTCCGCGAACACGCCCAGCGAGACGCCCTCCCAAATGGGAATGAAATCGAGCGGCACGTGATGCAGCCAGTTCTGGCCGATGATGTAATTGGCGGTGAGGTAAAGCGCGCGATCGCCGATGAACTCCTTTTCGCGATAGCCGCGCAGATTGCCCAGACCGCCGAGCGGCAGCAGGTGTTGAAAGGCATGGCTGCCGGTGCGGCTGCCGGCGAGCAGCTTGATCTGGAATTTTTGATCGCTGAAGGTCGGTTGAAACCGCTTCACCGTGAGAAACCAGCCGGTGGTGGAAAAATCGCCAAAGGTCCGTTCGAGCTGAAAATCGGCATACCAGCCATAAATGGGAAAGATGGGGTTGTCGCGCCAGTCGAAGACGGTGGCGAGCGACAGGGTTCGTTCGCTGCCGGGCACCACCGGATAAGGCGTGCGGCTGTTGGGCGGATAAACTTTGTTGCCGCCAAACAGGCTCCAATTGCTGTTGCGCCGCACGACATCATACGCGTGGCCGGAGAATTCCAGGCGCAGGGTGTGCGTCTGCTGCAGGCGGTAATCGACGAAGCTGCGCACGCCTTTGCGGCTGAAATAATCCATGAAGTCTTCGTGCAGGAGGATGCCCGCCAGGGAGTTTTCCCAGTCGCCCACCAGCCAGTCGTCATTGCTGTCGATGCGATTAAAATAGTCGGCGCCGAAGGTGAGCTGGTCGGGCAGGGACAGCCGTTGCGAGAAGCCGGCATTGCCGCGCCAGCGTTTGCCCTTTTCGTTCTTGAAACCGTATCCCAGATCGCCGAACAGGGTCAACCCGCCGAGGGCGCGGGGGCGGTACTTGGCCCCCAGGTTGAGATACAGCCCCTCGACGCGATTGAAATGGGTGTTGGTGTAGAAAACGATCTGGCGGGCCTGCTGGCCGAGGAAGAAATCTTCACGCGCACGTTCGACTTTGAACTGGGCGGCTGCCGGCAACAGGGGAAAACCAACGAAAAGCAAAAAGAATCCACACAACTTCCGGGGCATCAGGCAAGATCTCCTGCACAAGTGAGGTTTGATGGGCGACACAGGCACGCAAACGCGCGGGACACAACGCCCGTCCAGTTGGCAGACGCGGTGCCTGGGTGCCGGGCGAGTCAAAGCAAGGCAGTCGGTTGGTTGAAATTGCGCGAAAGGTAGCAAACAGGGTGGGAAGATGCAAGGTTTCTTTTGGCGGCAGTGACGGTCACACGTGCACAATCCACCAGAAAGGGCGGAATGACGTGCCGCGCAGCCGGAAAAGCAAAAGCGAAGCGAGAGGCAACAACCCGGTGGCGAGGAGCGCTCTGCCTTCGTGGGGTTGTTGCACTCCGTTACAGCTTCACTTGTTGGCGAAGGTTCATTCGCCGGAAGTCTCGGTTTCCAACACCAGGGGGGTGCGCTCCTGGCGTCGTTTCGCCTGGGCGTGCTCACTTTTGCCGTTCTGGCCGGCTGGCACAGGCTTCATGCCGGGGAGTTGCCGGAACCAGGCCACGGTCTTTTCCAGGCCCTCTGTCAGGCTGGTCTTTGGCTCCCAGCCCAAAATGCGGCGGGCCAGCGAGATGTCGGGTTGCCGCACTTTGGGATCATCCACCGGCAATGGCCGCTCGATGATGGTACTGGAACTGCCGGTCACCCGCACGATGGTCTCGGCCAGCTCGCGAATCGTCATCTCATGGGGGTTGCCGATATTCACCGGCTCATGATAGTCCGAGAGCAGCAGGCGATAGATGCCTTCGATGAGATCATCGACATAGCAAAAGCTGCGCGTCTGCGAGCCGTCACCAAAGACGGTGAGCGGTTCGTTGCGCAGGGCCTGGGGAATGAAGGCGGGGATGGCACGGCCGTCATTGGGGCGCATGCGCGGGCCATAGGTGTTGAAGATGCGCACGATTTTGGTGTCGACGCCATGCGTGCGATGATAGGCCATGGTCAGTGCCTCGGCAAAGCGCTTGGCTTCATCATAAACACCGCGCGGCCCGACGGGGTTGACGTGACCCCAGTAGTCCTCCTTCTGGGGATGTTCGAGGGGGTCGCCATACACTTCCGAGGTGGAAGCGAGCAGGAAGGTGGCACCGGTGTCTTTCGCCAGCCCGAGGGCCTTGTGCGTGCCCAGCGCGCCGACTTTCATGGTTTGAATCGGCAACTGCAAATAGTCCATCGGGCTGGCAGGTGAGGCAAAATGAAGGATATAGTCCAGGCCGCCGGCGAGGTAAATGTACTCGGTGACGTCATGCTTGATGAATTTGAAGCGATCGCTGCGCAAATGTTCGATGTTCTCCGTGGTGCCGGTGAGGAGATTGTCCATGGCGATGACTTCATGTCCGGCATTCAGCAGATACTCGCACAGATGCGACCCTAGAAAGCCCGCCCCGCCCGTGACAAGTGTTCTCGGCATAGTTTCGGTCTCCACAACTCAATCAGTCATTGCAACAGGCTGCACAGCCTTGGTGTTGGATGTGATTTCCCCTAATACCTTCATGGCCGCCAGTCTGAAGAAGGCACAAACAAATTCAGCCCTGTCGCATGAACAAATTGCATACCAGGGCTGGCATTCTGTTGCAGGGGAAAAGTCAAACCGGGAAGTTCAGAAATGGCAGGATTGTAAAAACGGCGACTTAACAGGGGAACTTCACCGCCGCGGCCGTTTCGCCGCATGGGCGGGACGGCCGGGCGTGCCACACGGAATGTATCAGGTTGCTACCATGCCGGCGTCATTGTTCCATCTTCGCCCGCCCACTGCGGCGCCCATGCCAACGCCAGCAAGCGCACGCTGATGCCGGTTTTCTTCGGACGGATGGCGAGGGTTTCCAGCGTTTCCGTATGTGCCGCGCCCGCCCCCAGCGCCGCCACTTCGGCGTCGAACTCGGCGTTCAAATCAGCCACCTGCTGCTGCAACAGATCGAGCGTTTCCTGCGCGCTTTTCACGTCCTGCGCTTCCCGGCTGGCACGGCTGACGCTGCGCATGGCGGCGCCGGCGCGTTGCACGGTGGTGCGGCTGAGGGTCTTGCGGCCCATGAATGCGCCCAGGATGGTCGCGCCCACGTCCAGCACGGTGTTGATCTGCTGGCTGCGCGCCTGCGCCTGCTCGCGCGCCACACGTTCCTCCGCGCGCCGGATTTTCTCCTCGAGTGCCGCCAGCCGGGGGGCATATTTGCGTCGCAGCTTTTCCATCTCCGCATCGCGATCCTGGCGGCTGAGCTGGCTCAAGCGCACGCGGAAATCACGCTCGCTTTCACCCGGTTGGGAAATTTCCTTGGAGCGCGCACTTTTGAACAGCTCCAGGACGCAACTGCGTTGCAACTCCGCCACGAATTCCTTTTGCCATTTGCTGTAATTCGCCGCCTGGGCCGCAGCCGCCGGCAACCCGGCAAAACCTGCTCCCGCCTCGGCTTCCCTGCGCAGCTCTGCTTCCGTGACGCCCGCCTCAACAGCCTGCTGCCATTTCACTGCCAGCACCTCGTCGGTAATCGGCACCAGACGGCTGAGCGTTTGCATCACGTCCACGCCTTTTTTCGCGTCGCTGAACTGCACCTGCGCCAAACCGAACAAAAACGGTTGATACAACAACCGGCTGTTTGCCGGTGCTTCCCGGCGCACCGGCAGAAACACTTGCGGAATCGTGCCCGGCAAAATCGGCCGGCCGGCACTGGTCACCGGTGCGGCGGTCGCGACCGGCGCAGCCGGTACAGCCGCGGGCGGCCGCCGGCGGGCCTCCATCAGCGTCTTGATCTGGCTGCGCGTCAACGGGCCGGCGAGATACGACATCACCCAGCGCGTCTCGAAGACTTCCGGCTTGTCGTCGTGCACATTGTGCATCAGAAAAATCCGGTTGCCCAGGCCGGCCAGCGTTTGTTCCATGAGATTGCGGTCGAAGGTGCCGCCGCTGGCGGCGCCTTCCAGCCCCTCGAGCACGCGCGCCTTGTCGCGCTCGGTTTGCAATCTCCCCAAAAACCACGTGCCGATATTGGACAGGCCTTTATAATCGAGATCGACGGGATTTTGCGTGGCGAGTACCACACCCAGGCCGAACGCGCGCGCCTGTTTGAGCAGGGTGAGCAGCGGCGCTTTCGAAGGGGGATTCGCCACCGGCGGCAGATAGCCGAAGATTTCATCCATGTAGAAGATCGCGCGCAGACTGGTGGTGCCCGCCTGCGCCCGCATCCAGCCGAGCGTCTGATTCAACAGCAGGGATACGAAAAACATGCGCTCGGCATCGGAAAGATGCGCGATCGAAAAAATCGCGTGCCGCGGCTTGCCGGCCGGGGAATAAAGCAGACTCTGAATGTCGAGCGCCTCGCCCTCCAGCCATGCCTGAAAACCCGGGGAAGCCAGCAGATTGTTGAGCGCCATCGCCAGCTCCAGCCGTTCTTTCGCCGGATAAAACGCCTCGAGATCGAACACGCCGATTTTGCCCACCGGCGGTGTTTGAATCGCATGAATCAGGGTGGCGAGCTCGAGATTCACGCCCTGCTGCCAGTAGTGCTGGAGTAGGGTGGCAATCAAAATGTGTTCGCGGCTTTTGATGGGATCGGCGGCGATGCCGAGCAGGCCCAACAGGCTGGTGGCGGTGGTCGCAATGCGTTCGCGCAGGGCGTCGCTGTCCTGGCGCACCGCCGCGCCGGGCGCAGCGAAAGACTGCAGGATGGAAACCGGCAGACCCGCCGAGCTGCCGGGCGTATAAATCGCAAAGTCCACCGCTTCGCGCAGCCGCCGGATGCGGCTGGCATCCTGGCCCCAGGAGGCCAGCCCTTTTTTCCACAGCTCGGCCTGCTGCGCGGCAAAAGTCTCCGGGGTCAGGCCTTTCTTGCGCGCATCGTCTTCATTGATCCACGGCCGAAAATCCTCCGGCCGCAATTCCGGAAAGGTGAGCAGCAGATTGCCGAGATCACCCTTGGGATCGACGATCAACGCGGGAATGCCATCGATCGCGGCCTCCTCCAGCAGGCCGATGCACAGGCCGGTCTTGCCGCTGCCGGTCATGCCCACACACACCGCGTGCGTGACGAGATCCTTGGAGTCGTAGAGAATGAGATGCTGTTTCGCCTGTCTGGCGGCCAGATCATAGGCGCGCCCCAGGTAAAACACGCCGAGTTTTTCAAAATCAGTCATGGTTTGAAATGGGATGCATGATCCTTGCTGCCGGATACCGGGCACGGGAGACGGATCCGTGTCCGCTGATCCGGGCACGAACACACGGCTTTACGCCACCACAGCGGTGCAATGGCCGCAGCGCCGGGCTTTGAGTGGAATCGGCATCAGGCATTCCGGGCATTCCCGGGTGGTGGGCGCGGCGGACGCGGCTTCCGCCTTCTTCTTCAGCCGGTTCATGGCACGTACGATCATGAACATGGCAAAAGCGATGATGAGAAAATTGATCACGGCGTTGATGAAGACGCCGTACTTGATCGCCACCACCGGCTCGCGCTGCAGGGTGACCGCCAGATTGCTGAAATCAATGCCGCCGGTGAGCAGGCCCACGGGCGGCATGATCACGTCATTCACCAGCGAGCTGACAATGCTGCCGAAGGCCGCACCGATGATGATGCCCACCGCCATGTCCACGACATTGCCGCGCATCGCGAACTCTTTGAACTCTTGCAACATGTTGCTCCTCCTCACACGGGAAAATTCCGGCCGTCGGGGGAAAGCCGCCGGCCACTCATTCGTTCCACCGCGGCCGTCCGGGGTGTGACGGCGCCGCGTCAGAAAAAGGTATAGGACACACCAAAGCCCAGCACTTGTTTGAGCTGTCGCTTCTTCGAGAGGTCTTCATCATACAGCAGACGCACATTAAGATTGGCCGTGAAGAGTTTGCCGAGTTTGGCCGTGAGCGTGTTGTCCCAGTTGACATCCACCTTGTCGAAATGCTCGAAGGCGCTGAACATTTCCAGTTTGCTGGTGAACAGAACATTCTCCTCGAGTTTGTGCGAGAAGTCGGTCACCGACTCGATGCCGGTTTCGACCCGCACGTTCTCATCGAGCGTGTTGCCATAAAGCGGCCGGAAGGCTTGCGTACCGACAATGGTCTCCTTCAGCGACAGGCCCAGCCGGGTGACGAAATTCCCGGAGGCCTTGTAACCCATGCCCATGCTCTGGCGCAGAAAAGTGGGATCGAAAGAGTCGGACACCAACAGCCGCGGTTGCTTGCTGTAGTCATAACCATTGGCAATTTGCGTCAACCCGTTGAAAGAGATGTAAGGGTTGAGGTACTTGCCGACTTTGTAGGTCAGCACCGATTCCACCCGCAGCTCATCGTCACTCTTGCGCACCTCCTGATCGCCCTGCTTGACCTGGCCATAGGCCAGTTTGGCGGTGTTCTTCCAGTTGATCGTCGCCTGATTGTTTTCCCACAGAGTTTCAATGACACCCTTCCAGGCCACGGCATTTTCACCGCCCTGCGTCCAGTTGCTGTACGAATTTTGGGTCAGGGTCAATACGCCAATGAGACCCTTCTTCCAGCCGCTGGGCTCCGGCTTCGGCGCTTCTTGGGCCCGGGCGGCCGCGCCCGCCAGCATCATGACCAAAACAAAAACTTGTGCCACACGTTTTCGCATCTTGCCTCCTCCTCAACAGTGAAAGCTATCGGATAATTTGGGGGGCCGGAAACATGTATTGTGCCGGTTCATGCCCCAAATGCTCATCGGCAATCTACAAGTCTTGCCGCAAAAGTCAAGTCGGCAGTCCCGCTGGGCGGGCGGCACAGGGGATTTCGCAAGCTGTGCAAGGGCGCTGTGCTGATGTCATGCCGGGTGGAATGCCGCTGAGAAATGGACCGGTGCTCGCACATCCAGCCAACGGGATTTTCACAGAACAGGATCAAGGGGGTTGGCAGAGAGCTCTGCTGTTCACCGAGGGAGGGCATGGCTCTGTTTCATTGAAAATTCCGCAGCAGGGACCGGGAAAGGAGACGTTGTCGAGGCGGCGCTGGTCATCGGCGGCGCCGGGCGTGGAAAAGTTCGACGAGCTTTCTGCGATAGGCAGGACAATTTGAGGAATTTTGGTCTGACACAGAGAGCAGCAAGAGGGAGGGCAGAAAAAAAATAGTCACCGCGACTGCCGCAGCAATCGCGAAAAAGGTGGGAAAATCTCACTGCGGAGCGCTGGCAGCGCGGCCGGCTCAATGCAAACGATACAGCTCAATACGGCGGTTTTTGGCACGACCCTCGGCGCTGGTGTTGGGGGCGATGGCATTGGCTTCGCCAAAACCGGCGCAGCGAATACGCTCGCGGCTGATCCCGCAGGCCACGAGATAATCATACACGGCCTGTGCCCGCGCCAGGGAGATTTGCAGGTTTTGTCCGGCTTCCCCGCTGTTGTCGGCATAGCCGCGGATCTCAAAAGCGAGCTCTGGAAACGCCTGCAGGGTGCGGCACACACTGTCGAGTTGCTCGAGGGAGTGCGGCATGGGCTGCGTCTGCCCCTCCGCGAAGGTGACGCGGCTCAGCAGGAAGGACTGTCCGATTTCCACCCAAAAGGCCGGCTGTTCGTCCGGGCAACCGTCATGATCCTGATAATTGTTGACGCTTTCGAGCTCAGTGGGGCATTGATCCTGCTCATCGGACACGCCATCACCGTCGCTGTCTGTGGCAAGGGCGTTGGAGAGCAGGCTGCGGACCTCCTCCCCGTCGCTAAGGCCATCGCCATCGCTGTCCCGCCGCCGGGGATCGGTGCGGTACTGCAAAACCTCTTCGCCGTCGGGCAAACCGTCATGATCACTGTCCGGCCGGAGTGGATCCGTAAGTGTCTCCTGCAACTCGAAGGCATCCTCCAGGCCGTCCTGGTCGCTGTCGCGCTGCTTGGGATCGGTGAGATATTTTTCGATCTCATCAAAATCCGACAGGCCGTCGCGGTCCGAGTCTGCCTGCGTGGGATCAGTGAAATGCCGGTTGATCTCATCACAGTCAATCAGTCCGTCCTTGTCGCTGTCTGGTGAACGGGGGTTTGTGCCCAGAGCCTTTTCCTCGTGATCAGACAGGCCGTCACCATCCTTGTCGATGCGCAGCTTGATTTTCGCCGGATCGAGGCCGTTGGCGCTGAGACTCAGACTTTGCATGGCGACAAGTGGGGAATCAAAAGGATGGAGCGAGTTGAGAAGAAAAAAAGCTGGCAGGAGCAGTTTCAGGCTGGCGGCACGGACCATCAGAGTGATTTTCTTTGGCATGACCGGCTCCAATTTTTTTCAGGTGCTCATCTTCATGGGTTAGTTTCCTCCTGGCCGTGGTGCGAGGGTGTGGTGGGTTGCGTGAAGTAGGAAGCCCGATTTCGGCAACGCAAGGCTTGTGCCGGAATACAAGTCTATGCGATGACAGCAAGAAAGGACTGAGCACAGTGCCCGCAGTGCCGGCGAGAAGGCAGAAAAATCAACGAGCCAAGTGAAATAATTTTTTGTGATTAGCTTATGGGAATGAAAAAAGGTATCTGGCTTCAGAAACTGAAGGAAGTGGCGGTGGGAGAGAGATGTTGTCAGCCCGGGCTGGATGGAAATCAACCCGTCATTCATGAGCATAATTGACTCGAAATTGGCCAGGCGGGGTACAACTTGCCGCCCCTGAGACGAAGCAAGAATTTGTTCGCGCCAAACGCGTCAAAATGGAAACGGGAAGTACGCATTTAGTCTGCCTATTTTTGAGAGGTTGTGCCCAAATATGGGACCCCGAAAGGGGTCGGCGGATCACAGGTCAAATCATCTGCTGCGCCCCAAGCCAAGCGTCGGCAAAGCGGCACAGCATAGCAAATTTTTGCTTGAATAACAAATCCTTTTTGGCCGGCTAGGGAAAATGCGGGATGCGATGGCGCCCCGGGCTACGGAGCCACGCCTGACTACGGGAGGGCTTTGCCACAGGCAGGCGGGGCACCGCGCGGAATCTGCTGCTTCAATTTTTGCCATAGGTCTGCGTGAGGTAGAGCACGAGCTGTTCAAATTCTTCATCGGTGACCTCCAGGCCATTGTCGATCATGCGATCGAGCAGCGCGGTGGCTTCCGTCGCGTTGGCTGGCGGATTTTTTTCGACGTTGCTCAGGCTGTGGCACTGCGAACACGTTCGCTCGAACAGGCTGCGGGCCGCGGGGTGATCGAAAGCCGCAGCGGCGGGTGCGCCGGCAAGCTCCCCGGGAAGTGTGGCGGTAACGGCCGCGATTGCCGCCCGGGTCTCCTCCCGCTTAATCTCCTGCTGGCGGATGGCCATGACGGATTTCTGCAGTTCCGGTGTGATGGCGATTAGGTAGGCGGTGACGAAACGCTGTTCGAATTCGTTGAGCGGCTCGGCCAGCACGGCGCGTTCCGCCATGCGCGCGACGGTTTCCCGCCATTGGCCGGGCGTTTTCGGCCGCACCAGCACAGTGCGCAGGTCATGGCATTGCACGCATTTCTTCAGGAGAACCGCGCGGCCCTGTTGCAAGGCGGACGGGATGGCAAGCGAGCCGAGCGGCACGTCTTCAGGAAAACCGGCCTGTGGCAACAAAGACGCGACCCGCGCGAGATTTTCCGGGGTAAAGGCCGGGCCGCCAGCGGCACGCCGGCTCAAGTAGTGCTCACGCAGCGCGACAGGCACCGACAGCCCGATGAGCAGCGTAGTGCACACCAGCAGTCCGGTGCCGAGAATCGGTGCCATCTGCCCTTCCAGATATTTGAAGAACCGCACGATCACGATCTTGGCCAGCAGAATCACGCCGATGGCCATGCCCAGCATCAGATGCGCCACAGTGCGCGCCGGCAGCTCGACCTGATATTGCCAGAGACGCGGCAGCATCTGCGACATCAAATAGAGATAAATGACGAGATAGAGATACCCGATGGTGCGGTGCAACAGCATCATCGGTCGCGGCGCCGAGCTTTTCAGGGTCTTTTCATCGAAGGGATAGCCCCACAATTTGTACATCAAAAACGTGCCGGCGAACGACAGCGCCAGGAAAACCATCCCGAGAATCGCGTTGCCGAAGGTATCCATCGTCATCCTCACTTGCTTGCTGAGACATGAGCACTGCGAAAGTCGACATGTTTCTTCTTCCAGGCAGCGGACAGGGAACCTCCTGCCCGTTGCAGACGAATTGGCGGGCAAAATACCCAACACCACCGGCAAAGTCAAGGCCGGCGCTGGCAGATGTGGCAGGCACTTTCGTTCATAGCCACTTAATGATGCCATTATTTTCCTGTAAATCCTGCCGGCTATATTTCCACGACCATCAACAGCACTGCACTGCAACCATGAGAGGACACGATGATGGCATCCTTTGGTCTGCGACCGGTGGCTTTTCTCAAAGAGGAAGCCAAGCGTTTTTTGCTCACGCGTGCCGGCCTTAAACGCGTTCACATCGTTGGTTGTGCACGCTCCGGCACAACCATGTTGCACTACGCCATGATCGCCTTCGCCAATACCATTTTGTTTGACCGGGAAACAGCGCCGTGGAGTGCGCCGGGCCTCAAACTTTCTTTCATATTATGGCGGGAGGCGGCCGGCGGCCACAATCCCGGCTTTTTCATTACCAAGCGCTACGCCAACTGGTGGCGGCCGGCGCAAGTCAGTCGCCTGGCGGATTATGCCAGACGCTACCAGGTTTTCATCATTAACCTGATTCGCGACCCCCGCGATGTGCTCACCAGCCGCCACGCCCTGGATCCGCAAAAATACTACGTCACCCCCGAGTTGTGGGAAAACAGCATCGCCGCCGGCCGGCAACTCGAACATGAGCTGCGGAACTCTCCCTGTTTTCTCACGATCAAATATGAAGACGTGATTTTGCAATCGCAGCGCGTCGAGCAGTTGCTGCATCACAAGTTGGGACTCTGTCTGCGGCGGCATCTCAAATCATGGAGTCGCCTCAAAGAAAACCTGCAAGCCAGCAATGTTTCCGCCCGCATGCTGCCCTATATGCACCGGCTGCGCGATTTTGACCCAAGCTCGATCCAGAAATGGCGGCACGATCCCCACAAGGCCGCCTATATCAACCAACTGCTGACCGCGAGTCCCCACGCGGAAAAATTGCAAGCCTTCCTCACCGAAAACGAGTATGTCGACGCCGGGGAGCGCCCGCCTCTCGCGAAACGGCAGCCGCGGTTGGAGACCGTCTGAAGCCGCGCGTGATGCCGCCGCTGTCGTCACTGCCACGCGGTAACGCGCCGCTGGCAGGCACCGCCGGGCAGCGGCGGCGAAGCAAACGGTCGGCAACCGCCTTCTCTTTGGCGTGCACGGTTCCTCGCATCGCACCTTTCACCGGACGCCTGCCGTCTGGTGCCCGCCCGTCATTCACTTCCTGTGCCGCCGCCAACCTTGCATTCTTGCCGCCGACTTGTTAGATTGCCGGCGGTTTTTCTTTCGGCAATATTCACCGCCGGTTGTTTCACATTCGCCCGGCCGGTGGGCGGGCTGTGCCTGCCACCGCTCTTTCTCCATCGAAAGCCACGCGCCCATACTGAGGCGCTGCAGGTATTTCGCTGGGAAAGCAAACCTCTTACCCTCATGGTTGCAAGGATTGGCTCATGTCTGACTCCACCCGTGACGAATCATCCCGCGTCGAACGCATCGCCCTGGAGGCTTCACCCTTTCGGGCGCTTTATCCACCCACGGAAAAAATCAAAACCATCGTCGTCCCCAACTTTCCGGCACTCGGCAAGCTGGCGGCGATGCGCTTCCTCGAATGGGTGCAGCACAACCCCGGCGGCGTGATTTCCCTGCCCACCGGCAAGACGCCGGAACACTTCATCAAGTGGGTCACCCACCTGCTGGGACATTGGGACAACCGGGACACGCAGGCGGAACTGGAACGCAACGGGGTCGATCCCGCCATCGTGCCGGATATGCGCAGCCTGTACTTTGTGCAAATCGACGAGTTCTACCCCATCAATCCCCACCAGCACAACAGCTTTTACTACTACGTGCGCGAGTTCTATCTCGAAGGCTTCGGGCTGGATCCCGGGAAGGCGATGCTGATTGACTGTTCCAAAATCGGCCTGGAGAAAAACGAGACGCTGGCGGGCGTCTGGCCGGACAACGAGGTGAACCTCGAGCTGCGCTACCGGCAGGGTAAAACCGCGCGCGAACGCCAGCAGAAGCGCGTGCTGGAGCGCATCGATGAATGGTGCCAGGAGTATGAGAACCGCCTCCGGGCGCTGGGCGGCATCGGTTTTTTCCTCGGCGGCATCGGCCCGGACGGCCACATCGGCTTCAACGTGCGCGGCTCCGATCATCACAGCACCACCCGCCTGACGCCCACGAACTACGAAACCCAGGCGGCGGCGGCCACCGATCTGGGCGGCATCGAAGTGGCGCGCAAGCGGCTGGTGATCACCATCGGCCTGGGCACCATCACCTACAATCCCAACTGCACCGCCATCATCATTGCCGCGGGCGAAGCCAAGGCCGAAATCGTGGCGTGCGCGGTGCAAAGTGAAAAAAGCATCCGCCATCCCGCCACGGCCCTGCAGGTGCTGCCGAATGCCCGCTTTTATCTCACCATGGGGGCGGCCAAACGGCTGGTCGAGCGCCAGCATGAGCTGCTGCTGAACGCGCCCACCGTTGACGACACCGAGGTCGAGCGGGTGGTGGTCGATCTTGCGGTGCGGCTGCGCAAACGCGTGCGCGAGCTGCGCGAGGAGGATTTTCTCGGAGATCGCAACGCCCACCTCATCCTGGCGAAACGCCAGCAGGAGCCTGCTGCGCTGACCGCGCTGGTCGAACGCAATCTGATCACCAAGATCGAGAGGGGCCGCACGCTGTTGCGCAACACCCGTTTCTTTCACACCGAACCCCACCACGATGATCTGATGCTGGGTTATCTGCCCGCCATCGTGCGCCACATGCGCGATGCCAGCAACACCCATTATTTCGTCTGCCTGACCAGCGGCTTCACCGCGGTGACCAACCAGTACATGCGGCAACAGCTCGACCGCCTGGGCGAGTTCATCGACCAGCCCGAATTTGCCACCCTGCTGCGCGAGGGCTACTTCGAGCCGGACAATGACGAGGGCCGCAACCGCGATGTCTGGCAATATCTCGACGGCGTGGCCGCCAATCGCAATCGCGTCAAGGACGAGGGCACCGCCCGGCGTCTGTTGCGCAATCTCATCGAACTCTTCGACGAGCACGATCTCAACAACCTCAAAGACCGCATCGCCGAGCTGACGCATTATTTCGACAGGCAGTATCCCGGCAAGAAGGATCCCGACTACATTCAGCGCCTGAAGGGCATGTGCCGGGAATGGGAGGCGGAGTGTTTGTGGGGCTATTTCGGCTGGGATTGTGCCAACGTCCTGCATCTGCGCCTGGGCTTCTACACCGGTGATATTTTCACGCAGGAACCCACCATCGAACGCGACGTCATCCCCATCCTGCGCAAACTTGAAGAGGTGCGGCCCGATGTCGTCAGCGTGGCGCTCGACCCCGAGGCCAGCGGCCCCGACACCCATTACAAGGTCCTGCAGGCCATCACCGAAGCCCTGAAACGCTACGAAAAAAACAGCGGCCGCTCCGATCTCAAAGTGTGGGGCTACCGCAACGTCTGGTTCCGTTTCCATCCCAGCGAGGCCAATCTCTACGTGCCGGTGTCCCTCAACATGTTTTCGGTGATGCAAAGCGCCTTCATGAACACTTTCATTTCGCAGAAAGATGCTTCGTTCCCCAGCTATGAACACGACGGCCCGTTTTCCGAGCTGGCACAGAAAATTCAGGCCGAACAGTACCAGCGCATCAAGATTTGCCTGGGGCGGGAATGGTTTCACCAGCATGAGAGCGCGCTGATTCGCGCCACCCGCGGCCTGGTTTTTCTGAAAGAGATGAATTTGCAGGAATTCTACCAGCGCAGCCGCGAACTCAAACAAGTCGCCGAAAACCGCTGAGGCCCAAGCCGCGCTGCCACGAAGAGACCGGCATGAAATTGAAAAAACACTCGCGGGGACCGGCTTCGCCGCCGGTGCGCAGCAGGCCATCGATCATGCGGGGAAACGGTTCGAGATCAACGCCGCCAACTGGTGGTGCGTGAACAGCGCGGGAGCAGCAGGCAGTGTGTTAAAAACGATGCCGGCCATGGCCGCTCCGCGGAAGCTGCTGCTGTCGCCCCTCAAGAGGAGAAGGGGTACAATCCATCAGGCCTGCTCGTGACGAAAAAGCCATTCGGGAAAGCAGGCACCACAAAATTCCATTAGCACAGGCTGTCAGCCCTGTGGCATCAACTTTTTCACCTGAACTGGTTCAGAACCGCGAAAGCCGAAAACAACGCGAAGTTTGAGGGGACCCGGCTTTGTTTGGTTCGGACCATGACCAGCCGGCAAACCGGCTTGGATAATAGCTTTCATGGCAAGCTACGGTTCTTCGCGATGAAAACAGATGTTTTGTCTCTCTAGATCGGCAGCCTCGCGCTGCCAGCCTGCAGACAGGAGGTCTGCACGACGTTGTCATCTTGCTTGACGTGCAAGCGCACATGAGAATAATCCCCCCAAATCCCAACCGCGAAGATTTCTTGAACCGCCAAGGCGCCAAGCAGGCAAAGCAATGCCAGCTTGGCGTTCTCGCATGGCAGCCGGCGATGACCTCGTTTCCGAGTCGCGTTGACCGCCATTGCGCCAAAGCTGTCCGCCAGCAATCTGGATTCGGTGTTGCTGCCGCTGGCGTTGTTGTCCGCGGGTCGGCTTCTGTTGCTGATCGCGGCCGGCCCGTACCTGCTGTCGCAACAGCGAGGCGCGTCACAGGTTGCGCCGTGGCAATTGTCCGGCCCGAGGTCAGCTCTTTTGATCTTCCGGGTTGCCTTCCGGCCGGCCGGCCAGGCCGCAATAGCCCAAGACCAGCGTCTCCTGGCCTTTGGCCACAGTAACGGCGCGCCACATCATGCATTCGCCCGCCAGGCACAGGCAATCAGGATCCGCTTTGCCGCTGCCGATTTTGCGATTGATGGTCAGAGAGGTTGCTTCATGCCGGCGAAATCCCGCCCGCGCCATCGGGCACCATTTGTTGCGGGCATCCTTCTCGACCAGCCACATGGATCGTTCTCCGCTTGTTGGTGAATGCCTTGCCTCAGTCAAAAATTTCCAGAAAAGCGCTTGACTCGCACGGGAAACTTCTTCACATTGCCCGGACCGCGGATACAGCCCAAAAGTTCAACTCTTTTCCCAAGGACAATGCCCCATGACCTTCAGCCTCGAGGCGGTGAAATCCAACTGGAATGAAATCGTTGCCAAATATCAAAAGCCCGATCTCAAAAAAAGCATTTGGCAGTTGCTCAATACCACCCTGCCGTTTTTCGCGGTGTGGTATCTCATGTATCTCAGCCTGGATTATTCCTACTGGCTGACGCTGGCGCTGGCGCCGATCGGCGCCGGCCTGTTGATTCGCATTTTCATCTTCCAGCATGATTGCGGCCATGGTGCATTTTTCAAATCACAAAGGGCCAACAACATTGTCGGGTTCCTGTGCGGCGTGCTGACCATGGTGCCCTACCAGTACTGGCGCAAGTCCCACGCCATGCATCATGCCGGTGCCAGCAACCTCGACCGCCGCGGCTTTGGCGACGTGACCACACTGACCGTGCGCGAGTATCTGGCACTCTCGAAATGGGGCCGGCTGAAATACCGCCTTTATCGCAATCCCCTCATCCTGTTCGTCATCGGTCCGACGTTCTACTTTTTGGTGATGAACCGCTTTCCCTCCGCGGCTTCCCGGCAATGGATTCGCGAGCGCCGCAATCTCCATTTAACCAACTTCGCCCTGTTCGCGCTGGTCCTGCTGCTCGGCTTCACTCTCGGCTTTCGCAAGCTGGTGATGATTCACCTGCCCATCGAAGTCTTTGCCGCCACGGCCGGCACCTGGCTGTTCTACATTCAGCACCAGTTCGAAGACACCTATTGGGAACACAATGACGAGTGGGAATACGTCCTGGCGGCTTTGCGGGGCAGTTCCTTTTACCACCTGCCCAAAATCCTGCAATGGTTCACCGGCAACATTGGCTACCATCACATTCACCATCTCAGCAGCCGCATTCCGAACTACAACCTGCAAAAATGTTACGAGGAGAATCCGGTTTTTCACCACAGCGAGACGCTGACCTTCTGGCAGAGTTTGAAATGTATCCCGCTGAAATTGTGGGACGAGGAGCAGCGCAAGCTGGTGGGCTACCGGCATCTCAAAACGCTGCGACAGCCGGTGACGCGGCGCCTGCACGCCTGAGGGCGGCATCATTCCGCCACGGCTGCAGCACTTGCCGGCCGATGCGATCCGCGTGGCACTCGGCACCACAGCGCATGTTTGTGGCGCCGCCGCTGTCCGGAAGCAGTCGTGCACTGCCCGTCCTCACCGGCAATGGCGGCGCAACAGCTCGAAGAAGCCGGGGAAGGAAATATCCACACATTCTGCATGCTGGATGGTGACGGGCGCGGTTGCGATCAACCCGGCAATCGCAAAGGCCATGGCCATGCGGTGATCACCGTGGGGGTCGATCATTGCGCCCTGCAACCGCACCGGCCCGGTGATGATCAAACCATCCGGTAATTCCTCCACTTTTGCACCCATCGCCCGCAAGTTGCCCGTCAGCACCGCCAGACGATCACTCTCTTTCACCCGCAATTCCTGCGCGCCGGTGATGACGGTTTGTCCCTCCGCCTGAGTCGCCAGCACGGCCAGTGTGGGAATCTCATCGATCAATTGCGGAATTTGCTGCGGCGTGATGGTCACCGCCTGCAGGAGACTGTGCCGGGCACGCATATTTGCCACCGGCTCGCCGCCGCGGTCGGTTTGATCCTCGAGGTCGATGGCCGCACCCATTTGCCGCAGCACGTGCAGCATGCCAATGCGCGTGGGATTGACGTTGATGTTGTCCAGTATCAAATCGCCATTGGGCAGGAGGGTCGCGGCGGCGAGCAAAAATGCCGCGGAGGAGAAATCACCGGGCACCGTGATGCTCGCCGGCTGCAGACTGCTGCGCCGAATCGTCACGGCATGGTCTGTCACCTGCACCGCCGCGCCCATCGCGGCCAGCAGGCGCTCGCTGTGATCCCGCGTCGGCAGCGGCTCCAGCACCGTCGTCTCGCCCGCGGCTTGCAATCCTGCGAACAAGATGCAACTCTTCACCTGCGCGGAGGCGACCGGCATCTCATAGCGGATGCCCGTCAGGCTGCCGCCGTGGATGGTGAGCGGCGCAGTGCCGGCAGGCGAGGCCGCGAGGCGGGCGCCCATGCGCTGCAGGGGTTCAATGATTCTCTGCATCGGCCGGCGATTGAGCGAGGCATCGCCATAGATGCGGGTGGTGAAGGGCCGGCCCGCCAGCAGCCCGCTGAGCAGGCGCATGGTGGTGCCGGAATTGCCGGCATCGAGGGCCTGCATGGCGGGCTGCAAACCGGAGAACCCCCGGCCGCGAATGCGGACGGTGTCGCCTTCCGTTTGCATCGCAACCGCGAGTTGTTGCAGGCATTGCCGCGTGCTGTTCACATCCGCGCCCGGGGAGAGGCCGGCAATGCGGCTTTCGCCCTGCGCCACTGCGGCCAGCATCAACGCGCGATGTGAAATGGATTTGTCGCCGGGGACGCTCAGCCGCCCGGTGAGGGATTGGACAGGATTGAGGGTGAGATTCATTTGCGCAGATGACTTTCTTTCTATTTGCCTGATCGTCTCGCGCCAAGTCACCGGGAAACCCGCAGGATTCTGTTTTGCGGCTTTGCGACTCGGCGTTTCAAAAACCTGCGCAGGCGGGAAAGTTTTAGATCGTCCGACTCAAGCGTACATGGCCACATGACTGTTCTTTGCATCTGATGAACTCCGACAGGAGTGAGATGTTTATGGCCAAGTGCCGTTCGCCGAAATGGAACCCTCTCGGGGTGACATGTGCATCGTGCCTCCTCATTGATCTCCTCTTGAATTGAATGCAAACGCTGTTACATGTCACTCCCAAAGGAGTTTGAAGTTGGCGGTGTTGACAATTACTCTAGACGTTTCACCCCTGGCGGGGTTGGGCCGTTCGCCATCACGTTAGGCCAAGTGGCTCTCCGCAGAGAAGGCACGGAACTGATTTTGCGATTCTTTTCATCTTGTTGCCGCAAAATGTACGCAAAATTCGGATGATCCAAGTTTTTCCCGGAGAGACTCCATAACCAGACCTCTCGTCTGCAAACTTGTGCAGGCAAGATGCCGACGCTACCAAACCGACGCGGGCGGGAGGGATGGTTTTTCCAGGGTGACACCATACAGCCATCTCCGCCGGCACAACCTAAGCAAATCCAGCGTGCAGCGCAATTGTGATTTTGCGGGGGAAGATCGCGGGCTGCCAGCCGGCAGGCAGATCAAACAAAGCAAACAACTCTCACGCCGGGACCGCGGCGAGTTTATTGCGGCAGTTGCCCAACATCAGGCTGCCGCACCGCAGCAATCACACCGGCCGCCAGGTTTTCCCCCGTGCTCCTGGCCGGTTTCATGGTTTAAAAATCTTAGCAGTAACCGTTCACGACTTGGCCGCTGCATTCCTGCCGGGAGCATCCGCAGGATCGCAGGATAAAGCCACGGTCAAATCGTGCGGAACGGTTACTCTTTGCGCAATCCCCCCGGCTTCGTGTCCTTGTGTGTGCTGGCTTTGGGATTTTATCGCTGCACAAAGGTTGGCAGCATGGGACAGCCGGTCTGCGCTGCCTGTGTGCGCACAGCCTGTGTTGTCACTCAGGAGAAGTCCTTTCGAGCTGAGGCGGCTTCCCGGGTCTAAAGAGCTGCCTGCAGCATCCCATGCTCACCCGGGCGCTGTTGGGGAGCTGTACCGCCGTGCGCTGGGTGCGGCGGTTCCAAGCCTGTTTTTCGGGTTGCGCGAGACCGGGCGGCTGCCTGCCGCTGGTTCCGCCAGGCGGGCAGGCGCGGGTGGGTGCGTTCAACCTTCTTCGACAAAATCGAGGTTGCGGCCGTGCGTTTCACTCATGTTGTACAGCGCCCAAAAGGCGAGTAGAAAAACCACGCCGCCGATGGCGAGGGTGCTGGGGATCAAGCCGAGCTGGTGGCGCGTGGCATCGAGCACCGTGGTCATCGGTACCACCATGGCACGCACGAAATTGGGCACGGAGGTGGTCACCGTGGCGCGAATGTTGGTGCCGAACTGCTCCGCGGCCATGGTAATGAACACCGTCCAGTAACCCTGGCCCAGGCCGATGATGAAAATCGGCACAAGAAAAGCGAGAGCGGAGACGCGGCGCAGGCTGAGCACGGTCACGATCAGCGCGGCCATCAGCAGAAAACAGCCCCACACCACCCGTTTGCGGCTTTTGATCATTTCACTGATGACACCTGTCAGCGCACTGCCGATCGCGAGTCCGACGGCCTGCCAGCGCAGCGTTTCCGCCGCCGGCACCAGCCGGTGCAACGCGAGCGCCTGGCTGAATTCCTGCGAGAAGGTGACCAGGATGCCGGAAACATACCAGATCGGCACGCCCACCGCCACCACCCCGAGATATTTGAGCAAAGCACGCCGGGAGCGCAGGAGCAGCAGGGCGTTGCCCATTTCGCGGCCGCTGCTTTTTTGCGCAGCGAACATTTCCGACTCGCGCAGACTGAGAAAGCGGCCAAGCAGGACAACCAGGCCCATCAGGCCGCCAACCAGGTAGGCGGTGCGCCAGTGAAAAGCGCTGCCCACGAAAGAAGCGGTGAGCGCGCCCACCAGCCCCAGGAACGACACCACGGTGGTGCCGTAACCGCGGTACCTTGCCGGCAGAATTTCCGAAACCAGGGTGATGCCGGCGCCAAACTCGCCGGCCAGACCGATTCCGGCAAGCAGGCGGAGCAGGGCGTAATCGGCGAGGCCCTGCACGAAGGCGTTGGCAATATTGGCGAGTGAATACATGGCGATGGTGGCCAGCAGCGCCAGCCGGCGGCCGAATTTGTCACCGATGATGCCCCACCCCACCCCGCCGAGGAGCATGCCGATCATTTGCAGGTTGAGCAGCAAAATCCCTTTGGAGGTGAGGGCATCACCGCTCAGCCCCAGGTCGGTGAGGCTGGCGACGCGGACGACACCGAACAGCACGATATCGTAGAGATCGACGAAATAGCCGAGCGCGGCGGCCATGACCGCAAGCACGGGGGCGGATTGTTGCGTTTTCATAGGGTCGCGAGCGGTTGGTTGAATGTTTGCGGTGAAGAGGGCAAGGCTTCCACCGGGGCGAGCAGGAAATCGAGGACGACCTGGTTGAAGCGGCGGCTGTGTTCATAAAAGAAGAGATGCCGGCCTTCGAAGGTCACCAGTTGCGCGTGGCGGATTTTTTCGCGCAGGGCCGCGGCATTGGCGAGCGGCACGATTTCATCATCACGGCCGAAGCACAGCAGGGTGGGCGCCGTGATCTTTTGCGCGCAGCGTTCGCCGTGATAGGCATTGCCGGCAAGCAGTTGGCGGTAATAGGCGAATTCCGGCTGCGGATGTTCGAGGCGCCATTGCGTCAGGCGTTCGAGCTCTTCGGCGTGCCGGGCGATATAATCCGCCGAGAAGCTGAGCGGATAGGCATCCTGCAGGCGCTCCAGGCGGGTGCGGCCGTGGGGCCGGATCAGCCGGCTGAGGATTTCACCGTTGGGCCCAATCTGGCACTGGCCGCCAAGCGAGGTGGCAACCAACACCAGTTTGCGCACGCGCTCCGGCCAGCCGCCCGCCAGTTGTTGCGCCACAAAACCACCCAGGGAGGCTCCCAGCACGAAGGCGCGCGGCACATTCAGGGCATCCAACAGCGCCAGCATGTCCTGCGCAAAGAGCCGGACCGAATAGGGATGGTCGGGTTTGTCGGAGCGGCCGCTGCCTCGCAATTCCGGCATGATGAGGTGAAAATGGCGGCTCAAGCGCTCGACGTTGTGCTGCCACAGCCAGGTGCCGGCGCCCAAACCGGGAATCAGCAGCAGCGGCTCACCCTGGCCGCGCTGCTCGACGTGCAAATTGATGCCATTGACATCGAGTTGACCATCCAAGAGGGTTTCACCTTTCCCAACCACTGCCGCAGGGCACCGCCGGTTTCAGGGGCCTGGTTGCAGCTTCTTCTTGTCGATCTTGCCGATTGCTGTTTTGGGCAATGCGGCGAGGAATTCGAAGGAGCGCGGGATTTTGTATTTCGCCAGTCGCGTCCGGAGAAATGCCAGCAGTTCCTGTTCACTCACCTGCCTGCCCGCCTTCAGGACGAGGAAGGCCTTGCCGACCTCGCCCCAGGTCTCATCCGGCACGCCGATCACCGCCGCCTCCGCCACGGCGGGATGGGCATGCAAGGCACTCTCCACCTCCGCAGGGTAAACATTTTCGCCACCGCTGATGAACATGTCCTTGCTGCGGCCGATAATGTAGAAACAGCCCTCCTCATCCTGGCGCGCCAGATCGCCGGTGTGCAGCCAGCCGTCGCGCAGCACGGCGGCGGTTTCTTCCGGCTTGCGCCAGTAGCCGGCCATGACATGCGGCCCGCGAATCAACAGTTCGCCGGCCTCCTGTGCGGCACAGCGGCTGCCATCGGGCCGCACGATTTTCATGTCGATGTGAAAGAGCGGGAACCCCACCGCGCCGGGTTTGCGACGCACCTGTGGCGGCGGCAGCCAGAAATTGTTGCCCGCGGCCTCCGTCAGACCGTAGCCTGTTTTGAAATCGACGCCCTTGTCCCAGAATTTCTGCATCACCGGCAGAGGGCAGGAGGCGCCACCACTGATGACCAGCTTCAGGCGGGAGAAATCCGCCTGCTGCCAGCGCGGATGCTGCTGCAGCATGATGAACATCGTCGGCACGCCGACATAGAGGGTAATGGCGCCACTTTCCACCAAATCGAAGGTTTCGTCGACTTCGAAACCACGGCACAGGATGGTGCGGCCGCCGACGTGCACCAGCGGCAGCATGAAAATGTTCGGCCCGCCGATGTGAAACAGGGGAAGCTGCAGCGCGGCGCAATCCGCCGCGGTCAGCCCCCAGCTCGTCACCGTGTTGATGCTGTTCCAGGTCATGTTGCCGTGGGTGAGCACCGCGCCCTTGGGAAGGCCGGTGGTGCCGCCGGTGTAGAAGATGGCCCAGGCATCATCGCTGTGCAGCTGCGCGGGATCGGGCAAAATGTCGGCGTACTGCTCGCGTTCGTGGAAGCCGCGTTCGCCGGCCGCCGGCTCGCCCAGCGCCACGATCGTGGTGTTGCCCAGCGCCGGCCGCAGCTCCTCCACTTGCAGCCGCCACTCCGGCGAATAGCACAGCACTTTGGCCTCCGCTTCGGCGAGCAAAACGCGCAGTTCGAACACGGTCAGCCGCCAGTTGAGGTTGTGCAGAATCGCGCCGATCTTGCCGCAGGCGAACAGCAAATCGAGATAGGCCGGGCAATTGGAGGCATACACCGAGACGCGGTCACCCGGTTGCACGCCCAGGGCGCGCAGAAAATTGGCGGTGCGGTTGGCCTGCGCGTTCCACTCGGCAAAAGTCAACTGCCGGCCGCTGGCGCGATCCAGCAGCGCCGGCTGCTCCGGCGTCAAACACGCCCGCTTGTGCAGCCAGTCCGTAACATAGGTTGAGGGTTGTATCGGCATGACAGCCGCACTCCATGTCTTTGGTTTTTTGCAGCCGCCGGTCCTCCGGGAATGCGCCGATCCGGCGGCACCGGCGTTTCTCGAACGCCGCGTCGCGTGCGAGCTTGCCGGGTGCGGATACTCGCGCTCACTCACAGCGGGCCCCAGCGCACGCAGGCCGCGCCCCACACGTAGCCGATGCCCGCGCCCACCATCACCATCAAATCCCCGTCCCGCAGCCGGCCCTGCTTCTCGCCTTCGCGGATGGCGATGATATTGTCCTGCTCCCCGATATGACCATACTCCGCCAGATAAACCGACTGCGTTTCCTGCAGGCCGAGGTGCTGCAGCATTTCGCGATGCGCCGAGGGTTTGACCAGGATCATGTTGAGAAAACCGATGTCGCGACGGGTCAATGTCCGGCCCACGAGCCGGCTGCTCTTGCGCAGCGCCTCGTCGATGCAAGTGAGCCAGTTGTGCATGGAAACTTCGTTCAGACGGTTCTTCATCGCTTCGGGCTCGACCAGGTCGAAATAAAAGCGGCCGGCGGCCACTGCCGCGTCGCTGGGATGTTCCCGCGTGCCGCTGGCAGGCACGATGACATGCCGGCTCATCGAACCATCGCTGAGGAGATGGGCGCCCAGCACGCGATTGCGCGGCCAGTGCTTGCGCAGCAGCAGGGCACCGGCGCCGGCGCCGAGATTGAACAGAAACGAGGTGCGGGGGTTTTTGAAATTGACGAAGCGGCTGACGTTGTAGCCGCCGGCGATCAGCACGGTGTGCAGGCTGTCGTCACAGGCCATCAGATCGCAGGCGATTTTAATGGCGGCAATGGTGGTGCAGCAGCGCATGTGCAAATCGATTGCCCACGCCCGGGGGGCGCCCAGACGGTGGGCGAGATCGATGCCGGCGGTCCACATCGCGTATTCCTTCCACTCCTCGGTGGTGCAGAGCACCAGGTCGATTTCGCTGGCGGGAATGGCGGCGCGGGCCAGGCAGTCACGCGCGGCGGCCAGCGCCATGTCGTTGGGATGATCATCGGCGCCGGCGATGTACTTTTTGTGAATGCCGAGCTTGTCGCGCACCACCCACTCCGGCAGGCCGCTTTGTGCGGCAATGTCGGCGGCGGTGAGGAAACCGGCGGGCAGGTGCATGCCGGCACTGACGATGCCCACGGGGACGGTACCGGCAGGCGCTGCAGGCAGCGCGCTCGCAGCGTTGTTGAAAGACTGACTCATGTGGCAGATCAGCAGATACCAACAAAAATCAGCGGGGATCGGCGTTCATCTGTGTCCCCCGAAACTACGAAAATGCCTGTCGGCAGACAGGCTGTCTGCGCTGCCTCCCCTTTTTGATCGGCGGCGGCCTGGCCGTGGCACTCCTGCAGAGAGCCTCCACAGGATCGCAGGACAAAGCTGCGGCCAAACCGTGGCAGAACGATTATTCTTTGCAAAGCCCCTGCGGCTTCGCGTCCTTGCCCGCTTTGGTTTGGGATTGTATCGTTTCGCAAAAGTTGGCAGCATTGGCTCGCCCGCCTGCAGGCAGACGGGATGCCGACCTTTCCGGTCAGCATCGCGAAGCCGGCAAGCGGCCTCGCCACATCCGGTCAGGCGCTCTCTTCACGCAGGACGGACTTGAGCAGTTTGCCGGCAGCGGAAACCGGCAGGTGCTCACGAAAAACGATGGTTCGGGGTACTTTATAGCCGGCGAGTTGATCCCGCAGAAAGTGCAACAACTCCTCCGCTGTCACCGCCGCGCCTGATTTCCGCACCACGAACGCCCGGCCCACCTGCCCCCATTTCTCATCGGGCACGCCGATCACTGCACACTGTGCCACCGCAGGATGGCGGTACAAGGCGGCTTCGATTTCAGCAGGATAAACGTTTTCGCCACCGCTGATGAACATGTCTTTCAGGCGATCGACGATGAAAAAATAGCCCTCGTCATCGACATAGGCAAGATCGCCGGTGTGAAAGTAGCCGTCGGCATCGAAGGCGGCGGCGGTGGCGACAGGATCGCCGAAATAGCCGGTCATCGCCGTGGGGCCGCGCAACACCAGTTCGCCGATTTTGCCGGGCGGCAGCGGGGTATTGTCCGCCGGAGCACGAATCGCGGCATCGACGAAGAAATTCGGTTTGCCGATCGAGCCGGCCTTGCGCTCGGCGTCCTCCGCCGCCAGGGAAAACACGCCGGGGCCGAATTCCGTCATGCCGAAGCCCTGGCGAAACACCACCCCCTTCTCCTGTTGATAGCGGCGAATCAACGGCACCGGCATGGGCGCGCCGCCGCTCATGCAGTAGCGCAGCGAAGTGAGATCGGCCGCCGGCCAGTTGGGCGCCTCGCTGAGCATCTGAAACACCGTGGGCACACCGCCAAAGAGGGTGACGTGCTCCTGCGCGATGAGCGCGAGCGTGCGCCCGGCCTCGAATTTTTTGGTTTGCACCACCGTGCCGCCCTGCAACAAAATCGGCAGGGAAAAGGCGAACAGGCCACCGACATGAAACAGGGGAAAGATGTTGAGAAAGATGTCACTGCCCCGCACGTCGGCGAGCATGGAATTGATCATGTTCCACACGATCTGGCGGTGGCTGATCTGTGCCGCCTTGGGCCGGCCGGTGGTGCCGCCGGTGAACAGCAGACAGGCGGTGTCGGATTCGGTGAGTGTCTCGCAGGTCACGGGGGTCACCCCGCCCGCCGGCACAGGGAACCATTGCGTTGCACCCGCATCGAAGGCGATCACAGCTGGCAGGCCGGGCCGGCCCTGCCATTGTTGCACCAGCGACGACATCGGCTCTTCACGGGCATGAAACAGCAGGCGCGGTGTGATGAGCCGGAGCTGCTCTTCCAACTCCCGGCTGTGCAGACGCCAGTTCAGCGGCGCGAAGATTGCGCCGAGCTTGCCACAGGCGAAAAAGGCGTCGTAGAAATGAATGCCATCGTGCGCCAGCATGGCGACGCGATCGCCCTTGCCCACGCCCTGCTCGCGCAACCAGCACGCCAGCCGCTCGGCGCGCTGATTGAGCTGCGCATAGGTGTAGCGCCGTGCCGGCGTGTGGCTCACCGCGATGAGCGCAACCTTCTCCGGCGTGTAGACACAGCGCCGGCCGAGATAATCACCGATGTACATGTGCCAGACCCTGCTTATGCCACCAGGCCGCCGTCCACCGAAATGACTGCGCCCGTGATGAAACTCGCCTCTTCGGAGGCCAGGAAGAGATAAACATTGGCGACTTCCCGGGGATCACCCAGCCGGCGCAGCGGTGTCTTCTCGCGCAGGGCGGTGAGCACTTTTTCCGGGACGGTTTGCATCATCTCCGTGGCGATGAAGCCCGGCGCCACGGCATTCACGCGGATGTTTTTGGGGCCCAGCTCGCGGGCCCACACTTTGGTCATGCCGATGACGCCCGCCTTGCTGGCAACATAGTTGCTTTGCCCGAAATTGCCATACAACCCCACCACCGAGGCGGCATTGAGAATCACGCCACCGCCAGCCTGGTTTTCCATCATGCGCGCGGCAGCCTGGCCGCAGAGAAACACGCCGGTGAGATTGACGGCGATGACGCGCTGCCACTGCTCCGGGGTCATTTTCACCAGCCGGGCATCCTGCAGAATGCCGGCGTTGTTGACAAGCACATCGAGCCGGCCATGACGGGCCTGCACGCGCTCGAACAGTTGCTGCACTTCGACCGCTTCGGCGACATTGACCTTCTCGAATTCGGCGCCCGCCAGACGGGCAGCCACCGCCCGGCCGGCCTCTTCATTAACGTCAACAATGATCACCTTCGCCCCTTCGCGGTGGAAGGTTTCCGCCGTCACCCGGCCGATGCCGCTGGCGCCGCCGGTGAGGAGTGCAATTTTGTTTTCAAGACGCATGCTTTTTCCCTGCCTTGCCAAGACAAACGTTCGAGAGTGGCCCTGTTCCTTCCCTCAAAGCCGGCTTGCAAACACCGAATCGTGGCGAGTGCGGCATCCCAACCTCACCGTCTTTGCCGATCAGATGACAGTCCCACCCCTCCGGGTTGCGGCTTCGAGCTGGGCCACTGGTGAAAATTTCATGCAACGCCCCGGTCATTGCTGCGTGCCGGAGGAGAGCTGCTGCCTGATCCGATGAAGTGCACCCCGCCCGCCGCCATGCAGCAAGGCCTCGCGTCGTGCGGAGGGCCCCTTCTGCTCCCGGGAAATCGGGCCGGGCCTGGCGAGGATGCCCGCAGCAAGACAGGGAGCGGGAACACCTCCGTCAAAAAATAATTCCCCACGAACGTGTGGCGCAACGCAGACCTCCCTGTCTGCAGACAGGATATCCGCGCTGCCTCTCCACACGAAACTGAGGCATGACGTCAAACACAAGTTACAAGCGCCTGCTGGTCAGGAGGTCATCGCGTTGCCGATGATGACAACCCATGCCGGACCGGTGCGGCATACAGCATCCGGGGCAGCCATGTTGTTGGGAGAAGCGCCCGGCGCATGGCGGGGCGCTTCTCCCACAACATGACAGCCGGATTCCTGCGCGCGGATTCAGAATGCGTACTTCAGCTCGGCGGCGAACAGCCTGCCGATGGGGGGTGAAGCCACGAATTCGCGCACTTTCGCATCGAAAAGATTGGTGATGTGGCCGGCGATGGTGAAGTCCGGGGTGAAACGCCAGCCGGCGCTGAGATCAACATTGACGAAGCCGCCGAGTGGGCCTTCGTTGAAATCGCGGCCGACGCGCCGGCCTTCGATCACCGGCTCGCCGTTGTAGATCAACGCGCGGTTGGTTTTGGCGGCGACATTGATGCCGGAGAAGAAATCATACTCATCCACCCAGCGCACGAACAGCGAGCCAAAGTACTTCGGCTGGCTCAGCGTCAGGCCGCCGGAGGCCTTGTGCTTGGGGGTGTTGATCGGCAGGTCGCTCTCGTTGACCCGGCCGTCCTTGTTGCCGTCGTTTTTGAGATCGGAATTGTCGAGAGCGAAATCGAAGAAGGAGTAGTTGAGCGACAGGGTCAGGTTGTTGCGCAGGTAGTAATTCACCCCGAGATCGAAACCAAAAGTGTTGACGTCACCAAAATTGAGATAGGTGAGCACGAAGGGCGAGCCGGTCGCCGGCGTGCCGGGGATCACCTGGCTCATCGGCGTGTTGCCGCGATGGGTGACCGTGCGGCCGTTGGTGGCGATGTTGATGGTGGGGCTGATGAAATTTTTGGAGAAATTGTAGTAGCCATTGGCATCGAGATAGAGCTTGCCCGCGAGCACGCCCTTGTAGCCGGCCTCGAGGGTTTGAATGGTTTCCACCTCGAGTTTGGGGATCTTGGTGCCGTCGCTGAGGGTGAAGCCCTCGCCGTTGCCGAGCAGCAAGCCGCCGAAGATGTTGGCACTGAGGTTGAGGATCGAGGGCGCGGCAATGCCCTTGCCGTAGGTCAGGCGCCAGGTGCCGTTGCCCTGGCTCACCAGCACCCCGCCCTTGGGGATGAAGTTGAAGCCGTAGAGTTCATGATCGTCGGCGCGGCCGGCCAGCACAACCTTCAGACCCTCCACCAGGGGTTTTTCCACCTGGGCGTAGAAGCCGTACTGGTCGAGCTCGATGGTGCCGCCGTTGTCGAGCAGATAGGTGCCCTTGCTGCTCGCCATGTCACGCTGCCACTGCACCCCGCCAATCACGGTGAAACCGGCCCAGGTGTTGTTGTATTGCAGCTCGGCATTGAGCCGGCGGGAATCGTCAATAAACAGCGCGCCGCGATTGAGCGCCACGCCCGCAGTCTGCGTGCCGACCCACTGCTCGCGATAGGAGCGCTGCCGCGCCACCGACTCGCTAAAGCCGGCATTGATGAAACTGCGATAGTTTTGTGTGCGCTGGTTGATGGCGTAGGTGCTGTCGGTGCGGCTCCAGGTGTGATAAACCTGTGCGAACAGCCGCGGGGAAACGTAACGGCCCTGCACGAAAAACAGCCGCCAGTCGCGAATCTGGTTGCGGCCGGCGTTGGTCACGCCCAGATTGTTGCTGTTGCTGCCGCCGGCGGAAAACACCAGGTCGGTGCCGGGCTCGAGGGTGTAGTAGAGCGCGCCCTCGCCGCGCAGCGAGTTGAACTCGCGGTCGAGGTCGAGCTCGGGGTAGGGCCGGCCGGCGATGTAAACCGAATCGATGAAAGCAAACTCTTCGCCGCGGCTGTATTCCCCGCTGATTTTGTAGGCAAATTTTTCATTGACGACGTTGGCATGGCGGAAGCGGCCGCTCACCACACTCTGGTTGCCGCCTCCCACGGCCACGCTGGTGCCGGGATAACTGCGCGGGTCCTTGGTGATGGTGTTGACCAGGCCGTTGTGGGCGTTGGGGCCATAGAGCGCCGCGGCCGGTCCGAGAATCAACTCGACCCGTTCGATGTCCTCCTTCACCGTGGTGCTGAGCGCGCCGAACGGCAGGCTGGTGGCAATGAGCGTGGAAAGGCGCGCATCGTTCATCTGCAGGTTCTTGGCATTGAAAGCGCTGTTGAAGCCGCGAATGTTCAAGCCGGTGCCGACCACACCCGAGCGCACGTAATCCACGCCCTTCTGCCGGCCCGCCAGTTCGCCGGGATTGAAGGCGGGAAATTCATCGATGCCGCGGGCATTGATCACCGCGACGGTGGCCGGCGCCTCGGTGAGTTTTTCCGCGCGGCGCGAGGCACTGATGATCACCGCATCCGCCAGCAGACTGCTTTCTTCCAGGTCGAAATTCACCGTCGTCGTGGCACCGGCCGTCACGGTCACCTCCTGTGCCGCCTGCTGATAACCCATGAAAGTGGCGCGCAGGGTGTGCGTGCCCGCCGGCACATTGCTGATGGTGAAATTGCCATTGACATCCGCGGTGGCGCCGCGGCTGGTGCCGGTGATCACAATGTTGGCACCCGGCAGCGCATTGCCGCCTTTGGCCTTCACACTGCCGGAGATCGTTCCGGTTTGCGCCAGCGCCAGCGGGGCGAGACACAACAGCGCCGCCATCCCGCCACGCAGCGCGCGGCTGATCGCTTGAAGCCGTTCTTTCCTCATGTTACCTCCCTTTGGTTGATCACAACAGAACGAATTGAAAGGTGAGCATGCCTGCGGCCCCTGCCGGAAATGGCGCCCGTGGCCGGAGTGCGCACGGGCGCGGTGCTCATCATGCCTCCAGAAATTGTTTTGCCTGCGGCAGCCGGGCCCGCAGGCTGCGCCAGTCCTCGATGAAGCGCTGGTAGGATTCGATCAACTTGCGGTGGAACTCGCGCATCTCCAGCAGCCGTTGCGCAATGATCAGGAGCGCTTCGCGCTCCGGCTCCGGAGCGGTTTTGTACCGCTCCGCCACCAACTGCAAATTGCGCTCGGCAATCTGCACGTTGCCCTCGGTGAGCCGCGAGAGATTCAAGCTCGCCTGCAGAAAGACGTTGTCGACGATCTCGTAGTGATACTTGCGCCCGCCCTTCACCCAGGCGCGGCGAATCAACTTCACCTCCTCCAGCCGGTTGCAGATTTGATTGACCGGGCTTTTGCTCACCCGCAGCGCCTCGGCGATTTGCTCGACCGTCATCGGCTCGCTGGCACACAACAACAGCCCGACAATGCGGCCCATCAGCTCGCTGTTGCCGAAGCTGGCGTAGCCGTTGCCAAAATCGGTAATAATGGCGGTGCGGAGATCATCCATGGTTGCTGCCTGTCACTGAAAGGTTGTGGCATGGGGAAACCGCGGGCGGCCCGCCGAATCCCCCGGGCAGACCGGCCGCGCTCACCGCGGTGCGGGCACAGCCGCCTGCAAAAATTCTTTGACAGCACGATTGAACGCCGGCGCCTCTTCGACAAAAAACTGATGGCCCAATCCTTCGAAAATTTTCAGCCGGCTGTTGGGAATCTTTTTGGCGAGATTGTAGGCGTTGGCCACCGGCACCAGCCGGTCGCCAGTGGCGGCCATGATCAAACACGGCGCCTGAATCAGATGAACCTGCCCGGAGAGATTGAAGGTGGCCCCCGCCGCCGCCTGCGCCAGATAGGCGGCGCGCGGTTGCGGCTCGCGCAGGCGCAAATCGATGAGATGCTCGACGACCTCGCTTTGCATGAAAGCCTCGGAATAAGCCAGCGCCAGTTTGCGGCGGGTCAGCTCGCGCGGCTCGCCCTCGGTGGCCAGCATTTGCGCCAGAACCTCGGGCGCCATCGGCACATGATCGGGACCGCCGGCACTGGTGGCCACCAACACCAGACGATCCACCCTTGCCGGATAACGCAACGCAAAATCCTGCGCGATGAAACCGCCCATTGAAATCCCCAAAATATGCGCGCGGGCGATCCTGAGCGAGTCCAGCAAACCGGCGAGATCATCCGCCATCATGCGAATCGAATAAGGCCCCGGCGGCATGCCCGATTTGCCCACCCCACGGTTGTCATAGGCCACCACTGTGAAATCCCGCGACAGCTCGGGAATCTGCCGCTCCCAAATCCAGGTGGCCACTCCCAGCCCCTCGATCAGAACCAGGTAAGGCCCGCTGCCGCTGATTTCATAATACAACTCGACATCACTGAGCTTGACCCGGCCATGCACCGGCTCACCCGCATGCAGCGCAATCATGGAAGCAACCATAACGGCTGCGACCATTTGCCAGATTGCTTGCCACTGACCACGAGAGGATGTCATGGGCCACCCACAAGTTTTATGATTTTGATTTTTGTCGGATAATTCGAATTTTCGAATTTTTCGAGATATTAAAAAAATAAAACTTGATTGTAAAGAAAAAATTTTTTGAGGGTGAACCAGGATTAATGTCAGGTGAACAAAAAATACCAAAAGATTAACATTATTTTTGACAATAGCTTGCTCGCATAAAATTGGCTCCAATGTGATTGATCTGAATAACGGAAGTGAAGACTTTGCCTGCCTGTGCTTCGCACGAACGCTTTAATGAACCGCCCGCCAGAACAGATTTGATCTTGCGAAAAGGAACGCCGGCAAAATGAGTTTTGGCCTTTCTCGTGGCATTCCGATTTTGTGGGAGGGTTTTCATCAAAATGCCGCAGTGCGCTTTGCAGGCTGCCCCGAGACAAGGCCTCTGCGCAACAGGATGCCGGCGCAGGGTGAGCCGCTTGCGGAGCAGAGGTCAGTTTCATATTTCTCTGCCGGAGCGCGGGTCGTCCGCCTGCCTGCAGCCAGGCAGACGACGCGGCATATTCATCGTGACGCACAAGGGAGCATTATAATCCCTCAGGAACGTGCGGAGGGGCGCAGGCCTCCCTGCCTGCACACAAAGAGGTTTGCGCGGCGTTCCCAAACGGAACCGAGGCTTTGCAGACCGTCAGGATTTTCTGTTGTCTCTTTTCACAAAATTTGATAGATTGCCGTTCCGCAAACGGCTCAGGATGACACGACGTTTGCCGGCTGGTTGTGATTTCAAATTATGGGACGATCCGGAAATTTATGCAGGCCAACATTCGCAACTTTTGCATCATTGCACATATCGATCACGGCAAATCCACGCTGGCTGACCGTTTTCTCGAACTCACCGGAGCGTTGCGCAAGGAGGAAATTGTTTCCCAAACGCTGGACAGCATGGATCTGGAGCGCGAGCGCGGCATCACCATCAAGCTGCATGCGGTGACGATGAACTATCATGCGCCCGACGGCCGCGCGTATGTGCTCAATCTCATCGACACCCCGGGACATGTGGACTTCAGCTACGAGGTCTCGCGCAGCCTGGCGGCGTGCGAGGGCGCGATCCTGGTGGTGGATGCCTCGCAGGGCGTGGAAGCCCAAACCATCTCCAACCTCTATCTCGCCCTGGAACACAATCTCACCATCATCCCTGTCATCAACAAAATCGACCTGCAGGGTGCACAGATCGACCTGGTGAAGCGCCAGATCACCGAAGTGCTGGGCATCGACGAGAGTGAGATCATTTTGGCAAGCGCCAAGCAGGGGGTGGGCATCCCCGAGATCATGCAGGCGGTGATCGAGCGCGTGCCGCCGCCCGCCGGCAAGGCGGATGATCCGCTGCGCGCGTTGATCTTCGATTCGATGTTCGACAGCTATCGCGGCGCCGTGGCCTACATACGGGTGTTCGACGGCACGATCCAGCCCGGCATGAAGATCCGTTTCTTTTCCACCGGCAAGGAATTCGAGGTGGCGGAAGTGGGCACCATGTGTCTGCGCAAGTTTCCCCAGCCGCAACTGCGGCCGGGGGAGGTCGGCTATTGCATTGCCGGGGTGAAGGAAGTGAAGGACACCAAGGTGGGCGACACCATCACCGCGGTGGATCATCCCGCCGCCGAGCCGCTCCCCGGCTATCGCGAAGTCAAGCCCATGGTGTTCAGCGGCATCTTTCCCACGGCCTCCGAGCAGTACGAGGTGCTGCGCGCCGCACTCGACAAGCTCAAACTCAATGACTCGGCGCTGGTGTACGAACCGGAGAGTTCGGTGGCGCTGGGCTTCGGCTTTCGCTGCGGCTTTCTCGGCCTGCTGCATCTGGAGATCGTGCAGGAGCGGCTGGAACGCGAATATGGTCTCGACATCCTCACCACCGTGCCCAATGTGGAATACTGGGTGTACAAGACCAACGGCACGAAGGTGGTGGTGGACAATCCCGCACTCATGCCCAACGCCGGCGAGATCAGCCGGGTGGAGGAGCCCTATATTCGCGCGCAAATCATCACGCCCGCGGAATACATCGGCAACATCATGAAGCTGGCGCAGGAGCGCCGCGGCGTGCACAAGAACACGCATTATCTCGACACCAGCCGGGTGGATCTCACCTATGAATTTCCGCTGGCGGAGATCATCTTCGATTTCTACGACAAGCTCAAATCCTGCACTCGCGGCTATGCCTCGCTCGACTATGAGTTCATCGGCTATCGCGAGGGCAACCTCGCCAAGCTGGATATTCTGATCAACGGGGATCCGGTGGACGCGCTCTCCCACATCGTGCATCGCGAGAGGGCCTACGAGTGGGGCAAGAAGATTTGCGAGAAGCTGCGCGAGCTGATTCCGCGCCAGATGTTCGAAGTCGCGATTCAGGCCGCCATCGGCTCGAAGATCATCGCACGCGAGACGGTGAAGGCGATGCGCAAGAACGTCACCGCCAAATGCTACGGCGGCGACATCACGCGCAAGCGCAAGCTGCTCGAACGCCAAAAGGAAGGCAAGAAGCGCATGAAACAGCTCGGCCAGGTGGAAATTCCACAGGAAGCCTTCCTGGCAGTGCTCAAGGTCGAGCATTGACCGTCCGCGCCGTTGGCCGGGCGCAACGGCTCAGGTCTCGGCGGCCCCCACCGTTTTCCCGGATTCTTCGCGGAAATGAATCTCTGAGAAATTATCCTTGCAACCCTCACGGGACTTATCTAGCTCCAAGGTAGTCAACATTATGGCCCAGGCAACTCTGAAAATGACCAAGCCCAAAGGCGAAACGCCGGAACACCCCACCAAAAGCAAATCACGGGAATACATCGAGGCCATTCTCGTGGCGCTCTTTTTCGCGTTGCTGCTGCGCACCTTCGTGGTGCAGGCGTTTCGCATCCCCACCGGCTCGATGAAGGACACCCTGCTGGTCGGCGATTTTCTGCTGGTCAACAAGTTCATCTATGGTGCGCGCACGCCCGACGGCATTCCGTTCACCAACATCACCTTTCCGGTGTGGCGTCTGCCCGCGCTGCGCGAGCCGCAGCCGGGTGACATCGTGGTGTTCAAATATCCCCGCGATCCCATGCTGGACTACATCAAGCGCTGCATTGCCGTGGGCGGACAAACCGTCGAGATCCGCGGCGGGGTGGTGTATATCGACGACCGGCCGGAGGGCGAGCGGGTTTTTCTCAAAGAGGAATATGACGCCTCGGAAAATCACAGTGTGCGCTATTATCGCATCACCACCCCCACCGGCCAGAGCTACACCATCCGGCATTATGCCGACCGCAATGAGGCCAGCGACAACTTTGGCCCAATCACCGTGCCGGCCGGCCAGTTCTTCATGATGGGCGACAATCGCGACAACAGCCAGGACAGCCGCTACTGGGATTGTCTGCCGCGCGAAAACGTCGTCGGACAGGCGCTGGTGATCTACTTCTCACTCGACACCGACAAGCCCTGGCTCACCTGGCTGAAAAACATTCGCTGGAGCCGGATCGGGAACTACATCAAATAACCGCCATGGCGGAAGCCGGCCTTTACATTCACATTCCCTTTTGCGAAAAGCGCTGCCGTTACTGCGATTTCTACACCCTGGCCGGCAGCCGGGCACGCATACCCGACTACCTCGCCGCGCTGCAGCGCGAGCTGGCGCTGCGCGCCGCCGAGCCCTTCTGGCAGCGCCAGCGCTTCGCCACCATCTTTTTTGGCGGCGGCACGCCCTCGCTGCTCTCCCCCCAACAGATTGCCGAAATTCTCGACAGTTGTTTTGCCCATTTGCGGTTCAACGAGCGCGTCGAAGTGACGCTGGAAGCCAATCCCGGCACGCTCGACGGCACCCAGATGGCCAAGTACCGCGCCGTGGGGGTCAATCGTTTGAGTCTGGGCGTGCAGTCTTTCGACCCCGCCGAGCTGGCCCTGCTGGAGCGCGTGCATACGCCGCAGCAGGCGCTGATCGCGGCACAAAACGCACGCTATGCCGGCTTCGAAAACCTGAATCTCGACTTCATGTTTGCGCTGCCCAATCAAACCCTGGCGCGCTGGCAGCACACGCTGGAACAGGCGGTGGCGCTCGCGCCGGAACATCTCTCCGCCTACAATCTCACCATTGAGCCCGGCACACCGATTCATGCCGCGATGCAACGCGGCGAGCTCAAACCGCTAACGCAGGAGGAGGAACGCGAGTTCTTCGCCTTCACCATCGACTTCCTCGAACAGCACGGCTACCAGCATTACGAAATTTCCAACTTCGCCAAACCCGGTTTCGCCGCCCGCCACAATCTCAAGTATTGGGACGGCAGCCCGTATTTGGGGCTGGGCGCCTCGGCGCATTCCTTCGATGGCAGGCGGCGGTGTTGGAACGTGGCCAATTTGCGCAAATATCTCGAACGCCTGGCCGAAGGCAGGCTGGCCCAGGAGGGCGAGGAGAAGCTCACCCCGCAACAGCGCATGTTCGAGTTTGCGTTTTTGGGACTGCGGCAGCGGCGCGGCATTGCACTGGACGAATTCGCGCAGAAATTCAAAATGCCGCTGACGCAGGCCTTCAATGGCGAGTTGCACCGTCTGCAGGCGCAGGGCCTGCTGATCCACGAAGACGGGTATCTGCGCCTGAGTCGCGAGGGCGTGTTCCTGTGCGATGAAATCTGCGCCCGGCTAGCGCCGTGATGGACGGGCAGGTACCAGCCCGCTGAGCATCGCTTGGCCGCTTTCATTTCTCGAAACAATTCACGCGACTTCGCCGCCCGCCGGGCGACTGCATCAGAGCCGCTTTACTGTCAAGCTGTCGCAAGAGTGTCCGCCGCCGAATCGCCACCCTGCAACAGCAGGGTTCCTGCACTGGCGCGGACGTTGCATGAGAACCCCTTGAGCGTTCATGACACCCGGCAGTGGTGCAGCCTCTGCTGCGCCGGAATTGGAACGTTTTCAGACGGACACGAACAACAAGTGCCAGAGGCGGCTGCCGGGAAGCCAATTGCCGGGGCCCGCCGGCATCCGGTTTGTCTTTGCAGAGGGGCAATGAAGGAGCTGCAGCCGGCTCCGGCCCCCACTTGATTTTTTGTCCTGCCTGCCGCTCACCCTAGATCAGGAGATCCTGCCATGTTCATGCGTCTCTGGGGTTCCGCACTGTTGCTGCTGGGATTGTCGGTCATTGCCGAGGGCAGCTTCCATTTGCTGCAGCGCGACAGCGGCCTGCCGCGCTGGCTGTATGTGGCCTTGGGTGTCGTGCTGGTGGTGCGAGGCCTTTATCTCACCTGGCCGTTTCACAAGCAGCCGCCTGCTGACGGCGCGGCATAAGATCTTGTGCGCGTTGCTTGTCCCCCGCCTGCCGGCTGGCGCGCGCAATTTTAACCCGCTCCCACCTGCCGCAACCGCCTGCTTTGCCGGTACTATCCTGGCACAATTGAATCTCCATCATCAGGACGAGGCATGGCGGCTGTCGAACACTACGGCGATTGGCTCGAGATTTTGGGGAGCATGTTTCCGGAGGTCGGTTACACGGCAATTTTGGTATTCGTGCTTTATCTCGCGCGCCAGGGCTGGAAAACGCGCGACGACTGGCAAATCGGACCGCCCTGGAGTGCCTCCACCCAATACCTGAAAAAATTCCATCAAGAATTCGGCCACCTTCTCCGCCACGGCTATGGCCAGCAAGTCTCCTTCTACATCCTCAAAGCCTGGCCCGCCACCGCCAAACGCCTGGATGAGCACGAGGCGCACGATCTCGAAAGCATCATGCAACTGCTGGCGGTGGAAAAACGCAGCCTGCTCATCACCGGCGGTGCCAGCTCGGGCAAGACCACGTTTCTGCAGGCCCTGGCCCTGCGCGCCAGTTCGCCGCAGGAACATCGCAAGCTGGGCTTTCGCAAGCCGCGCCTGCCCATCTATCTGCCACTCAAGCTCATCGATACCTCGCTGCCGTTTCCCAAAGCGCTGCGCCGGGCGCTGGCCGGATTGGGGTTGAGCCTGAAAACCGTTTACCTGCAACGCGCGCTCAAAAGCGGACGGGCGCTGTTGCTGTTCGACGGTCTGGATGAAATCCCCGCCGGTGAGCAGCGTGAACGTCTGTGCCGCTGGCTCGATGGCCTGGCGCAAACAGCGGCCGCTGCCTTTCCCCTGGTCATCACCTGCAAGGCCGAAGCCCTGCTGCAAAATGTGCGTTTCGAGTTTCCGCATTTCACCGTGGCACTGCGCAACTACGCACTCCTGCAATACCGCTCGCTGCGCGCGGTTTCGGAAACACGCATGCCGCCGCTCTACCACAATCCGGTGGAGCTGGAGGCCGAATACATTCTGCTTTCGCCGCCCGGCCTGCCGTTGATGTTGAAGGGCGCAAAGAAACCGGCGCCGCTGTACTTCTATCATCTCGCGAAGTATCCCGTCACCAACAAGCGTTATCGTGCCTTCGTCCAGGCCACCGGTCACCGGCCGCCCAGTCTGTGGCAACAGCCGGATTTTGCCGGCGACAATTTGCCGGTGGTGGGCGTGGATTGGGAGGATGCCGAGGCCTATTGCGCCTGGCTCACCGCCATGGCGGACAAGCTTACCAATACGGCGGCGCTCGGCAAGTTCGTCTTTCGTCTGCCGACCGAGGAGGAGTGGGAATGGGCGGCGGGCAACGGGGAGCGCACCTATCCCTGGGGCTTTGAATCGCCCCGGCCGGAGCATGCCAACTTCGCGGATGATTTGTGCCGGCTGCAGCCCGTCGATGCCCATCCCGCGGGCGCCACACCGTTGGGCATCCACGATCTTGCCGGCAATGTATGGGAATGGACGGCGACCAAAGCAAGCGAGAAACCCGAAAAACGGGTGGTCCGCGGTGGCGCCGCCTTCAATGATGCCGGCGCCCTGCTCTGCACCGCGCGCGATGCCCATCTCAAACAACTTTCCCGTTTCATCGGTTTTCGCGTGGCACGTCTGCCGGTGGAATGAGGTCGTCGCTTCAGCTTCGGCTGGCAGCGCCTGCTCTCTTGCCTCCCCACGCCAGAAATTGCAGGGACCACACAACGCGGCCTGTGCCCGGGCGGATTGCCTGACCGCGGTGCGGCGCCCGCTTTTCAAGCTGACGTCAGAACCGGCTGCCGCCCTTGTGACTGCCGCGCCCGATCGCCACACCGTTGTCACCCAGCCACGCACAGCCCGAAGCTGTAGTCATCGCAGTCCTGCCATGCGGCTTTGCATGCCGGTTTGCTGTTGCCCGGAAAAAATGTCGTGTTCGCAAAATTCCATCAGTTATTCCGTTCGAAGTCAAGCAAAACTTCTTTTTCAAACGTGGCGCAGCGCCAACTGCGAAATTCGCCCCTTTGCCGAAGGCACCACGATTTTTCCCCCAACGAAAATGGCCTCCCACGAAATGGCTTTTTCCGTCTCGTGGGTGGCTGGCCATCGCAATCAAACCGGCGTTGCTCGCAGAGGGGATCAATCCGGGTGCAAAATACAGCGTCCAGGAACGTTTGTGATAAAAACCCGCCACTTATTTTTTGCCATTCGTTTTTCTGTCTGTGCTTTTGAATTGTTTTGCCCGCCATCGGTTTGTCTTTCCAAAAGTTGGCCGTCTTGGACAAGAGGTCTGCGCCAGACTCCTGCACGCAAGCGAGACACTACGTGACAAACGCGCTTGACTTGTCGGTTTTTGATTATTATCGTCAGGGGCATTCGAATATTTATTGCAACCGGTTTGCCATGCACCTGCTCATCCGAATTGCGCGCCTGGTACGCGCTCATTGGAACCGCCACTTGGAAAGCCCTGCCGCGCCGCAAGCGCAATGGCACGATGAAGCCGGCAACGACCGGACGGCGGGGCCGGCCTCCTGGCGCAGCGGGCAGGATCCCGAGCTGGCGCGTTACTATGCCAATTTGGAGGTTCCCTATGGCGCCGACCTGGCCACCGTGCGACAGGCATGGAAAAAACTGTTGCGCAAATATCATCCGGATTTGCATGCGCGCGATCCCGAAAAGCGGCGGCTTGCCACCGAGCTGACCAAGGGCTTGAATCACGCTTATGCCGAGCTTGAAAAACGACTGTCAAGATAAGCGGCACGCCGGCGGCGTTTGACCCGCCGGCCGGACAACTTTCCAACCCAGGAGGTTTGCATGTCATCACATTTGGATCGCATCAAAGGCTATTTGCTGGATCTCGATTTGAAAATCGTCAGGGAGGATCGCGAGCAAGAGCTGGTGGTGGTGGAAGACGAGGCGGAAGGCATCAAAAACCTGGTGATCGATTGCGAGCCGCCGCTGGTGATTCTGGAGCAATTGATCATGCCGGTGCCCGAACAACCGGGCGATCTCTTCAAACGGCTGCTGCAGATGAACCATACCCTGGTGCATGGCGCCTTTGCGCTGGATCAGGAAGGCCGGCACGTCTTCTTTCGGGACACGCTGGAATTGGAAAACCTCGACCGCAACGAGCTGGAAGCCTCGATCCGTGCGCTCTCGCTGGCGATGGCCGAGCATGCCACGGAACTGCTGCAGCTCGCGAAAAAGTAACGCCACCCAACTTGCCAGGCCGGGCCGGGATCACAGCCATTCACTCTGACTGGAGGACATATGCCAAGCATTTTCCAACGTGTTTTCAAGATCGCCCAATCGGAAGCCCACGCCGCGATTGACAAGCTCGAAGATCCGATCAAACTGACGGAGCAGGGCATTCGGGATTTGAAAAACGATTTGCAGGCCGCGATGGTCAGCCTGGCGCAGGTGAAGGCGCTGGCCATCCGCATGAAAAAGGACGCCGAAGAGCAACAACGCCTGGCAGCCGACTATGAACGCAAGGCCATGCTGCTGCTGCAACGCGGCCAGAGCGGGGAGTTGGAGGCCGCGCAGGCCGACAAGCTCGCCACCGAGGCCCTCACCAGGAAGGAAGAGGCCGCACAACGCGCCAACTCGCTGCTGACAGACTATCAGGCCCAGGAAAAAATGGCCGGGCAACTGCAGGTGAAGGTCGACAAACTCAAACAAACGATCACGCGCTATGAAAACGAGCTGGCCACCCTCAAGGCGCGCGCCCGCACGGCCTCCTCGATGCGCAAAATCAACCAGCAACTCGCCAATGTCGATTCCTCCAGCACCCTGCACATGCTGGAGCGCATGAAGAACAAAGTCTCCGAAGAGGAAGCTCTGGCCGAAGCCTATGGCGAGGTGGTGACGGGCGGCACCAGCCTGGATGAACAAATCGACCAGGCACTGGCCACGCCGGCTGCGGCGAAAGCCGCCGACTCACTGGCCGAGCTGAAAAAGAAGATGGGCCTCACCGCCGGCTGAGGCCCGCCGCGTCCTGCCGGACAGGTGCACCCCGGGGGCAATACTCTGCTCGCGTTCCACAGCCGTTTAGGGTTGGTTTTTGAGTTGGTGTGCCGGGCGGACGCTTCATACTCAGAGATTCACATTGCAATCCTCAACGAGTATAAAATTCGCCTGTTTGCCAAAGACATCCCCTCTCATCCTCCCACGAAAAGGAACTTCCTCGAAAGGTTTTTCCGAGGAACTTCGTTTTCGTGGGAGGATTTTTTATGCTCTCAGTTGCTTGCTGTGGGTAAACAATGGCGGGATATTGGCCGCGGGTTTTGCACAAAAGCGTTTCATCAGACCGGCGTTGGCCTTGGCATCGTATCCCCCCAAATGCCGCAGCCCGCATTTGCTCCCTGCCGGCAGACAAGAGGTTCAATGCTGCCAACTTTTCGCAGTGATAAAAATTCAAAAACACGCAAGGGCGCGCAGCCGCAGTGGTTTCGCAAAGCATAACCGTTCCGTCACGGTTTGACCGTGGCTTTATCCTGCGATCCTGCAGATGTTCCCGGCAGGGATGCCTCGACCAAGCCGTGGCAAGGTCAAACAGGGAACTGCATCGTTACTGTTTTCTTTTCGCAACGCAAAAAGGCGGAGTCGCCAAGCCGCAAGGGAAAACCTTGCGGGGCTCCTGGCGACTTTGCGTTTATCATGGGAATAGCTTTTGTCGCAGACCCTTCCAGGTCGGTTTCTGAAGGCACTGCTACGAAAGTTCGTCTCCCTCATAAGGCCTGAAGCGCGCGGCATGGCAATTACCCGGAAAACACCATTTGCCGCCGAGATTTTGGCGACACCGATTTGTACAGCTTGCGGCCGATAAAAATCAACGCGACCCCGCCAGAAAATTTGTTTGGGGCCGCGTTACGATTTACTCACACACAAATCAACGCAGAACCGTTTTTATCTCACGCCCTGTCCGATCCCCACTCCGCCAGCAGACGATCCATATCGCCCTCCGCCTGATTGCGTTGTGCCTCCAGCTCACGCAAAGCCTGCCACTCGGTTGTGAAATCAAAGGCTGGTTGATAACGCCGGCCACTGACGTAGCGGGTGAAATTGAGATTGCAATGATGAGCAGTCTCGATGTCCGCCAGCGTGGCGGTGGCCGCGAAACCGGCGAGGGCGGGGTTGTGGGCCAGCCAGAGGCGGGCGCGTTCGGCGGCCTGTTGCAGGGCCTGGCGGCGCAGATGAAATTGGGCATCGATCTTCTCCCGGGCGCGGCTCCCTTCCGGCCAGCGGTTGCGGGCCGCGTGGTGTGCCGTATCACAATGCCGCAGCCACTCGGCAATGATTTCCTCGAGCGCCGCCGGCATTTGGGCCGCCTCGCCAAAGGTGCGGTATGTGGCCACGATTTTCAAAATGTCGGTATCCTGCAAGCCCTGCTCCGGGCTCTCCGGTTCGAGGTGTGCGGTTGCGTCGATGAACAATACCCGGCCGCGGCGGGCTTGGGGTTTGTTGGGCCGCAGCAGGAGGATGGCAAAGGCCAGGCTGGCACCATAACCCAGGCCACTGGGCAGGCCGATGACCGCTTCGATCACATCGCAGTCCGGTTGCAACCACCCCCGGCGGATGTTCTGTTCGAGGCCGGCGCGAAAGAGCACGCCGTGCGGCATGATGAGGGCCGCGCGGCCGGTGGGCGTGAGCGCCGCAAGCGCATGTTGCGCGAAAGCGAGGTCACCGCGTTTTTCCGGTGGCACGCCGGCCTGAAAGCGCTGCCAGGGATCATTGCTCGCGATGTGACGCGGCCAGTTGGCAATGGAAAACGGCGGGTGAGCGATGAGACGGTCGCAGGTTAGCAGACTGCCGTCGGCAGCAAGCAGCGGACGGCTGAGGGTGTCGCCCAGCTCGAGTTGAAAATCGGTGACCCCATGCAGCAGCAGATTCAAGCGGCCAAGCACCCACGTTTCCGGATCGAGTTCTTCGCCATGCAGTGAGAGGTTTTGGAGCTGGCCGCCGGCGCGCGCTACATACGCGCGACAGGCCAGCAGGCCGCGCGCCGCGCCGCACACCGGATCGCACAGGCGCATGCCGTCTGCCGGCTGCAGTAATTCTGCCAGGAGCTGCATCACGCTGTGCGGACTGGCAAAATCGCCGGCTTTGCGGCCGGCCTTCTGGATGAAGTCTTCCAGCAGACGGTCGATAGCCCCGGCAAAGACTTCATCGGTCAAAAGATTTTGATCGGCAAGCGAAATTTTGCTGAGATGATGCAACAGCCGGTGCCACAGCTCATCGGCAGCCGCCGCCCCTAGCCCGGTGTCGAGCGTCTCGAATGAGAGACGGTCGAGCACGCCGGCCAGGGCGCCGGGATTGCGGGCCGCCAGCGCGGCGCAGGCACGCGCCAGAGCCGCCAGACTGTGCCCCGGGGTGCCGAGCAAGACCGGCCAGCGCGCTTCGCGCGGCACAAAGATGGGATGCTCATCGGGATCCTCCGCAACCGCAACCGCCTCGGCTTCCGAGCTGCCCTGGCTGCGCTCGCGTGCGATGAGCGAATCATAGCGGTCCTGGAACTGATCGTGAAGACGCTTCAACAGAATGACTGCCAGAAGATGATTGCGCAACGGCAGCGGGTCGGTGACGGCACTCACCAGCTTGAGGGCTTCGGCAAAATGGGCACTCAACTCGTCCAGGGTCACAGGCTCCGGCCTCATGTCACCCTCCATTTTCCAGCAGCGTATGCACCACCAGATTGTGCGCCAGCGCCAGTCGCTGCGTGGCGGCGGCCAGTGCCAGGTGATGGTGTCGCTCGGCGGCACGCAGCAGCTTCACCAATTGTTCCTGCCTGCCTGGGGGAGGTACCGGCAGCATGATGCGGCGCACAGCCTTGAGCGTGAGATTCTTCTGGCGGGTGGTGGATTGCGAGGCGCGTTCCAGGAGCTCACGGCCGGCGGGATGCCGGAGGAAAGCGACCAACAGCTCGGGCAGCAATTGCGGGCCGCAACGGATGGCAATGAGATTGGAATCGATGATCATGCCTGCAGCACGCTCGGGCAGCAGCGCCACGCGCACCGCCGTGCCGCGACAGGTGAGCAGCACATCACCGGCGGCAACCTGCGACGAGGCCGCATCGACCCCGGGCGCGAGACTCACCGTCTCGATGGCCTCCCAATCCACCCCCGATTCACCGATGGCTTTCATGCCGATCAGGCTCATCTGCAGGCCGTATTTCTGCGAGCTGAGCACATTACCGTGGCGCGCCAGCCCAACGAAGACTTGCGCGACTGCTTCCAGTGGATAGTGGGGGAAGGCAGACATGAAGAATCCCCGCAATTGAAGGTGAGGCCCCCGGGCGGCGGTGAGCCCGGGGGCCCGATGAATTACAACGTCCGCACCGCGCCGCCCCTGCCCCGACCAAGCCGAAAGATGCCCGACAGCGCGCCGCAGGCGAAGGCCGGGATAAAAATACAACGGCCAAGTGTTGCAGGAGCACCAGCACCGGTTTGGGTTTGCGGACAGACACCGTTTCTATTCACGCACAATGACCTCGCAATAGAGATGACCTTCCGGCGCGCGTGCTTTGACGTAACACCGCACGATTTTGCCGGAGAGCTGATCGGTGAGTTGACGCCTTGCCTCTTCGCCGGCTTCCGTGTCGGGTGGCGGCGCGCTTTGCTCCAGACGGATCACTTCAATGGGATTGTAGGGATAATCATTCCCCGCGCCCGCGAGCGTGACTTGCATCTCGAAGGTGTCACCGGCGATGATGCGCAGGACAGGCCCCTCGATCCAGTCTTCCATTCGCATGATTTTGCCTTTCTGTGGCCGGGCCACGATTGGTGGTTGGATTTTCCGGCAAAATCAGCTATCTTTGTGTGCCGACCTTTCGAGCTGGTTTTGCCGGCTTGATTGTGTCCACGCCGTGTTCATCGCCATGAACACGGCGTTTTCTTTTTCAACTTGCAGAGGCCTGGAAGGTGAGCATTCCTGTGGCGTGTGTGCGGTGAGATATTCAAGAGGAAGTTGCCCTCCCATTGGCGCGCGCGATTATAAGATAATTTTGAAAATTTGTCAACAATTTTATTAAATAAAAAACTATTATGTAGTCATTATTTAGTAAAAATTTTATTATTTTTTATAAAGTGAACGCAATAGGACATAGAAGTGAATGAATTGGACTTGAAGGTACATTTTCATACATGTCATGTCGACTTCGAATAAACTACTACACTGATTTATAAAACCTTATGGCCACTGCTGTAGACCAGGATTTTTACGGCATTGGCCTTGCCTTGTCTGGTGGCACAACGCAACCACAACCAGTTGCTACCAAGCATTATCAAACCAAGAGGTATCACCATGAAACGCATTCTGCAATGGTCGGCTTTGCTGGCCACCGCTGGCATGCTCCTGACCGCATGCAATCAACAGCAACCAGTTGAAGCAGTTACAGAAGCTGATTCCAGTACCGAACTGAGCCTGGAAAAAGACTTCGGCGGATTCACCACCAGTGATGAAGCGCCAATGTTCAACGACGAAGACGTCATAGCGGAGGCAGTGGAAGATGCCGAGACCGGAGACCCGCTGGCTGTCGAGTCCCTGGGCTTGGCCGCCACCCAAAACGGAGTGAAGGCCTACTTCCTCCGCGTGAAATGGGGTTTGCTGGAATTCGACTCCACCGCCACCGAGAGAGTGGATTGGAGCGGTTCGATCCACATCACGCGCGGCACACTGGCAGCCCTGAGGAAAATTGCCTTTGAGCCCGGCGATTACATTCAACGCCCGCGCAGCAGCCGCAAAGAGATTGCCTTTACCTCGACGACTCAGCAGCATTTTGACGGTTTGATGTTGATGATTGTAGACAAGGACACGGCTGCCACTGCCGGCGAGCTGACCATCACGCTCGGCAGTTATTCCCGCACTTTCCCCTATTCCGATCTGAATTCACTGGACCTCGTCGAGGCAGTCGATGCCACGGGCCACGAGGTTTCCATCGTGAGTCGCAGCCGGGAAGTGCGGCCTTTTGCCGGCGGCTTTCTCGAAGGCCGCTGGGTGAAGACAAACCGCCAGGGTGGTGAGTTCAGCGGCCGCTGGATCAGCAGCGAGGGCGGGAACGCGGGCACCTTGCGCGGCATTTGGGGCGAGCGCCGCAACGGCGAAAAGGTGTTCTTCGGCAAGTACATCAGCAACAAAGGGGAATTCGGCGGGTTGCTCGCCGGTCATTGGGACTATACACGCGGCAATCAGACAGGCTGGTTCGAGGGCCGCTGGTTAGACCGCAATCGCGAAGCCACGGGCGGCCTCAAAGGCCACTTCCTGCTCGGCAACAACCAGGGCCAGCGCGGTTTCTTCGCCGCTCGCTGGAGCAAATCGTAAAGGTAGCTGACCTCCCCTTCTCCGTGATAAAACGCCGTTCGGCTCACGCCGGACGGCGTTTTTCTTTTCAGCCTTTCGCGCGCGCCCGATTTCAGGGAGAAACTGCAATCTTACCGCACACGCCACAATTCCCGGCCATCGCTTTCAAAAACGATTGCACCGGATTGATCAGTGCGCAACCACGCAATGCCGAGCGAGTCGCAGCGCGCCAGAATCAACGAGTCGGGATGGCCGAAGGTATTGCGCCGGCCCGCTGAGATGACGGCCCAGCGGGGGGACACCGCGGCGAGAAATGCCGGCGTGCTGGAGGTGCGGCTGCCGTGATGTCCCACTTTCAACAAATCACTGGCCAGTGCCGGTGCATGCTGCAGCAGGCGGCTTTCACTCCAGCCTTCGGCATCGCCGGGGAAAAGCAAACTGACCTCGCCGAATAACACTTTGAGCACGATGGAGGCGTCATTGAGCGACGGCACGGCGTCGAGCAGGGCACCGGTATGGAGTACCGTGAGCTGCGCGCCCGGGAAGCCGGAGAGGCGATCCCCCGCGCGCAAGAGGCGTTGCGTGATCCGCAAACTATCCAGCAGGCGTTCGCAAGCCTGTTCGAGATCGGAATCGGCTTCGCGGCCGCAAAAGTAAACGGATTCAATGGCACATGCGCGCAACAATGACGGCAGACCGCCGAGATGATCGGCATGAGGGTGGGTGATGAGCACCGCTTCCAAGCGACGGATGCCCCGGCGGCGCAAATAGGGTAACAGCGCGTTTTCCGCCGCGGTGGTGAATTCATTCGCCGGGCCGGCATCGATCAACATCTCCCTGCGCTGCGGGAACTCGAGCAATATGGCATCACCCTGGCCGACGTCGAAGAAGGTTATCCGCAGCCTGGGCGCCGTGGCGAGGGCCGCGAGCCAGACGCAGCAATTGAGTGTCAGCAAACCGAGTGGCAGCAGGAGGCGGCGTGGCCGGCGCCGCCATTCAATCAGCGCGGCACCGAGAAGCGTATACGCCAGCCAGAAAAGACCGGGCAGAGCCGCACCGTCGACATAAGCGAGGGGCAAATCCGCCAGCCAGCGGGTCAACGAGATCAGACCCGCTGCCATGAGTTGGGCCACGCTGCCAAAAGCCAGCGCTACAAAATCGCTGAACACTGCCGCCAGACAGCCCACGGCGCTCGCGGCCACCAGCACGAACGACGCGGGAATCACCAGTAAATTCCCCACAATCGCCAGCAGCGGCACACGCCCGAAAGCCATGGCAGTCAACGGCACAGTCGCCAGTTGTGCCGCCAGCGAAACAGCCAGCAACGCCACGGCCGGGCGCATGCCCGGAAGGCGGCTGCCCGGCAGCTTCGCAAGATGAAACAACAACGGCCGGTAGAGATAGACAATCCCCAGCACCGCGACGAAGGAAAGCTGAAAGCCAATCTGGAAAAGCTGCAGCGGCTGCCAGAGCAGGATCAACACAGCCGCAATACCCAGGCTGTTGTAAATCGAAACGGAGCGTTGCAAGGCGCGGCCCAGCAGCACCACCGCTGCCATCACCGTGGCCCGCAGCACCGGCGGTTGCAGGCCGGTGAGCACGGCATAAAACGTCAGTCCCGCCACCAGCACCGGCCACTGCCAGCGCCTGGGCACGCGAACCAGCTCCACCAACACAACCAGGATCAGCGCGATGAAACCGACATGCAAACCGGACACGGCCAGCACATGAATCAAACCGGTGCGCGAGAAATTCTCGATCACCTCGTCCTCCAGGCTGGTGCGGTTGCCCAACAACAACGCCTGCAGCAGGGCCAGCTCCTGTCCGGAGGCAAAGTGCGCGAGCCGGGATTCCATCCAGATTTTGACCTGGGCAACCAGACGATCACCGGAAAATCGCGCCGTTTTGCCCGAACACCATTGCAGGGAATCCGAGGCAAAGAAGATTGCGTTGATACCGGCCGCTTTGAGATAGGCGCGGTAATCGAACGCGCCGGGATTGCGGCTGGCATCCGGCAGCACAAGCCGGCCCCGCATGATGAGGGTTTCGGAGACAGCGGGCGGCTCCGCTGTTTTCAAGTAAGCCAGTACTGCACCGTGGATGCGTTCCACGGTGCCTGCGGTCCATATGGCAAGCGCCCGACAACGAAAGCGCCAGGAATTGGGACGTGCTTCCGGAACACTGGCCACCGTGCCCAACAGCCAGACCTCGCGGGTGTCATCGACCCGGGAGCTGACTTCCCCCACGCCTGGCCGTTCTTCAAGATGCAGGCGCAACATGCCCGCCAAAAGACAGGCCAGCAACAACCACGGCGTGCTGTTGCGACTCGGGCTGCGGGCCGCAAAAAAAAGCAGGCCCGCTGTCAACAAACTGAAGGCAAAAGCGGCGCTGAGAAAAGTGGCAGGAAGATCGCAACGACGCTGAATGAAAATGCCGAGACTGAGAGCAAGCGCAAGGAAGAAGACCGGGCGTCTGGCCATGACACTGTCTCTTTCGGGCTGAATTCGCGGGTGGAAGCGTTCGAGCGGGAAGCAGCGGCGCGACGGATGGTGTGCTTGAAAACGGCTGGCCCCCGAATGCGCGCCGGTGCCGCGGCTGAGCCACAGGACAAATTTAGCATTTTACAGCCGGGTTGCAACGGCTATTTCGCCGTGTTGGTAATCCCTCAGTTGCGTGTGGAGCCCCGCAGGCATCCCCGCCGGCAGGAATGCCGCGGGCAAACCGTGGCAGATCAAAAAGGGAATTGAACTGCCACCGTAAAGATTTTCGAACCACGCCACCTACCAAACGCATGAGAGAAAACCGGTGGCCGGTGTGATTTTTGTGGTGCCGAGGCTTGTTGTTGGGCAATGGCTGCAGAAAAGAGGTCTGCGCTACGCCCCCATTCGTAAATGAGGCCTCACACGAGCTGGCCGCGCAGTGCAAGCGGCAGCCGGTGGCGTCATGCAATTCACCGCCGCGTCATAAACCGCAACCGGCGGGTCTGCGGGTATGTTTAAAGCTGAATCAGCGAATATCTTGGGCAAAAGAGCCAGTCGCTTACAAGCGCGGGGAGAGCTGAGGAAAGGCCACGGCTTGCATCACTGCAAACCCAGAAACTCATGCGCCGTATTGAGGGATCAATGCGCTTTCATCACCCACAGTTGATCCTGCCCCTTGCCCGGTTTTTATTCATCCTGCCGGAGGTACTGTGCGCCCAGCCGCACACTTCAGCAAGCCAACTGACGGTCGGGGTCTATCCCGTGGTTGCCGTCGCTGACAACGCCATGGTGCCGGGTGATTCGTTGTTTGCAGAACGTGCCCGGGAGTTGGGCCAGTTGCTGGCCGCGGCCCTGCATCAGCATGAAGAATTGATTGTGCTGTTTCCGGATTTGATCATGGCGCAGGTGCCGCAGCCGGCGGCATTCAATCCACTGGAGGCCGGTGCAGTGCGGCAGCTCTGTTCCGAACTGGGCCTGCACCGCCTGCTCGTGCCAACCGTGGAAATTTCAAACGGCGCGCGGGAGCACAAACAGCGCTGGCGGATGCTGTTGCGCTGGCTGGCAGCCGACACCGGCGAAATGACCAAATCCCACCTCGTGGAATTCGAGATCATCCCCTCACAGCATTACGATGCCAGTCAGCCGCCGGCAGGATTTCGCGCTGCACAGATCATCGCCGCGCTGCTGCGCAAGCCCGAAGTGAGCCCGACCCCTGCGGCTGCCACCGCCTTGCCGGTGATGCCGGCGCCACCCGAGCTCAGCTCACCTCCAACAAACAAGCGTCGCTGGTTGTGGTATGTTGCCGGCGCTGCTGTCGTGGGCGGTTCCGCCTACTGGATTTTTGGACGCGAAGCCGGCAGCGGCAGCCAGCCACAATTGCTGCCCGAGCCTCCGGGACCGCCGCGGCAGTAACCCTCGCCACCGCGCGATTTGTGCTCCTGCAAACGCCTTTGTGGAGAACCGTATCATGCAAAAAAGGATGGCAAGCACAAACACTCCCGGGTTCAGGAAAGTTATTTTTCATCACCCGAACGGCCGTCTCTCCCAGGTTGCCGGTAAAAAGCACCACCGGCAACCCACTTGTCTGTCCGCCCTCGCTCTTCTGTTGCTCACCGGCACAACCACACTACCGCTCAGAGCACAACAAAACCTTCCTGTCGTCATTGCCACGGGGCGGCAACACGTGTCGGCGGTGGCGGCATTGCCCGCTGGCGGCGCAGTGATCGCCTGGCGCGATGAACGCAGCACGGCCGCCCTGTTCGCCCAGCGCTTGAATGAAAGCTGGCATCCGGTGTGGGCCGCCAATGGCATTGCCGTCTCCAACCCATCCAGCAAAGTGGAAGCTTATTCCGGGGTCTTGGCCGCGGATGGCAGTGGCGACCTCATTCTCGTGTGGCAAAGCAGCCAGGATGATGACGGCGACATTTACGCGCAACGTCTGAATCCCCGGGGCGTGCGCCTGTGGGGCGAAAATGGTGTGTTGGTCTACAAAGGCAGCCGCGAGCAGGGCCTGCCGATCGTGGTCAGCGACGGTGCCGGCGGTGCCTTCATTGTTTGGCAGGACGAGCGCCAGGGCGGCAAGGATATCTATGCCCAGCGTCTCTCCGCCGGCGGGACACGTCTCTGGCCCGAAAGCGGCGTGGTGATTGGACAAACGCGGCGCGAGCAGATGCTGGCAGACGCGGCCGCCACGCCTGACGGCGGTTTCGTCGTGGCCTGGAGCGATGAAAGATACAACCCCTATCGCGTCCTGGTCCAGCGCGTTGACAGCGCCGGACGAAATCTTTGGGGCACGGGTGTGTCGGTGGCCAATCCTCTGCGGCACCAGCGCGCCCCGCGACTGGCCGTCGTTCCCGGCAGCACACCGGATTTTACGCTGCGTGTTGCCTGGCTGGAGGGCCGCCTGTTGAGTTCGCCCAATGTCTATGTGCAAAGCCTGAGTGCCAATGGCGCCCTGCAGTGGAACAGCGCGGTGGCTGCCGGGCGCAACAGTGCCGAACAATCTGCCATTCAGATGCTCGCCAACCTCGACGGCAGCGTGCTGCTGGTTTGGCAGGATGGCCGCAATGACCTGACAGATATTTACGGCCAGCGCGTGGCGGCAAGCGGCACTTTGCTTTGGGGCAATGACGGGCTGGCCATCGCGCGCGTGACCAAATCCCAGACCCAACCCCGCCTTGCCAGTGATGGTGCCGGCGGACTGATTTGCGCCTGGCTCGATGATCGCAGCGGTGCCAATCTCGCAGTGCAGCGCATCACCGCGGACGGCAAAGCGGCCTGGGCGGTCAATGGCGTGCTGATCAAAGCCGGGGACGGCAAAACGACGCAACCGGCCATTGCAGCCACGGCAACAGGCGGCGTGCTGGTTTCGTGGACGGATTCGCGCAAAGGCAATGAGGACATTTTTGCGCAGCCGGTATCGGCCGCGGGCGGCGCGGAGAACATCGTTCCGGTGATCACCTCCACTCCCGTCCTTGCTGCGCAGGTGGGCAGCCTCTACACCTACCGCGTGAGTGCCATTGATTTCGACTCCGAGACGGCGCCGGCCGTGCGGCTGCAAAGTGCCCCGGCATGGCTGCGCCTCGAGGACAGCTCGGCAACACTCTCCGGCACACCGGCGGAGGCGGACACCGGCAGCAGCCTGGTCACGCTTCTGGCCGTCGATCAGGCCGGAGCCAGTGCCAGACAAAGCTATTCGTTGCGGGTAAACCCGGATCCGGACATACCGCGCATCATTTCCCAGCCCGACACGCTGGCGCGCGAGGATCAAAAATATTTCTATCAAATCAAAGTTGTCGGCGCGGGCAGCGACCCCGGCTTGCGATATGAACTGAAAACCGATGCCGGCTGGCTGTCGCTATCCGCGCAGGGTGAGCTGTCGGGTTTGCCACTCAACGAGCATGTCGGCAGCTATGCCGTGACCATCACGGTCACCAATTCACAAAACAAATCCGCCCGGCAGCAATTCAGGCTGCGGGTGGAAAACACCAATGACGCGCCGGCCATCGTCAGCGGGCCGCCACCGGCGGCCGTCGAGGATTCGCCCTACCAATTTAGTTTAGAAGCCCGTGATCCGGATGCGGGCGACACACTCACTTTCACAGCACCCCGCAAACCGGTTTGGTTGCAACTCAGTGCCGCCGGCGTTTTGACCGGCACACCCCGGCGCACCAATTTGAACGACACGCTGATCACCGTCGTGGTCAATGATCGTGCCGGGGCGCGCGATCAAAAGACGTATGTCATTCCGATCCGCGCCGTCAATCATCCGCCCCGCATCACCTCGACGCCGCCAACCACCGCGCTTGAAGACGCCCTCTGGCAGTATCACATCACGGCTTCCGACAGCGATGCCGGCGAACGGCTGAGCTTTGTTGCCCTCGAGCGTCCCGGCTGGCTGTCCTTGGATGCCAGCACCGGCTTGCTGCAGGGCACGCCCGCCAATGAGCACGTCGGCGAGCATCGTGTGCAGATTCAGGTGCAGGACCGGGCCGGTGCCAGCGATCAGCAAAGCTTCAACGTGCGTGTGATCAACAGCAATGATCCGCCTGTTTTCACCAGCCGGCCCGACACCATCGCGCTGGTCGATTCGCTCTATCGCTACCCGGTGGCAGTGCAGGAGATCGATGCGGGGGACCGTGCAACCATCACCGTGGCGGCCAAACCGGCGTGGCTCATCTGGGAGAGTGCCGGCAACCTGCTGGCCGGCGTGCCGGCGATCAGCGACACCGGCAGCGTGAATGTCACGCTGCTGGCAAGTGATCAGGCTGGGGGCACTGCGGTGCAACAGTTTCGCCTCAAGGTTTTCAGCCTGGCCGCACCGGACAACAGCGCGCCGGGAGCGCCGCAAAACCTGACGGTGCTGCCCGGGCAGTGGAGCCGCGCCACGCAAATCACTGTGCGCTGGCAAAATCCCTTTGATCCGAGCCAGATCAGCGGCGCCTATTATCGCTTTGGCGCAGCGCCCGCCTACAACAGCGACGGTTCCTTCGTCGCGGGGCCACAATTGCAGGAACTCCGGCTGCCGATCACGCGTGAAGGCCGCGTGCCGGTTTACGTTTGGCTGGTCGATGGCCGCGGCAACGTGGATTACCGCAACGCGGCACGGGCGGAGTATCGTCACGACCTGACACCACCCTTGCCGGCGCGTGACCTGCGTTTGATCACCGCAAACAGCAGTTCCTGGACGAACGCCGATTCTCTGATTTTCTCCTGGCAGGCGGCCAGCGACCTGCTCAGCGGCGTGGCGGCCTACGAATTTCGGCTCAACAGCGAACCCATTCTCAAACTGCCCGGCAGCGTCACGCGGCTGGTGCATCGCTCACAGCTCAACGAGGGCAAACAACGCTGGCAGATAACCCCGCTTGACAGCGCGGGCAATCGCGGGCCGGTGGTGTTTGCCACCTTTGGCGTGGATCGCACGGCACCCTTCATCACACATGCCCCAATTGACACGGCAGAGAGCGGCCGGCCGTTGGTGCTGCGCGCAACCGCCGGCGATGGACTCTCCGGTGTGGCAGGGTTGCGGGTTTGGCAGCGCCGTGCCGGTGCCGCGGAATTTGTGGCACAAGCGATGCATCGTGAAGACAGTGCGTATGTCACCACCCTCAGCGGCGAAACCGTGGCCCCCGCCGGCTTCGAATATTATCTCGAGGCCGCCGATTCCGCCGGCAACGTCGCGCTTTCCACGCCGGTCAATGCCGCCGCCTGGCATGCCGTGGTGACGCGCAGCAGTCGAATTCCCGCCCCGCAGGCAACGCCAGCCGGCTACTATCAACTCGTGGCCCTGCCCTATCGCGTCATGGTGCCTGCGGTGGAGGCCGTTTTTGCAGATGATTTCGGCGCGTATGATCCGGTGCGCTGGCGCCTGTTTGCCTATGATCCGGCGCGCGGCAATGTCGAATTTGGCCATTACGATTTTCGCACGCTCGAACCCGGCAAAGGTTACTGGCTGATCACGGCGGCCCGCAGGAGTTTTTCCCTGGACGAAAGTTATTCGATCACCACCAGCGGGGATTTTCTGCTGACCTTGCAGCCCGGCTGGAATCTCATCGCCTCGCCATGGGATTTTCCTGTTGATTGGAGTGCCGTGCAAAAGCCCGATGGTGTGGAGGCGCAGCTCTGGGCCTTTGACGGCCGACAATACCTCGCTGCCGGCAATGAGATGCTGCCCTGGCAGGGCTACTTCGTTCACAATCTCACGGCGCAACCCCAAACGCTGCGCATTCCGCCGCGCCGGGCCTCCGGCCTGAACAAGCCCGCAGCGCCGGCCTTTCCTCCGCCCGCCGGCACCGTCACGTGGTGGCTGCAGTTGCGACTGAGCGATGGCGAATTTCATGACGATCACAACTGGCTGGGTGTGGCACCGGCAGCAGAGGAAGAGTGGGATGCGCTCGATTGGAGCGAACCGCCCACGGCGCTGGGCAACTCGGTGTCATTGCGGTTCAATCGTCGTGCCTGGCGGCACTATGGTGGCGATTACACCGCGGATTTCCGGCCGCCGGCAGAAGGTGTGCAAAGCTGGCCGTTTGAAATTGCCGGCAGCAACCCGGGTAAAACCCTGCAACTTGCCTTGTCCACTGCCGCATTTCCGGAGGACTGGCAGATACTGCTCACCGACGAGAACGGTGAAATGCTGCATCAGTTCGATTTTGCCACTGGCACCAGCCTTGCTTTGCGCAGCAGCAGCAGTGCGCGTCGTTTGATCTTGTGGGTGGGACCGGCACAGGAGATGGCAACGGCCGGACTGCTCACAACGCAGGGCTTCGCGCTGGCACCGGGCTATCCCAATCCCGCGCGACTGCAGGGCGGACAAAATGCCGTGAGTGTCATCCGATTCCATTTGCCGGTGGCGGCGCCGGTCACGCTGGAAATTTTTGATGTGCTGGGCCGCAAAATTCGCACACTGGCGGCCGGCCGGCATTTTGCAGCCGGTGTGCAGGAGCTGATGTGGGATGGCCGGGATCAAGCGGGGGACGAGGTGGCGGCGGGAGTGTATGTTTATCGTTTGAGAACTCCCCGCTTCACCGCAAGTCAAAAAGTGATCGTGATCAAGTGAAGTCAGCCCACGCCAAAGCATCGCTGTGCCTGCTGATCGGGATCCTGCTGCTTGTTTGCTCCGGCCTGCAGGCGCAAGGCAAAAATCAGCAGCGCGCCCAGAGTCTCTACCAGCAAGCGTTGAAAGCCAAAAACGCGCAGGATCGGCTCGCGTGGTTGCGCCAGGCGCGGGGATTGGATCCCTCTGCCGCCAAAATCGCATATGCCCTAGGCCGGGAATTTTATCAGCAAGCGCGCCTGGATTCGGCGGTGGCGCATTTCGAACAAGTGATTTTGTTGGATCCCACGCTCGCCGAGCAGGTGGGACTGCGCACCCTGCTGCCGCCGGCCTACAACACGCTCGCCAACCGCCATCTCGGCAGCGGCGATCCCGCCGCCGGCCTGGCTGCCGCGGTTGCGGCCCTGCGGCACAACGAGAATTTTGCACCCGCTCTGGCCATAGCTTTGCAAGCCAGCATTCAGCTCAATCGCCATGCCGAGGCGGTGCAATTCGGCGAACGGCTGGTGCGGGTGCAGCCCACAGCGCGCAATCACTACCATCTTGGCATGGCTTACGAGGCCGGCCAGGAGCCTGCCCCGGCCGCGCAGCAGTATCGTCAGGCGCTCAACCTCGATCCCGGTTATGAAGCAGCCCGACAAAAACTGGAGCAGTTGGAAAAAGCCGCCCAACCGGCGGAAACTGTTCCAAACCCGGCTTCGCCGCCCCTGATTTCCAAAAACAAGCGCGATGAGTTGCGAAGCAAAAAAACGGCCCTCCGCACCGGTGAGCAGCAGCCCCGGCCGACACCGGAATTCCGCCGCAAAAACGAAAACAAGCCGGAAACAGATGGAGGCGAGCGCAAGCAACTCATTCCGGAGGTGGTCTATGAAACCGGGACGCTGCGGCTCGCCAAACCCCGCTTGGAGATCATACCCTTCCTCGATTCGATTCAACACCGCAATCGCGAACGCGAACTGGCAGAGCGGGAATCCGAAGCCGGTGACCTCTGGTTGCGGCTGATGATTCTGATGTTGCCCGCCGCCCTGCTGTGGTATTATCTCAAACGCCGGCCGCTTTCCCGGCAGATGATCCTTGCCGATCTCGAGCGTACATACACTGCTGTCGCAGCGGGAGCCGGCCGGCCCCTCAGCCGCCTCAGGGCGAGACTGCGCCGCAACCTGCCATCGCCGGCGCCCGCGCCTGCACTGGCATTATCGAACCCGGCTGCAACGGCGACGCTCGCTTCGGGCACTCCGACAGACCACGCGGTGGACGGGGAAGAACGAGCCGCACCGCTGCCCCACACATCCGGACAGCACATGGAACCAACCGGAAACAACATCATGGACGATGACAAAACGCCGGAGGCTGCCGCCGGCTTCGGCCTGCAAACCGAAATTCTCTTTGCCGAAATGATTGCCGCCTCACCCGGTCAAATTGATGTCGCAGAGACCGTACCGGAAAAAGAATCGGTCGTCGCGCTCGCGCCCGCCCCTGTCATGACCACCGCGTCTGCCAATCTCAGCGAGCTTGCGCCTGCCGCACGGCCGGATGCTGAGCACCTCGAATTTCTTGCAGCCTCATCCTGGCAAGAAGTTGAACCGGCGTCAACCGCCCGGCAGAACACCGCGGTCTCTTTGCTGCACGAGCTGGAGGGCGAGCCCCCGCTCGACATCGTCGAGCCGGACCTCCTCTTCGAGCGCGACAAGGCAGTGGCCGCAACACAGACGTTGCACAACGGCGCAGCCTGCAAGCCGACAGACACCGCAACATCCACCCCGGCATCCGATTCAGGCGCCCATGGCGAACACCCGCCACAGCAGCCGGCAGCGCCGTCCAAAATCAACCGCTATGTGATCGAACGGGAAATCTCCAAGGGTGCCAGCGGCCGCATCTACAAGGCGTGGGACCCCAAACTCGACCGGGCCGTGGTGTTGAAGATCGTGCATTATGGTCTGGGCGTTTCGACGCAGGAGATTCATGTCCTGAAGGACCGCATCTACCGGGAAGCCCGCGCCATTGCCAAGCTCCATCATCCCAACATCGTGGTGGTGTATGACATCGATGACGAGCCGGACTTTTCCTACATCGTGATGGAGCATCTTGAGGGCCGCGATCTCGGCCAAATTTTGCAGAACGGCCAGCCTCTGCCCTGCAGCCGCGCGCTGGACATCGTCCTGCAAGTTTGCAGCGCCCTGGAATATGCCCATCAGGCGGGGGTGTTTCACCGTGACATCAAACCCTCCAACATCATGCTGCTCGCCAATGAGGAGATCAAGGTGATGGATTTCGGCATTGCCAAGATCAACGACTATCTCACGCTCACGCAAACCGGCCGCGTGCTGGGCACGCCCAGTTACATGGCGCCCGAACAAATCGAGGGGCACGACACCGATGGCCGCGCCGATCTGTTTTCCCTGGGAGTGGTGTTGTATGAATTGCTGGCCGGCAAGCGCCCCTTCCTGGCGGACACGCTGGCGTCGCTGGCCTACAAAATCGTGCACACGCCGCATCCGCCGTTGTGCCGGGAGAACAGCGCATTGCCGCCGGAACTGGAGGAGGTGCTCGATCGCGCACTGGCCAAAAAACCGGCGGCGCGCTTTCAAAGCGCCGCGGCGTTTCGCGAAGCGCTGCTGCGGGTGCGCCGCACACTGGCATGAGCAGCGCAGGGTGGGAACTGGGCGGGCGTCGGTTTAGAGGATGTACTGCCGGATGTCGAAATTGGGATCGGCTGCCATCAATTTGCGGAGGGCTTCGGCCGGGCGGTCGAGCACGCGAAAACCATTGAGTTCGCAGCCGGCGGCCATCAACTCACTGCGGATGTGGAGAAAAGCTTCGTACCACGCCACCAGTGCACGCGTGGAGAGTTGTTGCAGCTCGGCGGCGATTTCCCGTGTGTCCAGATCGACGACACCGCGGTTGAGCGCGGCTTGATAATCGACCTGGTTCAAAATATCCTGAATGACGTTTTTCTTGAGGGCCTGATCTTCGCCCGCCACCGCCCGGCCGGCGCGGCGGTGGTCGTCACGGCCCGGACGGTCGGCGGCGGGGGACGGGGGATACATGAGGCCCTCCCGGGGTGTTTGGTGCATTCTCTGCTTTGGCATGAGGCGTTGCAAATCCCGCTGGTTTTGCCGCGATGCTATTGTGCGCGGCGCGGCGAAAGTGTGATATCGTAGTGCTTGAGCATGCGATAAATCGTCATGCGGTGCACGCCGGCCTTGCGGGCGACGCGGCTGATGTTGCCGTTGCAGCGGTTCATCAGCTCGATGAGATACTCCCGTTCGAATTTTTCCACCCATTGCTGGCGCGCTTCGCGCAGGGGCAGGTCGATGGCGTGTTTCACCGGCGCTTTGTCGTCAACACGGCTGTGCATCTGCACGGTCTCGCGCAGATAGCCGGGCAAATCCGCGGCTTCGACGCGCGGTCCGCTGGCCAGCGAGGCCACTCTCTCCATGACGTTTTGCAATTCCCGCACATTACCCGGCCAGGAATAACCCACCAGGCAGGCCAGCGCTTCTGGTGCAATCTCCAGCACGCGCGTGCCGTTGGCGCTGGCAAACTTTTCAAGAAAACTCTGACACAACAGCGGGATGTCGTCCTTGCGCTCGCGCAACGGCGGCAGCGTGATCGGAATGACGTTGAGACGATAGTACAAATCGTGCCGCAGGGCGCGGTCTTTCACCGCGGCAAAGGGCTCGCGATTGGTCGCGGAGATGACGCGCATGTCGACTTCAATCAAGTCCTTGCCGCCCAACCGGCGAAATTGGCGCTCTTGCAGCACGCGCAACAACTTGGCCTGCAAATCGAGATTGAGTTCGGTGATCTCATCCAAAAAGAACGTGCCGGTGTGTGCCAGCTCCAGCAGACCGCGTTTCGCCGTCACCGCGCCGGTGAACGCGCCCTTTTCATAGCCGAACAATTCGCTTTCCAGCAGATTGCCGGGCAGGGCCACGCAATCCACCGCGATGAACGGGCCGCGGGCACGCTGGCTGTGCGCATGAATGCTGCGCGCAATCAACTCCTTGCCGGTGCCGCTTTCCCCGTAGATCAAAATATTCGCGTCGGTTTTGGCCACTTTGCGAATGCGTTCGAAAATTTCCCGCATGCGTTGATTGCGGCCAATGATGTTCTCGAAGCCAAAGTTGGTGCCGGCCGGCGCGGGCGGGCGTTCGCGGTGATTGTGCGCAGCCAGCGCCTGATCGATCGCGCGCAGCAATTCTGCCCCGGCAAACGGCTTTTGCAGTTGCTGCAGTCGTGTGCCCGCCTCCCCGGCTTGATGCGCGCGGCCGGCCGCACCGCCGGGGGCGGCCAGCATGATCACCGGCACCTGGCGCAGGTGGGCATATTCGGCGCTGCCGGTCAGTTCGCGGTAGACAGCGTAGCCGTCACGATCCGGCAGCATCGCATCCAACAGCACCACATCGGCCCGGCCGCGGCGCAGCAGTTCCAGACCCTGACTGCCGTCGCGGGCCGAGAGGAAATCATAACCGGCTTTTGTCACCAACATGCGACACAAATCATGCAAAGCGGGATCGTTGTCAATCAGAAGAACGGTGCGTCGGGTGCCGTTGTTTTTCTCCGCGGGAATCACAGGCTCCGGTGAGGTCTGGCTGGGTTGCATCATACACTCGCCTGATGAATGAAATGAAGTGGTTCGCGTCGCGCCGGATGTTGCATGGTTGCTGAGGTTGTGTCTCTTGCGTGTTGCAATGAAACCGTGTCCGGGAACAGCCGCAATTTGCAATAAATTTGACAAATTTGATGCCATCACACGGGCGCTGGCGGAGAGGCACAGCCGCAGCGAATAATTGCAGGTTAATTCTTCAAATAAAACGCAGGTGGGGGCAGGCGGGAAAAATTCGAAATTGCTTCAGCATGAAACACTTGTCCGCGCCTAAACAGAAACACTGCTGCCGGCGCGTTGCACAGGTCAAACGGGCGGGACCATGCCGCGCGCAGTTGTGCGCGCCGGCAGACAACGCGCCAGACCAAAGGCCAGCAGCGCGGCCAGCAAACCCCAGAGAATGTAACCCAGTTCGGTGTGCGCCAGCCAGGCCGGTTCCCAACGCCGCAGCGGGCCGTGCGCTTCGAGAAAATAAAAGAGCAGCGTTCCCACAAACCCGGCTGCGATGGCGGCATGCACCTGGCGTGGTTGGATGTTGGACAGAAACAGGGCGGCCATCGGTGGAAAGATGGTGGTGGTCAGCACACCCGAAGAGAGATAAAAAATATCCCACAAGGATTCGATGAACAACGCATAGACAAACGCCGCGGCAATCGCGAACACGGAAATGAAACGCGGCAGTTTGTGCCAGCGCGCCGGCGGCCAGCGCGACTGCAGTGCCGGCTCGAATATGTCATATGAAAGTGACAGGGCCATGACGTTGCCGGTGGTGTCGATGGTGGACATGGCCGCCGCCGCCAACCCCACCACCAATACCACGCTCAGCACCGGCGGCGCGAAATCCTGCATCATCACCGCGAAGATGGCGGCGCCCCCGGCCAGCCGCGCCGGAATGGTGTCGCCTTGCGGCGGGTACAAATACAAGGCGCTCAACCCGATGAGCAACGGCCCCAGCGTCACGAAGACAAACGAGTTGAGCGCGGCAAGTGCGACCCCGCGGCGCGCCTCGGCGACCGAGTGCGCCGCCTGCAGGCGGATCCACACATCCGTGGTGACCAGCCAGCCAGGCAGATAGGCGATGAAGGTCATGATGATCAGCGCCGGCCCGGCCGACCACAATGACACCGCTGGTGCGCCGGTTTTCGGCGGGGTGGCCAGACGGGCGAAAAAATCCGGGAGTGTGCTCTGCTGCAAAACGGCGTGCCCTCCCAGCGCCGCAATCATGGCGATGAAGAAGGCCACCAGCGCGAACTGAATCTGGTCGGTGATGACATCCGCCTCGAAACCGCCGAGCGCCGAGTAGGTGGCGACCACCAGCGCGATCAGCAACATCATCAACTGCGGCGAGGCCTGCAGCAGCGGCGCCGTGATATGGGCGGCGGCATGAATTTCTGCGCCGCACCAGATGAGATAAACGAAGGCAAGCGGCACGGCCAGCAACTGCCGGCTGCGCGTGCCGAAACGCCGGCCCACCATCTCCGGTTGTGAAAAGGCCTGCAGCCGGCGCAGGCGCGGCGCGAGCAAAAAAAATCCCAGCATTGCCAGCAGCCACGGAATCGCCAGCAGCCAGAGCGCGCCCAGGCCATACCAGTAGAAGAGCTGCACACCGTAGACGCAGGACCAACTGATCGACATCATGCTCGCTGAAATCGACAAGCCGGAGGCCCAGCCACTCAGGCGCTGCCCGGCCGTCCAAAATTCCTGCGGGCTGTCGCTTTTGCCAGTGGCCGCTGCGCGCCGGAAACTGCGGATGCCGACGACCACCACGACGAGGGCGTAGAGCAAAAAACCGATCCAGTTCAACACATGCACAGGCATGGCAGGCGGCTCGCAGGAGATCAGTTGGTCTTTTTGGTTTTGGAAAATGGCGAATGCGCGGGCATGTGGTCGCACCCGCCGCCAGGCCTACTTGCCTTCACACCGGGCTTTCAGGCGCGCCAACGCTTCGTTATAGGCCTTCACTTGGGTGGCGATATCGGCCTCCGATTGCGGGCCGGATTCGGTGTAGCGTTCTTCGATGCTGACTTTGGTGGCGCGGCCCGACGGCGCCAGCCGCCAGCGTTGCTGGCAAATGTAGGTGGCATTGTCCGGCTCCCACACGAAACGCAGCTCACTGGCGGGTTTTGCGTAGATCAGGATGAACGTGCCGGTATCGCCCCAGACTTTCATGGCGACGCCGTCACCGGGCCTGGCCAGCGTCTTGGCCGGGCCGGTGTAGCCGAAGTTCATCACGCTGCTGAGCTTCTGCAGGTCGGTCAACACCGTCCACACCGTCTGCGGCGTGGCATTGACGGTAATTTCACCCACAAAACTCTGGCCGGTGAGTTTCTTGTTGGTGGTTTGTGCGAAGCCGGCGGTGCCCAACATGAGCAACGCGCACAGCAGAGAAAGGACCCGATGCATACGGACCTCCGTGAGGGGTTGATGATGAGGGGCGCAGACAGAGCCGGCCGGTCGACAACCTGATGGGCGGCGAACAACCTGTCTATCCATCTTCATCCATTTTGCGTTGCATTACCGTCATCGTCAACAACATCACAAATGAGGTCACCAACAGAATCAGGGCATATTGATGAGCGGTATCGTAGTTGAGTTTCTGGACTTCATCATACAGCGCAATCGAAGCCACCTTGGTTTTGCCGGGAATGCTGCCGCCCAGCATGACCACCACGCCGAATTCTCCCAGCGTATGCGCAAAGCCGAGAACCGCGGCGACACCCAGGCCGCGTCGGGAGAGTGGCAGCGTGACATGGCGGAAGGCCTGCCAGCCGCTGGCGCCCAGCGTGCGCGCGGCATCCAGCAATTCCGGTGGCACGGACTTGAACGCGTTCAAGATCGGTTGCACCGCATAGGGCAGGCTGTAAATGATCGAGCCAATCACCAAACCTTCGAAAGTGAAAGTGAGCGTCCGGCCGGTCAATTGCAACCAGAATTTTCCCAGGGGCTGCTGCGGCGAGAACAGTATCAGCAAATAGAAACCGATCACCGTTGGCGGCAGCACGATGGGAAGGCTGACCATGGTTTCCAACACGATCATGCCGCGCCACCGCCTGCGGCTCAACCCCCAGGCCAGCGGCACGCTCACCAGCAACAACAGCAGTGTCACCACCGAAGCCAGGCGCACACTGAGCCACAGGACTTCCCACAGCTCGGGCGGCAATCCGCTCAACAATCGCAAGCGGCCTCCCGATCAGTTGGGCAGGCGAAAACCATAGCGATCAAAGATGGTGCGCGCAGCCGCGGAACGCAAAAACGCGAGATATTTTTGTGCGGCCGGGTTGCCCGCACCGCGCCGGGTCAGCACGGCACCCTGCTCCAGGCGGGGATGGCTGGTTTCAGGAATTTCCCAGTAGGTTCCGAGCTTGTGCAAACGGGGTGAAAGCACCAGGGAGAGGGCCACAATGCCGGCCTCCACGTTGCCACTTTGCACGAATTGCGCAGCCTGCGCGATGTTTTCACCGATCACCAGCTTGGATTGCAATGCCTGCCAGAGCTGTGCCTGCTCCAACGCGGCTTTCGCGGCGCGGCCATAGGGTGCGTGCTCGGGATTGGCTAGGGCCAGCTTGCGGATCCGCGCCTCGCGCAACACCGCCAGCCCGCGCCGCACTTCGATCTCCGAATGCATCGTCCACAAAACCAGCCGGCCAATGGCATAAATTGTCAGGCTGCTGGAATCTGCCAGGCCGGCGCGCACCAACGCCTTGGGGTAATCCAAATTCGCAGACAAGAAGACATCGAAGGGCGCGCCGTGTTTGATCTGCGCGAAAAAATTGCCGGACGAGCCGGTGGCCACTTGCAGCGAGACGCCGGGATTTTCTTTCATAAACACCGCGTTCAAATCTTCCAGGCAGTAGACCAAATCCGAAGCCGCGGCGAGGAAAACGGTTTGCCTGGTTTGTGCCGGCGTGGAAATAAACAGGGCAAAAACTGTCAGAGCAGCGGCGCCACAGCCGGGCTTCAGCAGTGACATCTTTGTCATGCTCCTGCAGATCATCCCAACCCGGATCAAGCCAACTCGTACCAAGCTTGCAGCTCCCGAGAAAATCCAGAGTCTCCTCGCGAAAAATGCGGGCTGATTTGTGTCTAAGCAATGTGCCATGCACAACGACAAAAGTCAAATCAAAACTGGTCAGCAGCGCAATCCCCGGCAAGATGTGAAGCCGTGCGGGTTTCCCTGCCTGCAGACAAGAGGGCCAAAGCCACCACCTGAATTTTGCATGCTGGTTTGCTGTGGCCCGGAAGAAACGGCGTGTTCACAAAGCGCCGACAGGGATGCCGTTCGAGATCGAGCAAGATGTTTTTCGAATGTGAAGCGGCGCCGACTTCGAAATTCGACCGTTTGCCGAAGGCGTTACAGCACCCTGTAAAAACTATGATGACCGCGAAGATTTTTTAGATCATCCGACTCAAGCGTACATGGCCACGTGACGGTTCTTTGCATCTGATGAACTCTGATAGGCGTGAGATGTTTATCGCGAAGTGCCGTTCGCCCAAATGAAACCCCGGCAGGGTGACATGTGTATCGTGCCTCCTCATTGATCTCATCTTGAATTGAATGCAAACGCCGTTACATGTCACTCCTAAAGGAGTTTGAAGTTGGAAGTGTTGACAATTACTATAAACATTTCACCCCTGGCGGGGTTGGGCCGTTCGCTATCGCGTCAGGGCAAGGGGCTCTCAGCAGAGAAGGCACGGAACTGATTTTGCGATTCTTTTTCATCTTGTTGTCGCAAAATTCGGATGATCCAAATTCAGGCACTGACTTTTCAAACAAAGCAAGAAACGCTCACGCAAAGAGTTTTTCCGAAGCGATTGCCATACAACAAGCCTCAGCATCACGAAAATCTCACAGCCCACAAGGTTTTCCCTCATGCTCTTGGCGGGTTGTGTGCTTCGAAAATCTTCGCGATGACCGTTCAGCCCCTTTTTTGAACTGCCACGGCCAGGCCGTGGCATTCTGGCGGAGAGCATCCACGGGACCGCAAGATAAAGTCACGGTCAAACCTGGCGGAGCGGCTATTCTTTGCGAAGCCCCTGCGGCTTCGCGTCCTTGTGTGTTTTGACTTTTATCGCTTCGAAAAAGTCGGCAGCTTTGGGCATCTTGACTGTCTGCAGGCGTTTTTGCAGCAGTAATTGCCATGCCGCGCGCGGCGGCGGCCCTTATGATGAAAATGAACTTTCGTAGTCCTGCCTTCCGGCACCGACACCGAAGGGTCTACTACAAAAGTATTTTCGTAATATTCTGCCGAGACCAAGGCTCAACCCGGGTGGAACACCCTTCAACCAGGGGCCGGTACCCAACCGCAATTGTCTCAGCCAGTTTAGCCGTCTCAAACCCAAACAAAAAATTTGGTCAACTCAACAGCACAAGTCTTTGGATTTATTGATGCGGAGCCTTGGCACAGGCCTTGCAGAAAACGGGGGCAATTCGTGAGCAGGGATTGCGCGACCGCGCCGGGAAGAAGAAAGCCGGAATCCCGCCACTTTTCGCAAGCGCTGTGAGCCAATCCGTCATATCCGCGTTCACCGAGAAATCATAGCAGAGAGAGCATTCATGGACTCGAATCACAACTCTCAGCCCGCACAGCCAATGTCCGCGTTCAAGAACAACTCTTGCAAGCTTTCGGCGATCATGTTTACCGACATCAAGGGTTTCAGCCGGCGCATGGGAGAAAACGAACGCTTCACGCTCAAGCTGCTGCGCGACCACAATCGCATCATGCGCTTTCTCGTGCGCAAGCATCGCGGCCGGATCGTGAAAAGCACGGGCGACGGCTATCTGATGGATTTTGACAGCGCGGTGGAGGCGGTGCAGTGCGCCATCGAAGCCCAGGAGCGCTTCACGCGCTACAATTTCGACAAGCCCGAGTCCGATCAGATTCACGTGCGCATCGGCATCAGCCTGGGCGAGGTCCGCATCGTCGATGGCGATCTGTTCGGTGACGAGGTCAACATCGCGGCCCGGCTGCAAACGCTGGCGGAGCCCAGTGGCATCTGCCTCACGCGCGAAGTCTACGAGATGGTCAAGACCAAGCTCACCTTCGTGGCCATCAACTTCGGGCCGCAGGAACTGAAAAACATCTGCCAAAAAGTCGAAGTCTTCAAAATTCCGGTGAAACCGCTGGGCCAGGCCGCCATCGAAATCGCCTCCAACCGGCAGGAGACCCTGCAGGTGAGCGAGACGCAAACTTTCGAGCCTTATCTGCTGCCGTCCGGCAACGCGGCACAACGGCGGGTGACCAACAAAGGCAAACTCTGGCAGCCGCGGCAATTGTTCAAACCGCTGGTGTCGCGGCACAGCCTGCGCCGCGCGCTGCCGCTGGTGGCGCTCAGTATGCTGGTGCCGGCGCTGTTTTTACAGCCGGGCCACTCGCCGCGCGGTTTGTCCTCGGCAACGCTTGCCTCGGTGCAGCCTGGCGCCGCCGACACCCTGACCCAACCAGCCGCCGCCAGCAAAACGCTGCTGGTGTCATATTTCGAGAACCGCACCGGCGATGACCGCGACGCCTGGCTGGTCACCGGCCTGACGGACATGCTCGTCACCGATTTGCAGGGCACCCCCGGCGTGCAGATGCTGGGCCGCACCATTCTGGAAGAAGCAGCGCAAGCCAACGGCGTGAAAAAGGCAACCGGGTTCACTCTCTCTCACGCGCGGGCTTGTGCGCGGCAGACGGCAGCGGATCTCCTGCTGTTCGGCGGTTTTGTGCGCGAGGGCAGCCGTCTGCGCGTCGACATCCAAATCTTCGATTCACGCTCCGGCGCACTGCTGCTGGCAGAAAAGGCCGGCGGAGAAAGCGTGCTGGCGCTGATGACCGAGCTGACCACCAATCTCAAAAACAAACTGGTGCACCTGCCCGCTGTGCCGCGCCCCGCGAATTGACCGCACTGCCCTGGCCTCGACTTTCCCTGCTTCTCCCATATGGCAGTGCCCCGCGGGCTTGTTCTGATCAACCTGCCCGGCGGGGGAAAAGAAAGAAGCGGCCCGCAAAAAAACATCGGGCCGCTTTTCTCTTTTTGACCTGCGCGATTTTGTGATTTTCGCAACACCGATCCCCAGATGTCGCCCTGCTTTCACCGCTCCAACTCCCCGTGCCGGCGCACTCGAGACATGCCGCAGCCCGGCTTGTTTTTTTGCACTGCAATTTGCACCTTGCCCCGACAACTCCCCACGCACGGCTTGATTGCACTCAAACTGATGAGCCGATCATGACCTCGACCATCCCCTCCGGCCGTCGCAAACGCCGGTTCGTGGCATACCCCGCCCTGGCCCTGGGCGCACTTTATCTGATCCTGTTGCTTCCTGCGGCCGAAGCGCCGCCGCCGGTCAGAAGTGACAAAACACCTTTTGTGTGGAACAGGGATGCCTATTGGCAGGCGCTGGAGGAGCGCTTCAACAAGGCGCGCACGGCCGGTGGTGCCATGCTCGAAGCAAGGCTCACCCGCGAGCTGGCGCGCACGCAGCAGCGTCTCGACTCCCTCACCGCCCGTTCCTTCGCTCCGGAGCACCCGCTCCTCACCAGACTCGAACGGGACATTTTCGAACTGGCGCCGCAGGTGGCAGCCTGTCCGGAGAAACTCGCGGCTTATGAACGCCTGCACTGCCGCGTGCGTGCGCTGGTGAAGAGGCAATCGCAACAGTGGGACATCCAGTCGCCGGCGACTCGTGACCGGCTCTATCGCCTGCTCTATGGCAGCCGCGCGGCGCTGGAAGAAGTGATGCTGCAGGCGCCGCCGCAAGCAGTGCCGGCGCTGACGCGCGGCGAAGAGGAACCTTCTCAAACGCCTTCCACCAAGATTCTCGGGGTCACCATTCACAGCGGCGACATTCTGGTCTCGCGCGGGGGCGCGCCCACCTCAGCGCTGATCGCGCGCGGCAACGATTATCCCGGAAACTTTTCCCACATTGCCCTGGTGCACGTCGATGAAAAAACCAGCCTGGCCTCGATCATCGAGGCGCACATCGAGCGGGGCGTGGCAGTGGCAACGCTGGAGGAATATCTGCGCGACAAGAAGCTCCGGGTAATGGTTTTGCGGCTGCGCGCCGATCTGCCGGCGCTGCTCACCAACCCCGGGCTGCCGCATGAGGCCGCGGGCACCGCGCTGGCGCGGGCAAAGACGCAGCACATTCCCTATGATTTTGAAATGGATTATGAGGATCCCGGCAAACTCTTCTGCTCGGAAGTAGCCTCCCGGGCGTATCGCCAATGCGGCATCCAGTTGTGGATGGGTATTTCCCACATCTCCTCACCGGGCGTGGGTGTGTGGCTGGCGGCTTTTGGGGTGCGGCATTTTCAAACCCAGGAGCCCGCGGATCTCGAATATGATCCGCAACTGCGCGTGGTGGCGGAATGGCGTGATCCGGAAACGTTGTATCATGATCACATTGACAACGCCGTGACCGACGCCATGCTGGAAAAAGCGGAGGCGGGCGACCGTCTCAATTATGCGTGGTACCTGCTGCCGCTGGCGCGTATCCTGAAAGGATACAGCCTGCTTTGCAATGCCCTGGGTCAAATCGGGCCGGTGCCCGAGGGTATGAGTGCCGCGGCCGCGCTGCGGCACCGGCAATTCAACCAGCGGCATCTGGCCCTCAAGGCCAGGGTGCTGCAGCAGGCGGAGCAGTTTGTGCAGCAGCACGGCTATCGCCCGCCGTACTGGGAACTGGTGGCAATGGCGCGGGCAGCGGCTGTACAAACCGCCATGTCTCCCGCGCAGCCCTTTCATGCGAACTCGGGCGGCATGCCTCGCGGGGGATGAAAACGCAGCCCCGGGGCGCGCGGCACTCACCCTCCGGCATCAGCCGGCGGCACGGCCGTCAGCGTGTCCCGGCGGATGACTTCGGTGCGATAGATCACGTCGGCATGTTTTGCCGTAACCGTGAGCGGCAACGGCGGTTCGACATAGAGTGCCGTCACCTGCCGAATCAGCCGGCTGCCCGGTGCAAGCTGGAAACTCGCCTGCACGCGCAGGGTATCGTCCGGGTCGGCATACCAGCGAAAGAGAAAAGATTCAGCACCATCACGGCGGCTTTTGCTGTATTTCAGCGGGGTGTCCCTCACGGAGAGCATCAGCGTGTCGCTCTGCACCTGCATCCGGACTTCGTTCCAGGGCCGGGCGCTGGTGAGCTGCCAGTCAACCCGCACCAGGGTCGAATCGCGAGCATCCCTGGTTTGACTGCCCGCGGCCGACAGCCAATCGGCGCGAAACGGCACCGCCAGGTCGGCGTGATGAATCGCCTCATCATAGTTGAGCGACAGCTCACCCGCCTTCACTGTCACCCCGCGAAAATACTCATCGCCCAGCAGTCGCAGGCGGCTGTCCTGAGTGTTTTGATCATACCGCGCCGTCACCCGCAGCAATGCGCGCCAGCGCTCGTTGTAGGCGGGGAAGGCATACAGATATCCGCCATAGGCAAAGACCGCGAGCAAAAGCAACAGCCCAACCAGCGGCCGCCGCAAAAGGCGCAGCCAGGACAAGTGCCGGTAACCGTGTGCGAAGGTGTAGGCGAACAGACAGCAGGAGGGCAGGTACCAAATGACGAGCAACAGGGTGAGCACGGTGCTGTAGATCAGTGACGGCGTGAAACCGTGAGCCTGCGCCAGCAGGCGTGGCATGGCACGCGCACCGAAGGCGAACAATTCGAAAAACATCAACGCGAACATGGGAAGCGGCGCGGCGAGGGCACACAGGAGTTTCAACAACGTCCCCGGCAGCAAAACCGCCAAACTGAAACACAGCAGCGTGAGTGCCGGATAAAGGGCCAGACGCGGGCTGACCAGCCAGGCCAGGATCACCAGCAGCCAGAGTGGCAGCAGACCCCGTTTGAGATAAAAATAAGGATCGGGGCTGAAGCGCCAGTTGCGACTGAGCCACAGCGCCAGCCAAAAACCGGCGAGGGCAAACAGCGCCGCGAAGGTGAGATACTCATCAATGTGCACGAACCAGGGATAGCGCAAACCCTTGAGCAACTGCATCGCCGCTTCCCCGAGCTGGGTAAAAATCGCAATGACGAACAGCAGCAGAAACACCTTGGCGCCGGAGAAATACCCGCGCGGCACCGTGTCGCTTTGCAACCGCCGGGCGCGACCGTGTGTGAAGGCCGCCACACCGAGCAGAAGCGCCAGCACGTCCACGGCCGCAATGGCCCAGGTCGGCACGAACAACACCCCGCCGGACAGTTGCCAGAGCATGTAGTTGCCGGTGCGGCTGCCGGGAATGCCCTGCGTCTGATACTTGTGCAGCAGGCCATCGACCAGACGCGCACTGCGTTCCAATGCCGCCCGGCTGATGAATTCAATGCGATCGTTGGGAGTGTGAATGGGTGAGGTGCCGACGCCGGCGGTAAAGTCAATCGCGGGAATGCCACGGCGGAGAAAAGGCTCGTGATCCGAGCTGGCGCCACCGAGCACCTGATTGAGGGTGAAAAACTGCGTGGGGTATTTCAGGCTGTTGTAGCCCAGGCTGCGATCGATCGCGAAGGCATCCTTGACCAGCCAGGCCGGTGTCTGATGGTCGCGCGTGTCGATGAAGGGGAGGAGCGGGCCGTCGCTGCCTGCCATGTCGATCTGCAGCATGAGCGCCACGCGGTGGATTTCAGGGAAATGATCGACAAACCAGCGCGAGCCGGCCAGGTTGCCCTCTTCGCCGCCGAACGCGGCGAACAGCAGGGTGTAGCGCCGCCCGGCATGGCGCCATACACGCGCCAGCTCCAGCATCACTGCCGTGCCGGAGGCATTGTCATTGGCGCCCGGATTTTCCCGCGTGTCGGAATCGATGTGGCTGCCGACGACGATCAGACTGTCACTGCGGCCGCGAAACACGCCCACCGCCACGCCCGAGCTGGTGTTGACGCGTTCGCTGAACGGCACCGGCATAACATAAGCCGTGTCGGCGCCCCAGGCGGCAAACCGCTGCACCACCCACAGCAGCGCGCTGCGTTCATTGGCCGAACCCATGGGCCGCGGGCCGATGGTCACGGCAAGATGATGCAGGTGGGCATGGAGGCTGTCGGCCATGAGCGCGGCCGGCTGTGCGCCCGTGCGCCCGGCGCTGCACAGGCCGAGCAAAAGCAGGGGGAAAACGGCGGTGAGCTTGCGCATTCTTCCTCCGTGGTTTTGTTGCGGCTGGCGCAAGCATAGCAAAAAAGTGGCGGAGAAGCAACTCCGGCAGCCAAAGAAAAAGCCCTCGCCGAATCATTCGTTGAGGGCTTCTTCTATGGGTGGAAGCGGAGAGGTGATCTCCGTTTTTTTCTATGCGACTTGCGGCAAAATCCAATCGACGGCGGCGGCGAGATCGTCCGCGATGAAATCGGGCTGGCATTCGCCGCGGCGGGCGGTCTCTTCACCATAGCCGGTACGCACCAGCACGGTGCGCAAACCGGCGTTGCGGCCGGTTTCAATGTCACTGGCGCGGTCGCCCACCATGAAGCCGGTGAGCTCACAGGCAAAATCGCGGCTGGCCTGTTCCAGCATGCCAGGGCGCGGCTTGCGGCAATGACAGTTCGCCTCCGGCGCATGCGGGCAAAAGTAGAAACCGTCGATCCACGCGCCGTGGCGCGCGAGATGCTGTTGCAGCGCGCGATGGGTCTCCTGCACGAACGCCGCACTGAAGTAGCCGCGCGCCACGCCGGATTGATTGCTGATCACGACGACGCGCAGGCCGGCACGCTGCAGGCGCGCCACCGCGGCCTCGCTGCCCGGCAGGAAGGCGATGTCCTCCAGCCGGCGAAGATAGTTTTTTTCCTCGATCAGCGTGCCATCGCGATCGAGAAAAACGAACGCGGCCTGTCGGGTCGGCTCACCCAAAGAGTTCGTGCTCCACCATTTCCATCCAGATGTGGCCCACCAAAATGTGACACTCCTGGATGCGCTGGGTGTCGTTGTCCGGCACGATCACGACATGGTCCACCGCACTGGCGATGGCGCCGCCGTCCTGGCCGAGCAGGCCGATGGTGAGCACATTCTTCTGGCGCGCCGCCTCCACCGCCGCCAGCACATTGGCGGAGTTGCCCGAGGTGCTGATGCCGATCAGGGCATCGCCACTGGCGCCCAGCGCAATGACCTGCCGGGCATAGACATCGCGGAACGAAAAATCGTTGCTGGTGGCGGTGAGCGTCGAGGTGTCGGTGGTGAGCGCCAGCCCGGCCAGCGGCGGCCGGTCGTTGCGCAGCTTGCACACCAACTCCGCCGCGAGATGCTGGGCATCCGCGGCACTGCCGCCATTGCCGCAAAAGAGGATCTTGCCGCCGCCACGTAAAATGTTGACCAATTTGTGCCCGACCGACAGGATCTCCGCCGCCTGCTGTTCCATCAATTTGGTCTTGACCGCAATGCTGTTTTGAATGCGTTCCTGCACGAAGGTCTTGTCGCTTCTCATCCGTGAAGCCATGGCCATAATTGTCTCCCGTAATAAAAAAGTGTCATCGCGCGGGTGCGCGCTGCCGGCAAGGGCCGGCCGGAAGATACGTGGACTCACCCTCGCAATCTTCTCCGGCTGCCTGCAGATTTTTTGGGATCATCCGAATTTTGCGTACATTTTGCGACAACAAAATGAAAAGAATCGCAAAATCAGTTCCGTGCCTTCTCTGCTGAGAGCCACTTGCCCTGACGTGATAGCGAACGGCCCAACCCCGTCAGGGGTGAAATGTCTATAGTAATTGTCAACACCGCCAACTTCCAACTCCTTTGGGAATGACATGTAACGGCGTTTGCCTTCAATGCAAGATGAGATCAATGATGAAGCACGATACACATGTCACCCCGAGGGGGGTTCATTTGGGCGAACGGCACCTGGCGATAAACCTCTCACTCCTATCGGAGTTCATCAGATGCAAAGAACAGTCATGTGGCCATGTACGCTTGAGTCGGATGATCTATTTATTATTGCAGATGATTCCGTTCCGCCCCCGCTGGTTTATCGCTGTCACCCCGCCAGCCCGGCCCCGCGCCTCATTCCAAACCCAGCCACCAGAATTGCTCGAGCCCAAGCTGCAGCCGCACGCTGGTTTCCTGCTGCTGCCGGCCCGCCTGATTGGCAAAATTGCGGTAGCGCGCGTGCCCGGCGGCCAGCGCGAGATGGAAACCCGCGGTGGCATGCCAGCGCGCTTCGAGATGGACATGCGTGCTGCGCTCCACCACGCCACTGGGGAATTTCTCACGATACCCCTGCTGCAGATCCGCGTTCACCCACGGCATGTCGAACGGCCGCTCCAGGCGGCCCTCGCCGTGGCGGCGGGCTTCGTAAGAGTAGAAGAGCTGCACATTGCCGCCGGCATAGGCGCGGCCGTGCACCAGCCAGCGGTCGAAATCATTGCCGAGAAAGTGCGCCAGCGGCCGGTTGCGGTGCAGAAACTTTTCCCACACGGTGATGGCATTGTAGGTGCGATTGGCAACGCGGGTGTATTCCAGCCCCAGGGTGACCCCGCGCCAGCCGAAGGGCTCCGCCAGCTCGCCGCCGAGCAGAAAGGCAATTTCATTCGGCTCCAGATCGCCGCGGCGCGTCTTCTCGACTTGCACGTCATCGATGAGCAATTGCGCATAGCATTCCAGCCCGTCGCGCGGCCGCAGCACGGCGTCGAGCGCGCCCGCGGTGTTGCTCTTCAGCGATTCGTTGAGCTGCTCGCCGTGAAACGCCAGGAGCGGATTGAGATAGTACAACTCGAAGCCGCGGCCCGGGCCGCCGTACAGCACCAGTTGCGTAACCGCGAGCGTGAGCAGGTTCGTTTTGAACCGGACTTCCGCGCGTGCGGCAGCGAGATAGCGTTCACTCACCTCGGTGGCGTAGCGCGTGCGCAGGGAATCCGGCAGATACTCCGAATTCAGTTTGGCCGCGAGATAATCGAAGCGAAAGGGCGCGAGCGTGAGACGGCCGAAAAAATGATCCAGCGGCCGGGAGTAATCCGAGAGCAGCAAAGTCGCATCCGTGCCGCGTCCCCAGCGCACAAAATCACGGCCCAATTTAGCGACATACCTGCCGAAATGCAAGGCCACGTAGGCCTGCTCGGTGTAGCCGGCAAAGCCGCGCCAGCGCTTGCCCAAATAATTCGGGTCTTCACGCAACTCTTCATCCAGGCGAATGGCATTCACCAGGGCCACGTGCCGGTCGGGGAACAACGCAAGCTGCGTGCGCAGGCCGGCGCGGCTGTGCCAGGCGGGTCCGAAATCACCGGCGCTTTCGCTCAGCCGGCCGCCCAACTGCAGCCACGCTTTCTGCGCGCGCGGCGTGCGCGCAAACTGCAGCAGCCGCATTTGCCAGAATCGCTCCGGCGCAGATGCCGTCGCCAGACCGGTGGTATCGGCCAGGCGCGCCATGTCACCCAGCGTCACCGGCCAGTTCGCCGGGGAAAAATCCAACTGCCGGTGACGCAAACTCAGCTCACGCGCATAAATGTAGGACCAGTGATAGGTCGGCACGGTCATGATTTCCTGCGCCGCGCCTGTGATGCAACAAAACAGCAGCATGCCGGCACAGGCACGCAGCATCACGGCAAAAGGGAAGCGGCAACTCCTCAAGGTTATGGCATCGTTGCGAACGTTCCTGTTCATAGTTCGACTTTCTCCAGTCGCTGACCGGATTGGCGCGGCGGCGGTGCCGGGGACTTACCCGCTTGGCGGAGCGACGGGTGCTGCGGCGAACGATTGAACAACCTGGAGAAAAGTCCCGGTGCCGGCCCGGTTTCGCACAGGCGCTGGATCACCTCCTGGTATTGACGCGCCACGCGCTGCAGGGTGAAATGGCGTTCGAAATACTCACGCGCACGCTGGCCGGCATGGTGGCTGAGCTGTGGTGCCTGCAACAAGTTTCTGAGCAAGTCCGCAATGGCGTCGCGATCCTGATCTTCATCGAACACCCAGCCACACTGGCATTCCCGCACCATGTCGATCAACTCACAGGGCTTGCTCGCCAGCCCCAGAATGGCGCGGCCGGCGGCCATGTAGGTGTAAATCTTGCTCGGCACGCCGAAGCCGATGGCCTCGCGCTCATGCGAGACCACGGTCAGATCCGCGGCGGCGAGTGAGTGCTCCATCAAATGCCGCGGCTGATAGGGAAAGAACAAGACGTTGTGCAGGCCGCGCGCCCGTGCCATTTCCTGCAGCTTGGCTTTCTTCACACCATCGCCGATGAACACAAAGCGGATCGGCAGATCGGTCAGCAACGCCGCTACTTCAATGAGAATCTCCAGCCGCTGGCGCCAGCCCATGTTGCCGGAGAACAGCACCACGAACTTGTCGAGCAGGCCGTGCTCGCGGGCAAACAGGCTCGCCTGCTTGGGCAGACAGCGCACCACGCGCGGATCACACCAGTTGTGAATGATGGTGGTGGCCACCGCCGGATAACGGCCTTTGATCACCCGCTCCATGTACGCCCCGATCGCCACGGCCACATCGGTGTGGCGCAGGGCCCACCGATTGATCCCGCGCCACAACCGGTCGATCAGGCTGCCCTCCCGCAGCAGGCCCACTGCGCAGGATAATTCCGGATGCAGGTCATAAAACAGGGCAATGAAACGCTGGCCGCGCAGCAGCTTCAGGACCGCGCCCACGACATGCGCCATTGGCGGATTGGTGCTGATCAGCAGCGGTGCTTCGCGCGGTGTGCGCCAGGCGAGCAGGGCCAGCGCAACCGTGCCCCACAGCCAGTTGAGCGCCTCGCCCACGCGGTTGCTGCGGCGGAACGGCAGCCGGGGCAGGCGGCGCACCGGCACGCCGTGGCGTACTTCGCGCCACGGGACTTTGCCCTGTCTCACATAGCCGTGATAGCCGGGGGTGAGCGTGCAAACGCGCACCGCCACGCCCTGCTGCTGCAATTCCACCATCAGCTCCTCGAACAACTGCGCGGTGGAGGACAAATCCGGCGCATACTGTTCGCTGACCAGTGTCACGCTCAGGGGGTGTGTTTTGCAATTCCTGTTCATCTCTCTCGCATGAATGAAACTGCCGTTTGTGAAGCAGTGGTTTGCTGCCGGCGGCCCGCAGACCTCACAGCCCGCGGGCTTTTTTGCTGATCACACCCCCGAACAGGGTCAGCAGGATGATCTTGAGATCGAAGGCGAACGACCAGTTCTCGATGTAATACAGATCATGTTCGATGCGCCGGTCGATCGAGGTGTCGCCGCGCCAGCCGTTGACCTGTGCCCAACCGGTCATGCCGGTCCGGACCTGGTGACGAATCATGTAGTTGGGCACCCGGGTTTTCAACTGGCGCACGTGATAGGTGCGCTCCGGCCGCGGCCCGACCAGGCTCATGTCACCCATGAGCACGTTCCACAACTGGGGCAGTTCGTCCAGGCTCCATTCGCGCAGGAACTTCCCCAAGCGGGTGACACGCGGGTCATGGCACAGGCCCAAACCGACTTCATGATCGACCTTTTCCGCGCCCACTTTCATCGAGCGGAATTTGAGCATGTGGAAGGGGCGGCGGTTGATGCCGATGCGCTCCTGTTTGAACAACACCGGGCCGGGCGAGGTGAGCTTGATGGCAATCGCGATCACCAGCATCAGGGGCGCGAAAACGATCAGCGCCAGTGCGGCAAACACAGCATCGAACAGGCGCTTGCCGACACGATATTTCCAGGAGTCCACCGGCGTGAAGCGCACACTCACCAGCGGCAGGCCGGCGAAATCATGCACCCTGGTGCGCGGCTGGATGAATTTGAAAAAGTCGGGCACGATGTCGGTTTCCACGCCTTCCTGCTCGCAGGCTTCGACAATGCGCGAAATTTTGCGAAGGGCGCGTCCCGGCAGCGCCACGATCACCTTGTCGATGCGGTATTTTTCGATGATCTCGTCGAGATCGGTGGTGCGGCCCAGTACTTCCAGCCCGTATTCCTTTTTGTAAATTCCGTTGGTCTCATAGTCATCACAAAATCCCACGACACGGTATCCCAGCTCAGGGTGGCGTTTTGCCTGCGCGGCCACCCGCAGGCCCAGCTCACCGGCGCCGACAATGAGCACCTGGCGCAAATGATAACCGTGGCGGTGGGCCTGCCGCAGACCCAGCCGCAGCAGCAGGCGGCCGCCCAGCGTCAGCAGGAAATTCAGCACGCCGAACAGCACGAAGGTCAGACGCGAGTAGGAAATCTCCCGATAAAAAAAGGTGAACGCCGAGAGACACACCACGCCGGTGGCAATGCTGTACAGCAGCGGCCGGAGATCGGCATGCAAATGCGTCGGCCGCCGAAAGTCATACAGGCCGAAGAATGAGAACAATCCCAGCCAGAGTGGCAGGATGCCGCCGAGCATGATGAAATAGTCACCGGGATCGGGATTGGCATGCGGCAGAAAGCCGGCTTGAAAGCGCAGCCAGAAGGCGGCGTAAAAGGCCAGTGCGGTGGTGGCCCCATCCATCACGGCCGCCGCGATTTCCCAGGAGCGATTGTGTTTTTGGGACATGGCAAAACAATGGTGTTGCGCAAAGATGAATTTTGCCGGGTCGCCTGTGGTCAGCCTGCAGGAAATCTCGTTAAAACTCGGGCAAGATGCCGGCTAAGTGACAAGGCTCGTCCGAACAAGCATCTGTTCGAATGTTCCAACCACGGCGGCGCCGAAATTTCTCACCGCCGAAAGTTGTGACCTTTCCAAAAATTTTGCGGCAACGGCAGGACCGTTGCACCAACACGAACAACAATGCGTCAACGTGTGACTGCCCATGAACCCCGCCCGTCGGCTTGACATCCCTCTTTGGATATGGGCAGGGTGACTCCGGGTGTCATTCTCTGGAATGACTTTTTGGTGGCCTCTTCAAGAGCCAGACGTTCACTCCCCCGCGATCTCCAGGGGCATTCCTGCGAAACCTTCTGATTCCAACCCTCATGAGTGCCACCCCGGCCTGGGCAACCACCACAAAAATACTTTTGTAGCAGACCCGTCTGGGTCAGTGCCAAAAGGCACTGACTACAAAAGGCTACGGCCAAGCCGCAGCAGATCAAATTAGTGGACTGAACCGCTACGGTTTCTTCGAAACGCAAAGGCGCGGAGCCACCAAGCCGCAAAGGACAACCTTGCGGCTTCGCCTCCCGGCGGCTTTGCTTTTGTTTGCCACAAAAATACTTGTGCCGTGGCCCCTTCAGGTTCCCGGCCTCAGGGCACTTCTGCGAAACAACCGGTGATGCTGATTCCGACAATGCCGCCCTAGTGCAGAAAATAAACCGGCCGTGTATCAAGCTGCAGTTTGCCGGAGGCCGGTGTCAGGCGATTGCCGAAGAAATCCCACGCCTCGGCACCTTGCAGAGCGGCGGGCAGGGTCACCACAGCGGTTCCTTCGCTTTGCCACAGCGCGGCGAAGCGCCGGCCATCGGCGCGGCGATAATGCATGAGATATTGCCCGGGATTGTCCAATTCCTGGCGGCGCTCGAACACCGCATCGCCGCACAGTTGCGCCAGGGTGAGATAGGCGAGCAACGCCGGTTTCACGCTGGCGTCGGGGTCATAATCGAGCAGGCCGTGCACGTCCGGGCCGCTGCGGCTGCGTTCGCTGTCCATCGAATAGCAAAAATAGTACTTCACCCCCGCGGCCTTGGCGAGCAGGGCATGGCGCACAAGATATGCCGCCTGCGTCATTTCATTCACCGTGGTCGGCCGCGGCGGCGAATAGTAAGGTATCGCGGCGTTGATGGAATCGCGGCCGCGATAGCCGGTTTCCGTGGCCCACAATTCCGGCACATAGCCGCATAATTCCCGCACCTGCAGCCGCAGTTGTTCGATCTTCTCCATCAGCGCCTGCTCCGGCGCAATCTTCTCATACGGGTGAAAGGAGATGGCTTGCGGCCGCGCCTGGGTAGGCGTCAACGCTTGCTGCACGAACCCCGCGAGATTGTCGTCCGACCAGGCCAGGCTCAAGCCGGCGAGTCGCGCCTGCGGCTGCAATTGCGCGAAGGCACTCACTGCCGCCGCCAGCACGGCGCCATAGTCGCCGGGCGTGCCGTCGAAATAGCGCGGCAGGTTGGGCTCATTCCAAATTTCCCAGCGCGTGATTTGGCTGCCGTAGCGCGCCGTCACTTCCCGCAGGTAGTTGCGAAACTCGTCCAGCGAGCGCGGCATCATGTTCAGCAGGTCCGAACCGCCGGGCCTTGCCGGCACACTCGCCCAGCGCGGCGGGAATCCCAGAATCGGCAGGAATTCGAAACCCTGCTCCTGCAAATAGGCGAGCAACTCATCGGGCCATTGCCATTTGCCAGGCTTGGGCTCGACCTGGCTCCAATAAAGCTGCAGCACGTTGCGCAGATAGGTCACGTGCGCCTGGCGCAACAGCGGCAGCGTGATCTCCAGATTCATGGCGTTGAGATGCATGCCCCACACCGCCTCGCCGCGCGTGGCCGCCGGCAATTGTGCGTTTTGTGCGGCCAGGCGCAGCACGCCCTGCGCGACCAGCGGCCCGGCAGCCTCACGCAGCGTCCACGCCAGGCGATAGTCATCGGCGTGCGCCAGCGGAACGGTGAAGACGTGGCGCCGCGACGTTTGCCCTGCCAGCGTCAACGCTTGCGCCGGCAAATCCTGCCCGGCGTGCAATCGGCCGGCGAGATGAAGCTGCAGTTTGAGAGCGCGCGGCCGGTCCGTGCGGTTGGCAAGCCAGAGTTGCAGCGGAACCTGTGCCGGCGCAGCAGAGAGTTTGGTTTTGCGATCGACGGGCTGCAATCCGGCAGTCAGTTCGGCCTCGGCGCAGATGCTTTGGCCGCGGTGGCGGAATTCGATTTGATCGATCCAATAAACCCCGGGCGCTTCGAACTCCAACGCCAGCCGGTACGCGTCTTTTTCCGCCACCGGCAGGGTGCCGCTGAGCACCACGGGCGTCCAGGCCGCGCTGATGACTTCATGATCGGCGGCACCGCCGCGGCGCTGCTTGCCGCGGCGCAGCGCCTGCTTGGCAACGCCGTTGATCACACGCAAGGCCACTTTGCCACCGGCACCACCGGCTTTCACCTGCGCGGAGAATTCAAACTCGCCGCCCCCCGGCAGCGTGAGCCAGGGGCTGACGAGGCGAAAGCTGCCTCCATCGAACACCCGGCTGCGGCTCAAATCGATTTTTAAAGAGCGCCATCCCGCGGTGAATTCGATCGAGTCGGAAGTGATCGTGAAGCCGACAAGGTTTTCCGCCAGGGGCTTCCATCCCACCGACCCCAGCTCGAAACCGGCATTGTCGAGCGTGTATTGCGGCCGGTGGTAACGCACGACGTCGTCGCTGTCGGCAGGTGCTCTGACACAGGAAAACAGCACCGCACAGTACACGACGGTGCGCACACCCAGTCTGCGCGAAACGGGGTGAATTCGCATGTTCAGAAAAGTTTTTGGCATCCAAGCCATCTGCCTTCAGTCATAATTCTGAAGCCCTGACAAACAGCGCATCCATCTGCAACACTTCGCCGGTTTTGGGCGCGGCCAGCCAGCCCACCGGCCGGCTGAAACGCATGCCCTGGTTTTCCATCAAGCGAACCAGATCCATGAACAGCAGCTCGCCGTTGTACAGCGGTTTGAAGGAGGTTTCCAGCACGGCATAGTCGACCTGCGGCAGGGTTCGGGTCGCACCGCGCAGCGTTTGCGCCTCATAGCCCTGTACATCGATTTTGAGCAACACCGGCGGCGGCAGCGTCGTGCCAGCCAGCATCTCATCCAGGGTGGCGACGCGCACGGTGATCTGACATTCTTCCTGCGCGGCCGGGAACGCCTCGCGATGCGCCGGTGCCAGCGGCAAGAGCGAGCTGGCCCGGCTTTGCGCATTCACCCGCATCGCCATCTCGCCGGCGCGCTCGCCGAGCGCCACCGGGTGAACGGAGATATTTCCCAGGCGTGCCGCGTGCCTGCGCAGGCGCGTCACACATTCCGGCAGCGGCTCGAAGGAATGCACATGCACCCCGGGGAAGAGTCTGGCCGCCGCCACCGCAAACTGACCGACGTTGGCGCCGACATCCAACACCGTGGCCGGCCGCAGCCCCTGCTTCACCAGCGCCGAAACCATGCGATAGGAGGTGATGGAAAACTGCGGCCACGTCAACAGAGCCTTGAGCGCGGCCGGGCTTTCCAAAAGGGAAAGAAGTTGTTGCATGTTGTGCAGCAGTCCCATTGCGAGCGAATTAGTGTCCGTCTGAAATCGCGAATTTCTCTCAGAGTATGTTCCTGCAACGGCTTGGCCGTGACATCACAATCCTCGGAATTTTCACGACCCCAGCGTTTTAGAAACCTCGGCGCCGGCGAGATTGGAACGTTTTCACAGCGGCCCGAATTACCCGCTTATCGATCGCAGAGGATTTCGCACCGGCCCCTTGTCCCTTCACTTCATCACCAGCAGCCGCTGCACCAGCACGCGGCCGGCGGCCTGCAGGCGCAGAAAGTAAAGCCCGTTGGCAAGCGCCTGTGTATCCAGGCGGGTGGCATACCAACCTTCTGATTCAACACCATCGAACATCACGGCGACTTCCCGGCCGAGCGTGTCAAACAGACGCAGGGTCGCGCGGCCGGCGACCGGCAGATAAAAATTGATCTGCGTCTGGCCGCGATTGGGATTGGGATAACTCGCGCTGAGCCGCAATTCCCGCGGGGGCACCTGCTGGTGCGTGGTGTCGAGCGGATTGGGCGCCATCACCCAAATCGGGCTGGACCATGCCCACACCTGGCGATTCAACTGCCGGCTCATATCATACACCTCGTTGTGCTGCTTGACGCGCAGATAGTAGACTGTGTCACCGGCATAACTCGAATCCACGACGGTGCGTTTCATCTGCAGTCCCTCGCCGGGCCAGTGCCGAATCACCTCGAAAACCGGATGCCCGTTGTGCCAGCGGCCCCGCGTCATGTTCCATTTGAGGACTTCCATGAAAGCGATGCTGTCTGTGCCGATGACCTCGGCGGTTATAAGCGGAAACGTTCCCGGCGGCATTTCCAGCCGTGATCCCATCATGCGGTCGGCGATGGTGAAATCCAGCAACAGGCGCTGGCCGGTGGTGGCGTAGACCCGGCGCTGGCGCAACGCCTGAAAAATCGCGTCGCGTGTCAATTCCGGCGCCAGCACAGCCGTCAAGCCGCGAAACGGCAAGCCCGGCCGGGCGCTGTGATCATCACTGGAGGCGATGCTGCCGAGCACTTCGCCGGCCGCCCAGGCATCCTGCGCGTAGTGCGGGCCGGGCATGCTGGCGCGGCCCTCCTTCTGGAGCTTTTCGTAAGCCAGGGGATGATCGGGTGCGTACAGCTCACTCTGGCCGTGTGACGAATAGATCTCGATGAGCGGTCGATAGTAACGATGGCCGAACCCGGGGCCGAAACTGACGGCTGAATTCGAAGCCGGCGACCACATGATGCCGGTGTGATGCGGCACGGTCAGGAATTCCACCCCCGGCGGCAGCACTCTTTCGAGGCGGCGCCACAGCTCCTGCACCTCGCCAAGCAACTGCTCTTGATAGAGCGGGAGCTGCGCCAGCGCAGCATCCGTGCCGTTGAAATAGACATTGTGATGCCCGGAGGGCGCCAGCCGGCTGTACTCGTAGCCGAGAAGAGTCACAAAACTTCCCGGCTGGTTGTACTTGACCACCTGCGCCTTGATCTCCTGCCATTCCGCCGGTGTGATGCCGATCAAGTCGGCATAATCAGTGCTGGTGTGTTCAGTGGGCGCATAAAAATCCAGGCCGGCAACGTCACGCGCCTTGGCGAACGAGCCGGTGCCGTGGCCGTCGTGACTGATGCGCGAATGGCTGTGCAGATCGCCCCAAAAAATGCGGTAGGGCGGCGCGGTCGCGGTCACGCGCACCGGATTGCTCTCTGTCACCAGTTGTGTGTCACTGTTCAGCAGTTGCGCCTGCACGTTGACACGATGCGTGCCGGTGCTCATGAACGTCACGGGAATGTCCAGGCGGCCGCTGTCCGTGAGCGTGAGACTGGTGCTGCTGAGCAGATGGGCTTGCGCATCGCCGGTGGACAGGAACAGCCTGGCCGTCGCCTCGGGCACAAGATTGAATTCTTCATCCAAAATCACCACCCGCAGGCGGATCGCTTCCCCAACGACGGCCTGCGACGGCAGATAGGCCGCGAGCTGGTGCGGCATGCCCGGTTTGACGTGCAGCACGGGTGGCGACAGGATTTCTTGAAAGACACCGCTGCCGTTCAAATCATAGGCAATGTTCATCGTGTCCACAAACGCCGAGGGCGGCGCGCTCATCCTGCCATGCGGGCGATTGGCGCCGTAGATCAACTCGATCATATCGCCGCGCCGCAAACTGCCTGCGGTGACTTTCACCGTGACGATCCAGGCGTTGCGGTCCCAATCCCAAACGAGGGCGGCATCGCTGCGCTCCAGGCTGGTGATGGCGACCCGGGCGCCGGGATTGGTGGTGCGCACGGCCACGTAATTCCGCCGCAGCGAATCGCTGTTTTGCGGCTCGCCAAAGCCCTTGATGAAGCGGCATTTGATCGTGGCGCCCGTGCGTACACTGTCGGTTTCGACCCGCAAGCGCACGGTCCACGTGTCGCGACTTTTTGCGATGGCGGTTGTCGGTTCCACCGTGGCGGTGAAATCAGGTCCGCCACTGCGACCCGTGGTCGAGAGGCCGATCCACACTGCCAGCAGCAGCAAGGCGGCACAAAACCGCATACCCCAGAGGTATGCCCGTTGACGAGTCATGGCGTTCTCCCCATGGATTCCATTCCGCGTGAAAAAACAAACAGGCTCCGGCACCCAAGCCGGCCCGCCCCACCCATAGCGATTGACTTGCATTCGTCTTCACAGATAACCCAGACTGCGCAGATGCTCCTTCAAGGTTTCATCGGCGGCGGCAGTGTCTTCCTCGTAGCTCCAATCCGGCTCTTCCCAGGTTCCCCGATAGCGCACGGGCGAGGCCGCGAGAAAATCGGGCGTCAACATCTCGGTCAACACGCGGCCGTCCATGTCGCGGCCGACCGGCAATCCCAGCAGGGCGAGCAGCGTGGGCGTGATATCCAGCACACTGGCCTGCGACAGAGTGGCACCGCGGCGGATCGCCGGGCCGGCAGCGATGAGAATGCCCTCGCGGTGATGATCGCCGGAAATCGTGCCCAAGTCACCGGCCACGATGCGCTCCACGGGAATCACGCGGCCATTCGGCAATTTCACTTGCAGGCCGTGCAAATCGCCGATGGCCGGACTGAGCGACAGTTCGAGATTGCCGTAGGGATCGGGCTTGACCGCGAACAGCGGCGTCTCTGCCGGCGTGAGATGAATCGCGGTCAGATCGGCGTGCATCTTCGCAACTTGCGCGGGCTGCTCCTGACGGTGGCGGAAAAAGGTCGCGCCGCGAATGTTGAAGGAACGCACCTGGGCTGCCGGCCAGCCGAGCAACTCGATCAATGCCTCCGGCAGGATGCGCACTGTGCGGTCGGGCGTGCGGCCCTGCGCTTCCGGCACGGATTGAAAGCCGTGATCCGACACCACCAGCACATTGGTTTCGCCGCGGTCGAGTGCCGCCAGCGTGCGGCCGATCATGCGATCCACCGTGATATAGGCCTGCTGAATTTTGCCGCCATGCCGTCGAATCTCCGGCGCCGGTACGTCCTGGAAGCGCTCCGGCTCCATGAACTTCCAGTAATTGTGCGAGGTGCTGTCGACCAGTGTGAAAACATACATGGCCAGTTCGGCCTGATAGTGCTGCACCTGCTTGCGAAAGACGTCGGAGTAGACGGCGAAACCGAGGCGGCGCATTTGGTAAAATTTTTCGAGATCGTCGCGCTGCAGCCGCGTGCGTGCCAGCGTCCAGGCGGCGTCGAGAAAGGTGAGCGGCCGCACGCCCAGGCGGTAGCTTTGCCAGGCCCGGCGCAGGTGATCGGCGAGCGAGCGTTTGCCGTCGGAGCGCTGCGTCATATCCAGCTCGCGAATGACCTGCAGTGCCGCGGGATGGGTTTCCGGGCCGCGCGAGAAGGAGCCGGGGATCACGAATCCCGGCAGCGTGGGCGGCGGCCAGGTGACCATGTAGCCGCACAAGCCGATGCGCAGGCCGGATTCCGCGGCCATGTCCCAAATGCGTTTGCAGCGCACGCTTTTGGAGGAGACCACGAAATCCCACACGCCGTGCTTGTCCGGCGTTTTGCCCGAGGCAATGCTGGTCCAGATCGCCGGCGAGACCATGGGCTCGAGCGAATGCAGCACGCCGGCGGAACCGGCGTCGCACAGGCGCTGCAAATTGGGCAGCCGGCCCTGCGCCAGCAGCGGTCGCAAAATGCGCCACGTCGCGCCGTCCATGCCAAACACCAAAATTCGGGGTGCAGTAGCGGTCACGCTAGCTCCTACTCCTGACTCTTACTCCTGCTCCTGCCCTTACTCTTACTCCCTCCCCCACTACACGCAAATGTCGGCACGACACGCGCCGGGGGGTTGTGTGAGCCTGCAGGCTCGCGCCATTTTCTGCCGGCATTACAAATATCCCAGACTGCGCAGGCGTGCTTCGACTTCGGCGCGATCGGCCTCACTGTACACCATCTGTTCGCCGCTGCGGGTGAACTCGAATTCCATGCGGTCAATCGGCCGGCTGCGCAGCATCTGCTCCTGAAAACCGGCGGTGAGCACCTCGCCATCCATGTCGTTGGGAACGGGATAGCCCATCAAATAGAGCGCCGTCGGTGCCACGTCGATGATGCGCGCGTGTTCCAGCCGCTGGCCCGGTTTGACCCCCGGACCGTGCATCAGGAAAATGCCCTCCATGCGATGCTGGCCGGTGATGTAGGGCCCGGGGTCACGAATCACGCGGTGTGAAGAGAAAGAGAAGCTGCTGAAAACGATGTAGCGCGGATCCTTGGGGAAATACACCAGATCGGGTGCGCGCTCGAAAAACGGCCCGTCGAAGAGCTCTTCGCGTTTGTAGATTTCACCGATGAGCAATTCGCCGGTGAGGGGATCGCGGAACGCGCGCAGACGGGCGATGATTTCCGCGCGCGTGGCCTCATACTCCGCGCCCGGCTGCACCACGCCCTCCGGTTCACGGCCGGCCAGATTGATGAAGATCAAACCGGCAATGCCGCCGCCAATGGAATAGGCGCGCGACCGGCGCCAGTCGATATCGGGAAAGGAAAAGAACAGCTTCTCCGCCAGACGATAACCCTGCGCGGTGCCCTTGACTTTGCGCTTGACCCGGCTCAGGCCGAGACGGTTGATCAACGCAAAGACATTGCTCGGACTCAAGCCGGCTTGAAAGGCGCGGTATTTGAGCTGCGCCGCCGGCGTGCGTTTGGGCACGAGAAAACCTTCGTGCAGCAGCCAGGTGTTGCTGTAGAGGTAATATTCCAGCGGGCCAAAGCCGTGGTCGGAAAGCAACAGCAGCGGCACCCCGGGAAAGCGCCGCCGCACCTCGCCAATGAAATCATCGATCAGGCGGTAAACTTGCAGAATGGCGTCGCCATGACGCCGGTGGTCCTGCTCGTTGAATTTCGAATGCGTGCGGTCGTAATACCGCCAGAAAGAGTGCATCGCAAAATCGGTCTCGCTGAACACCTGCACGAAGAGCTGCCACGGCTTGTTCTCCAGGCAATGGCGTGCCACGATGATCTTGTTGCGCAGGGTCGCGAGCAAATCATCGAGATATTCCTGCTCGTTCTTGCCGGAAAAACTCACCGCGGGCAGCGGCTGATAGCCGGGCGCCAGTTTGCAAAACTCGTCGATGAGATTTTCGGGATGGCAGCGCTGCGGGCCGGCGGCCGGCACCGGCAGGCCGGCCACCATCAGGCCATTGAGCGGCCGCACCGGATAGGTGATCGGCACATTGAGCACGATCGCAGGCTGGCCGTGAAACCCCAGGAGGTCCCACAAACGGGCGCTCGCGACCTCGTCGGAGTTGACCGGCTCCAGGCGGTAGGAATTCGGCCGGCGCCGCATGAACTCGAACAAACCGTGCCGGCCCGGTCCCTTGCCCGAGGCAAACGAGTTCCACGCCACCGCGGTGCTCGGCGGGATCACGGTGCGCAGCGGCCCCCAGGTGCCCTCCTGCATCAAAGCAGCGAGATTGGGCAAATGGCCCTGGCCGGCCCACGGCAAAATCACATCGAAAGTCGCGCCATCCAGACCCAGAATGATCAAGCGGGAATGTTGCACGGATGCATTCACGAGTCGATTGTCCTCATTTAAAATTCGCCCACCCGTTCCACGGGGAAAAGAGGGCTGTGCCCGGTCGCCCTGCGACACAAGTCCGGCAATACTCTGTGCCGCCCGGGCAGGGAGCACGCCCGATTTACAGCTTGTCTGATTGCGACAGTGGCAGTTGCGCACCGCCCGTGGTTACGGCTGCCCGGGGCTGCCGGGAGCCGCCGGCCGCGAGCGTTTCATACAAACTTCTGAACTCATGCACGAATTTCGCAAAATTGAACCGGCTGCCGAGATTTGTCACCGCCGCCTGTTCCAGTTTCCGTTTCAACACCGGATCGGCCAGGACCTGGTTCACGCGCCGCGCCAGCTCCTCGGCATCCCCCCTGCGAAACAACAAACCATCCTCGCCGTGACGGATTTGCTCCGGCATGCCGCCGGCATCGGCCGCCACGACCACTTTGCCGATCGCCATCGCCTCCAACACCACGCCGGGGAACGGATCGTCATAGATCGAACATTGCACGATCACGTCACTCGCCGCCATGAGTTGTGGAATGTCGCTGCGCTCGCCGGTGAAGATCAGCACGCCCTGTTGCACCAGGGGTTCCGCCTGATGGCGCAACTCCCGGGCATAGCGTTCATGGCCGGGCAATTCGCCCCCGACGATGAGAAAACGCGCCCGGGCAAATTGCGTCCGGATGAGAGGAATCGCCTGCAGCAACACCCGGTGGCCCTTGCGGCGTGAGAGCTTGGCAATCAGGGTGATGACCGGCGCGTCCGCCGGCAGGCCAAATTCCTGCCGCACCGCGGCGCCGCTCACGCCGGGATGAAAGCGTTCGCGATATGGCCCGGGGTTGTAAATCACCGTCACCTTGTTTTGCGCGAAGCTGCGCCGCAGCGCCATTTGCCGCGCGGTGCAGTGCGAAACCGCCACGATGCGGGTGGCGAGCAGGTGCATCATCGTCGCCACCGGGTAGCGGGTCAGCGGGTTCGGCCGGCTGGCGCGCAGATGCCAGACCACGGGAATGCCGCAGCTCCACGCCGCCAGCGGCGCGTGGAAATCACGCAAATCGTTGGCGTGCACCAGGTCGATTTGCTGCTGCCGCAGCAGCCGCCGCAGCAACAGCACGCTGGTCATCGTCCGGCCGAGAAAGCGCAGCAAATAAAACGGATTGAGCAGCCGGCGGCAGATGCGATCGAGCGTGAGATAGGTGATACGCTGTGTCAGTTCCGGCGCGAGCGGCAAACGCGCCACCTGCGGCCGGGCCTCCCGCGGCAAAACCGCGGCAGCCGCAAAGCGGTGATCGTTGAAAATTTCAATGAGCTTCAGCAGGCTGAGGGAGGCGCCGCCCTGGGCAACAAAGAATGAACTGAAGTAGAGAAGGCGTATGCGTTGCTCTCTCATAATGACACCGTCGATGCGAGACGCCACCGTCCCTCCGGCTGCGGCATGAGCGCAGCATCCGGCGCGACCGCCTTCTGCTCCGCCCGCAGGCCCAGGGCGAGATGGAAAAACGTCAAAATCAGCGGCAACTCCGCCTGCTCAATCATGCCGGTGTACCACAACATTGCGAAAAGAATCGCACTGTAGCCGCCGACCATGCCGGCCGCCACCACGCCCACCGCCTCCGACGAGGCTTCCCGTTTGACCCTGGCCAGACGGTAAATGTGCTGCAACGGCTGCCAGATGGCGAGCAGAAAAAGCAGGCAAGCCGGCACCCCGCCTTCCGTGGCGATGATCATGAAAATGTTGTGCACCGTGGCACTGAAACGGTCACGGATTTCATATTCAGTGTAATGCAACAACTCGTTCGAGCGCCCCAACCCCACACCCAGCACGGGATTCTCCGCAATCAACTCGGAGGAAGCGAGCAGCAGAGTGTAGCGTATGGTTTCACTGCGGCTCCCGGGCAGCATCTCGATGCGCTGCGACAGGGCTTCGGAAAAGAGTGCAATCTCCGCGGCATAAGTAAAAATCAGGGTCACCAGAAAAATGCCGGCGAGCAGAGCGCTGAACAGCAGGCGCGCCCAATTCACCCGTTTGAAGGTGAGCACACCGGTGGCGTTGAACATCACCAGCATGCCGAACACAGCCGCGCCCCAGTTGCCGCGCGACAGGGTGAGCACCAAAGCGATGCCGGTGGTGACCGCGCAAATCCAGTAAAACAGCCGTGCGCGGCTGGTGCTCATCAGCGCCTTGGCGACGACCAGCGGCAGGAGCATGACGATCCAATTCCCCAGAATATTGGAATGTTTGAACGTGCCCTGCACGCGCACCAGATTCATCATGCCGGCTTTGTAGATGGAGATGTGCTCCATCTCCTGGCCGAAATACTGCTGCACGGCACCGATGCTGGACTGGGTGATGCTCTGCAGCAGACCCAACGCCGATTCCAGCGCGATCGTCACCACCAGGAACGTCACAATGGCCGACAAGGGATACAGGCGGTTCAGGTTGTGGCGGAGATAAAACCCGACCAAAAAGGCTTTGATCCAGAACCACCAGTTGTTGGCGCCGGTATCCCAGGCATTGTTGTAGGCGATGGACACCAGCAGCCACACCAGGAACAGCAGGAAAAAAAAGTCGAACTTGGTGAAGTGCAGCCGCTGATCGCGCAGTCCCAGGCGAAAAGCCCAGAAGAAGTAAACTGCCCAGAGCGGCACTTCGAAGAGATAGATGCGATAGCCGCTCTCCAGGCGCATGGCCAGTGGCAGAGGGAAAGTGATCAGCGTGATCCAGAACGCCAGTTTTTCCAGTTTGAGCATAGATCGTGTTTGCGAGTCATGTGCGCGCGGTCATCCCCGTGACGCGCTTCGCCTGCACTGGCCGGCCTCGACACGGCAACCGGCGGCGGCATCACCGTGCGGTCACAAACAGCCGGCGTCGCCGCGGGGTTTCGTGAAAGAGTGCCTGCCAGGCCGCCGGCAGCAGGGCAGTCAACCACGCCACGCCGGCTTTCAAGCCGGGCCGTGTGCGCAGGCTGGCGAGAAAATGCCGCCGTGCGCTGCGCCGGTCGCCCTGTTTTTGAAAGCGCCGCCCCACTTGAAAATGCATCTTCGCGGTGAGCGCCGGCAGATGTTCCCGCAGGTAGGGGAAGTGCTGCACCGCCACCTCCATGAATTGCTGGAAGGCGGCCTGCAACGCCGCCGGCGCGCCGGACTTGGAGGAGCTTGCCGGCACCACCCAGCGATCGACCAGCAGCTCCGGCAGATACACCACCTCGTGAACCGCCGCAATCTTCATGAAGAGCAGGTGGTCCTCGCCCATGCGCAAGCGTTCATCGAAACCGCCAGCCCGTTCGAAGATTCGGCGCGGCAGCAACAGCGTCGGCGTCAGCATGTTCAAGCGAAACAGGAACGAGGCAATCACGCGGCGCCGGCGCTCGTGCGGCACACGGTGCCACACTTCGCGCAGCTTGCGGCCATGAACATCACGCTCCTGCAGCGCGGTAAAAACCAGAGCGGTTTCCGGCCGGGCCTGCACAATGGCCATTTGCTTTTCGAGTTTGTCGGGCGCCCAGGTGTCATCGGCATCGAGAAACGCGAGAAATTCGCCACGGCTTTCGGCCACGCCGCGGTTGCGCGCCGCCGCCGGGCCTTGATTGTGCGGCTGCTGCAAGACACGCAGGTTGTGGTGCTGCGCCGCCAGCTTTTCGGCCACCGCCAGTGTATCATCCCGCGAGCCGTCATCGACGATGATGATCTCCGTCGCGGGCAGGGTTTGTGCCTGGCAGCTCGCCACGGCGCGGCCTAGCCAGCGGCCGGCCTTGTAAGCCGGGATGATGACACTGATGGTCGGTGCCCTGCCTGATTGCGCCGTTGGTGCATGCTGTTTTTCCCGCGCCGCCATCATCCTACCTCAGCAGAATCATCTTCCTGGTCTGCACCATTGCATTGACGTTGCACCGCAAGAGATACACCCCGGAGGGCGTTTGCGCGACCGGCCGCCAGGCAAAGGTGTGAAAGCCGGCGGGCAGGCGACCCTGCTGCAAAACGGCCACGACGCGGCCGTTGAGATCGCACACCTCCAGCCTGACCGTGGCGGGCTGCGCCAAATCAAAGCTGATCCTGGTTTCCGGATTGAAGGGATTGGGATAATTCTGGTACAACCGGAACCCCGTTGCATGCGTGCGCAGATTCCCCATGATCCCGGTCGTGGGCGGTGTCGGTGAGCTTGTTGTCGTCCAGCTCACCTTATCGAAGCCGGCGCCGGCTTCGGCATTTTCCGCGGTGGGTGAGTAATTCGCGTTGTGTACCCCCAGCGTCACCACCACCCGGTCGATCGCGAGATTTTCCCAACTCTTCTCCGGAAAATACCGCGCAAAATCGGAGCGCGGATAAAGCGTCAGCTCCCGCCATTCATCGAAAACCGGCGCCAGCTTCAGACAGACATACGGCCCGCGCACGCCAAAGAAGCTGAACGGTTCGCCCAGGCTGTACGCCAGCGCAAAGCGATGGACGCGTTCACCGGCTTTGAAGCCCGCCACCATGATGAAGGGCTGGCAGACCTCGGGGAAGCGGTATTCCGCTGCCGCGATCTTGTAGTGCAACTTCAACACCGGCCACTGGCCAGCCGCGGGAGCGCTCACCGCCTGCCGCACCTCCACAGTAAGATAACTTTGCGTGTCATAGACGGAGGCGCGGGCTTTGGTGTAAAGCTGGAGAAAGCGGCTGCCTTCGAATGCGCCGCCGGTCACCACCAAACGCTTCTGCACCGGCGGATTCTCATAAGGCAGCAGATGATTCACGAACCAGCCGGCCGGCCCATCCTCTTCGAAGCTGCCGTTGCGAATCGATTCCGCCGCCGGCAGCGCCCACTCGGGCTGCAGATAGCCGTAACGGCGGTCGTCGTATTCCTCGAAGGTGGCGGGGTCGAGGGCAATGCTTTCGCCGGCGAGTGTGTGAAAGGTAATGCTTTCGCATTGCGCACCATTGAGCCGCACCAGGCCCAGCCCCCAGGAGGATTGCGCGGTTTCCAGGTAATCCGCCTGGCGTGCAAAATTGGCGGCGTTGGGCATGACGATGAAGGCCGTGCCGCGGTAGCGCCAGGAAATGAGCGGAATCGCGGCGACGGTATTATGCACGTGGCCAAAAAAAGCGTACTGGACATTGCCGTGGCGCGTGAGCAGTTCGACCAATCTGGCACGGTGCGCGGCGCCCGGGCCGTAATGGTCGAATTGCACGCGACCCACGGGCAGCAGCGGATGATGGGTGAAAAACATCGTCGGCCGGTCGCGGTTGGCGGCCAGATCCGCCTCCAGCCAGGCGAGATATTCGGGATGGCGCTCGAGATAGGCATCGACGCCATAGCCATGCCCGCCGGGTTGCGAGAAAAGAATGAAATGCCAGTCCCCGGCATCGAAGGAATAATTCACCTTGTCCAGGCCGTTGATCTGCTGCTGTGCCCAGCGGAAGTTGGCAAACTCGCGGCGGCCGAGCGGATTGCCGGCGAGTGTGTCCGCGGCTGGGACATGATCATGATTGCCCATCAGCAAATAGAGCGGCATTTGCAGCGGCTGGACGGCCTGCACAAAGACGTTGAAGTTTTCCCATTCGCCGGTGTTGTGAATGTTGTCTCCCAGCGTGATGACGAATGCCGGCGCCAGCCGGTTGGTGAGCGCCACCGTCTGCTGCAGCCGCGGCACCACGGTTTTGGCATTGGCCTTGTTTTCTTCGCTGCCCAAACGGGTGCCGGGGGCGTAATGGGCGACTTGCGGATCGCCCCAAATGCCGAAAGTGAAAGCCTTTTCGCGTGTGCCAATCGCGGGCACATAGCCGCACAGCGAGTCTTGCGCCTGCCCCGGCGCCTGCCAGCCGAGCACCAGCAGCAGCCACAGGCAGCGCCGCTGATTTTTTTTGATGAGGCCTGACATCGTGTTACATGTACCCCAGAGTTTGCAGCCGCCGCTGCAGCTCACGCTCTTCCTCATCACTGAATGCGACTTCTTCCTGCACCGTTGCCGCGGGCTGGTGATACGCGATCGCGGCTGCTGGCCGGTCGAACCACTCCGACCGCACGCGGCCGTCGCAATGCGCCGGCACCGGCAGACCCAGCCAGTGCAGCAAAGTCGGCATCACATCTTGCAGTGCGGCTTCGTGCGACAGCCCCGGCGCGCCCTGCATCACACCCGCACCATTGAGAATAAAAATGCCCCGGCTTTCATGCGTGCCGGCGTGAAAATCCCCCGGCGCCACCGGTACCAGCAGCGTGCCCTCTCGAAAAAAGGTTTTGGAGGAAAAAGTGTAGCCTGCGGCCGGTGCGACGATGAGATCCGGCAACCGCTCGCACGCCGGCCCGCTGAAGATTTCCTCGCGGCGAAAGACCCTGTGCACCACCGGCTGCTGCGTGGCGGGATCGCGCCAGGCGTACAGCTTCGCGATCAAGTCCGCAACCTGCGGCGCGCCAGCCCCGGGGCCGAGATAGAGGCATCCCCAAAACGAACTGACCGCATAGGCGAGCGAGCGGCGGGGATCGATGCTGTGCAGCCGCAGTCTGGTGCCCAGCGCCTGCCGCCGCGCTTTGGGCAGCAGCCGCTTGCGCAGTTGCAGCACGTCCAGACGGCGCAGCAAGCCGGCATGGCGCATCCAGCGCGCCGGGGTTGTGGTCTGCGGCACGAGAAAGCCGTTGGCATGCAGCCAGTGATTCAGCTCGGCACGCATGCGATGGCCCTGGAAGCCGTGATCGGAAAGCACCAGCACCAGGGTTTGTTCGCCCATGCTGGCGCGCGCGGCAGCCACCAGTTCGCCCACGGCGTGATCCAGCGGTATGAAAAACTCCCGAATGATGCGTTGCCGGCGCTCGGGCTGAAAATCCGGATGCGCGGGATCGAGATGCGGCCAGAGCGCATGCTGCAGAAAATCCACGCATTGCAGTTGCAGCAGGGCAACATCCCAGGTCTCGCGCCGCAGGAGATGGAGCATGGCCTGCACCCGGCTGTCGAGAAACAGCCGCATCTTTTTGAGGAAAGCACCGAAGTCCGCGTGCAGACGTCCGCCCTCGTCTTCTTCTTTCAACAGCGGCCATTCATAACCCAACTGCGCCTCCAGCTCGGAGCGCAAAGCCGCGGGATGCGTGAAGGTCGAATCCCGGCCGGGCGTCATCAAGCCGCTGACGATCACGCCGTTGACCGCCGGCGGCGGATAGGTGACCGGCAAGTCCACCACCGCCACGCGTTTGCCGTGCTGGCTGAGAAGCTGCCAGAGCGTGGGCACGCGCAGCGAAGTCGCATTGACGAGATAAGCCTGATTGCTGCGGCGGTCATAGCCTTGAAAATCGAAAATGCCGTGCTTGCCGGGATTGCAGCCGGTCATAAACGTGCTCCATGCCGCCGGGGTGATCGGCGGAATGGTGGAATGCAACACGCCGCTCAGGCCGTCGTTCGCCAGTGCCACGAGGTTCGGCAGATGCCCGGCTTGCATGAGTGGTTGCAGCACCGTCCAGGTGCCGCCGTCGAGGCCAAGACAAAAGGCGCGTGGTGGAAGTTGCGGGTTCTTCATGAGCGTCAAATTCAGGCTTGCACTTCGGGGTCAGCCAGACAACTTCTCCCGTACAGTCGAAGACTTCCAGTCTGCCGGCAGGGGCAAACGTTTCCAGGGTGTTGCCCCCGCTTCCGCATTTCGCCTTTGGAGGGAACCTCTCAGTAACGTGTGAACTCGCGCGCTGTAAACGTGAATTCTCTAGTCCCCGCCCCTCGTGGGCGGCTGTTCAAAAATAAATTTTTGCTACTTCAGCAGCGACCCGCAAGGGGTCGTGGCTACAAAAATTAACGTAACAGTGCACTAGCGCAGGCATTTCCGCCTGCAGACATGAGGTCTGCGCTGCCTCCACCCACGTGACTGAGGCATTACCTCCGGAGGCTGTTTTTCCCTTGCAACAGAGTTCGACTTGACGTGGCAGTATCAATGTCGGTCCGAAGAAATTGCAACCCCGGTTGAGCCGGGAGCTCAAAACGCGGACGGCCGGGAAAACTTCGGGAACTCTCATGCCCCGGCCAAGCCGCTTCGGCAACGCAGCTCTCATGGGAGAGAGGTGCGTGCTTTCGAACGGACACTGATTCTGCTTTCCGACCCCCTCCCCGCTTCAGCCCCGGCTTTTCATCCGCTGGCGCAAGCGCTGCAGCATCACCCGGTCATCCGGATGCAGGCAGAAAAGCCAGCTTCCAGCAGCCATAATGGCGGCCAGGACCAGGCCTTGCACCCAGATGCCTGCTGCGCTCACCAGCCAAACTGTCAACAGCGCCAGCATACCCACCGCGAGCAGGCGCACGGTCAGCACGGTGTAGGGATAAACGCCGAGCAGCTTGCGCAGGGCGAGCAACCGGCTGACATTCAAGATCACGATCGCCACGCCGCTGCCGAGCGCAGCACCGAGTGCGCCATGACTGGGAATCAAGACGGCATTCAAGGCCACGGCCATGATCGCTGCGCCAAACAGGAAGCGCATTTCCCATTTCTCGCGACCCATCATCTGCAGAAACTGACCGGCAGGGCCGACACCCGCATCCACCAGTGCCGCCAGCGCAATCAGGCGCAACACCGGCACGCCCGCGACGAACTCCCCGCCAAACAACTGCAAAATCGGAGCGGCAAAAACCCAGCATGCCAGGCAAATCGGCAGAGTGACGAACAACGACCAGCGCACCACCATGCGGTAGTAATTGATGATGGCGGGCCGGTCGCCGCGGCCGTGCGCTTCGGCGATCACCGTGCTGAACATCGGCACGAAGGAGCCCATCGCCAGCGTTTGAAAATCCGCGATGCGAAACGCGGCGTGATAGATGCCGACCTGTGACAGGCTCGACAGCGAACCGATCATCAGCCGGTCCGCCTGATTCAACACCAATCCCGAAAAGCGCGAGAACCACACCCGCCGCGCAAAGTGCAGCATTGCGCCGGTGGCGACCGTGGCCGGTGCCGCCGTGGCCGGTGGCAGGTGCGGCCGCAATTTGAGCAGGCCGAACAGCGCCGCCAGCACGGTGCTCGCCAGCACGGCGGCCATGGCCCAGTGCACGTTCATGGGTGCCACCAGCGACACCCCGGCGGCGAACAGCAGCAACGCAACGGGCTGCACATTGCGCCGGATCAATGCCTCCATCCCCACTTCCCGAAATGCGCGCAATGCAAAGCCCAGCCAGGAGAGCAGCGCCAGCACCGGCAGGATCACCGCCAGCCACGGCAGCACCGCCGCCATTTCCGGCTGGCCGATCCAGTCCCTGGCGATCGGCCCGCGCCAGGCAAACAGCGCGGCGCTGATGAGCAGCGAGAGCGTCGTGATGACCAGCACTGCCACGCGCATCACCCGGCGAATGTCCGCGGGCCGGGCCTGCGCGCGCGCCATGGCGATGTAGCGCACGGTGGTCTGCGAAAAACCGCCCAGGCAAATGCCGTCGAGAAAACTTAACAGCGCATTGCTGTAGGTGAACAGACCGAAGGCCTGCAAACCGAGCAGCTTTGACAGCACGACTTGCGCGATGAAATTGAGGCCGCGCCCGGTGAGCGTGCCGAGCAAAACGATGCCGCTGGAGCGCGCCATGGCCTCTGGCCGCGGCTGTTTCACCCGGCCATTGCCGGCGGCGGCCGGCGCGGCCGCCGCCGTGACGGCCGCCTGGATGTCTTTGTCCGGGGCACTCACAGGCGTTGATCCGCCTCGGCTTTGTTGGCCACGTACCAGGCCACGGTTTTCGCCAGCCCCTCGCGCAGCGGTGTCGCCGGCTGCCAGCCGAGCACGGCTTTCATGCGCGTCACATCGAGAATTTTTTTCGCCTGGCCGTCGGGCTTGGCGGTGTTCCAGCGAATGGTGCCGGTAAAGCCGGAAACTTCCTGCAGCGTTTCCGCCAACTCGCGGATCGAAGTGCCCACGCCGGTGCCGAGGTTCAGCGGTTCAGTGTCATCGTAGAGTTCGGTGGCGCGCAGGATGCCTTCGGCGCAATCCTCGACGTAGAGGAACTCGCGGATCGGCCGGCCCGTGCCCCACACCTCCACCTCGGCGGCTGCGGCCTGCTGCGCTTCGACGAACTTGCGGATCAGCGCCGCCACCACGTGGGAGCGGTCGGGATGAAACGTGTCGCGCGGACCGTAGAGATTCGTGAGAATCAGATGAATGCTGTGGAAACCATATTGCTTTTTGTAGGCCAGGCCCTGAATCGCGAGAATCTTCTTGGTCATGCCGTAGTTCACCACGGTTTCATGCGGCAGGCCCTGCCACAAATCTTTCTCCGCCAGCTCGTTTTCGAGATAACCGGGATAGGAGCAGGCCGTGCCGATTTGCACATATTTTTCCACGCCCGCCTGGCGCGCCGCCTCCATCAGGTTCGCGCCCATCACCAGGTTCTCGTAGAAGATCCGACCGGGATACAACTGGTTGATCCAGATGCCGCCGTAGTAGGCGGCGCAGTGAATCACCAGATGCGGCTGATGCCGGCGGAAACATGCCTGTGCCGCTTCGAGCCGGGTAAAATCATAGTCACGTTTGCGCGGGACGATCACTTCGCAGCCCAGGGGCCGCAGGCGGTCAACAATGTGACTGCCGAGAAAGCCGGCACCGCCGGTGACGAGCACGCGCTTGTTTTGCCAGAAGGAATTGCTTGCGCTCATGGTTCATTGCAAGTGGCTGTCTGCTGCAACAATCCTGCGAATCGCGACCGCGCCGGTGCGGCCGCTGCGCGGATATTCTCTCCTTGTGCCCGCGCCCTCCCGTTTCCCATGTCACGTTCAGGTTTCATACCCCAGCGCGCGCAGCACGTCACCGGCTTCCGCCCGCATGCGCGCCACGGTGGTTTCCGGGAGCTTGTGGTAATTGCCCACGCTCGGCGTGAAGCCGCGGCTGGTGGCGGCAATGGGGTCTTCCAGACCCGGCGCGGAGGTGTGTTGCTGCTTGTAAAACTGCAGCACCTGCTCCTCCCACGGCTCGCCGAGAAAGGCGAACAGGGCGCGGCACTGCTTTTCCGGCTCGGCCACCAGCGCTTCATAGCGCAGCGGGAAAACCCGGGCCGCATGTTTCGCCTGGAAGGCGAGCATCTTGCGGCATTGCTCCGCCCAGTAGCGTGCACCACCGGCGTAGGGATCGCCGCAGGCCTGCTTCAGCGCCTCGGCCGGACGAATCACCTTTTCGCCCACCGAACAGGCGACATCCAGACCGTGGCGATAGATGAAAACATACTGGCAGTGCGGGCCATACAGCCGCTCGATAAAATCGAGGCAATCGATGTAATGCGGGCTTTTATCAGCCCAGCGCGGTTTGCCGCACGCGCCGGCATACGCGGAAAAAAAGTAGTTGCTGAACTCGCGCAGCCTGGCCAGCACGTGCTCTTCCGCGAAGCCCATGGCGCGCAAACCCGCCATGGCCTTGTCATCCCGCCACAGCGTGCTCAACGGCAGCAAAAAGATCGACTCGGTCGGACAGGCCAGACGCGAGTGGCTGTCGAGGATCAGGCGCAGCAGCGTGGTGCCCGAGCGATGCACGCCGATCACGAAAATCGGCGGTGCGGCGAGCGGGGTCACGGCGGCCGGCGCCAGCAGCACCGGCGGGCGGGCCCGGCGCAGTCTGCGGCGCAAACGTGCCACCAGGCTCAGTTGCCGGCTGGCGCGCGGCACGGCACCGTTGCCGGCGGCGGTCGGTTTCACGGGGTCGGGCCTCACACGTTGCTGAGCGGGTTGCGGAGGTCTATGGTTTCGTAGGCGCGGATGAGCTCGTCCACGCCTTCTTCGACGGAGATGGTGGTGTAAAAGCCCAGCGCGTTGATTTTGGCATAGGAGACTTCATAGTTGCGCTGGTCCTCGTCCTTGCCGACATCGGCGTAGTGCAGATAGAAATCGACCTTGCGGCGCACCAGCTCGGCAATTTGCTCCTTGCTGTAGTTCATCTGCTCGGAGCCGACGTTGTAGACCTGGCCGATCATGCGGTCGGCGTTTTCCAGCGCAAACATGAAGCTGCGCGCCATGTCGATGACGTGGATGAAGGTGCGCTTGAAGGTCCGTTCATAGACGATCAGGTTGCGCACTTTCACCGCCTGATAAACGAAGTCATTGATCAGCAAATCCAGGCGCATGCGCGGCGACACGCCGAAAGCGGTGGCGTAGCGGAAGCAAATGGTGTTGGGTGAAGCCAGCAGGTGGCGCTCCGCCTGGGTCTTGGTGGTGCCGTAGATGGTGAGCGGATTGAGCGGTGTTTCCTCGGTGCAAATTTGACCAACGACCGCGCCGTAGTTGGAGCCGGTGGAAGCGTAAATCAGCAACTGGTTGCGGTCGCGGTTCTTCTCGACGATTTTGGTGCCGATGTAATTGACATCGTGCGCAAGCTGCTCGTTTTTCTTGCAGGCGGGATAACCAACGATGGCGGCCAGATGGATGATGGCGTCGACGCCGCGGGTGGCCTCCCGCACGCGCGCTTCATCGAGGATGTTGCCCTTGAGAAACTCGAATTTGGGATCGCTGAAAAACGGCAGCAGGCTGGCCCCGCCGTACATCAAGTTGTCCAGCACACGCACGCGATGCCCGGCAGTGAGCAGGCGCGGAATCAGAACGGAGCCGACATAGCCGGCACCGCCGGTGACGAGTAGTTTCATCCTGAACTCTCCTTGAGCTTGTCAAAACGGTGGTGGTTTACGACAGGCCGGGGGCACTGCCTGCGGCAGAACCGCCGGCCGGGCTAAAGCAGCGCGACACCATCCATGTCCGGCGGGATCGGCAGCTTCATCAACTTCAGGATGGTGGGCGCCAGGTCGCCGATCCACAGCTCATTGTGCCCGCGCACAATCTCACGATCGCGGATAAAGAGCAGGGAATCCTCGAAGGTGTGCATGCCCACCAGTGCAGTTTTTTCGCCGGGGATGGTCTTGCGCAGATCGCCCTTGAGATCATAGCCGTCATACGGCACCGCGATCAAATCCGCGGCCTGCTTGCAATTTTGGCCGTTATAGATTTCCTCGCGCTTGATCACCCGGCGGATGATGGGCGCCTGGTTGTCGGGGTCAACGAAGCCGAGCAGGGCCTCGCTCAATTTCTCGCGTGCGGCTTCGTACTGCGCCGGCGGCACCGTGCCCTGCGGCTCGCGCCCCTGCAGATTCACGAACACGCGGCCGGGAATCAGACTGTAGCCCAGCGACTCCGGATGCATGTCCGCCAGGGAACTGGGCGGCGTCTTCTTGAATTTCAACAGGCCGGCCTCGGCCAGATACCAGTTGAGATAAATCTCCTTCTTAATGGTGCAAAAGCCGTGATCCGAGAGAATGATCAACTCGGCCTCCCCGCCGATTTTGCGGTCGACCTCGCCCAGCACTTCATCGACGCGCTTGTAGAAGTCGAAAAAGGCTTTGGCATACACCGGATCATCCTTCTCCATGTGCTCCCAGAAGAAGTGATTCATCCGGTCGGTTTCCATGATGTGGCACTGAAAGAAATCCCACGGTTCCTGCGCCAGGTAATGAAACATGGCCTGCACGCGCTTGTGCAACGCTTCGTTGCACTCCGCGAGAAAGCGATCGCGATTCTCGCGCGCGAGGGCGGCATCGGCATCGATCTTGTAGCCCATCGCCTTCAGTTCCCTGCCGACGTGGGCGGGATAGGCGATCTTTTCGATTTGCGTGCAGAGAAAACATCCCACCAAAATGCCGTTGACCGGGCGCGGGGGATAAGTCACCGGCACATTCATGACAAACACGCGCTTGCCGGCGCGGCTCATGATCTCCCAAATGGTTTCGCTGGTCATGTGTGCCGAAGTCGGCACGAAGAGATCATAGGTGCCGGGTTTGCGGTCAACGAAACCGAAGATGTTGTGCTTGGCCGGGTTCTTGCCGGTCATGTAGCTCGACCAGGCAATCGAGGAAATGCAGGGCTGCACCGAGTTCATGCGGCGGAACGAGCCCTTTTCCGCCAGTTTTTTGAAGTGGGGAAAATCGCCGGCGGCAATGTGCTTCTGCATGAAGTCATAGGGCACCCCGTCGATTGAAATGACGACCACGCGGCGGGCACGATCTTTTTTGAGAAATGCAAACATGATCAATCCATGAGATCTTCCGCATCCTTGTCATGGGCCTGGCCGTGAGATTGCGCTGACGGGCAAAGCAGGCAGGCGTGTGACCGGGGGACGATGGCGGGGCTCATGCCATGCGTGCCCCGGCAAGCAGCTCGGCAAACAGCCGGTTTTCATCTTCACTCAAATGATTCCGCCAGTCGCCGACGCCACCGCGCCGGAAAAAGCTTTTCTCGTTGATTGTGGTGCCGATCTCACGGCCGCTCATTTTCTCGAAACGAAAGCATTCCAGTGCCTGTGCGGCGCGTTCGAGCGGCACTTCAAAACCAGCCGTGGCCAGGGCGTCGGCCAGGTGACGGGCACCGTCCTGCAGCAGCGCTTCATAGTGAATCGTCGCCTGCGCGTGATCACGCCAGGCGGTCACATGCCGGCGCCAGTCGGCGATGAACCAGCGCAACTGCGCGCGGCGGCCGCGCAGCCCCAGCAACTTGTAATGAAATTTCTTCATCGCGCTGTTGACCCGGTGCTGCATGTAGTAGGAATGGCTGACAAAGACATCGCGCGGATCACGCTGCACGTAAATGGCACAACCGGACCGCAGCGGCAATTCCGCCGGCAGCTTGTGCGTTTTCTGCACACCGGCGAAACCGGCCGGCGCAGGCCAGGGATGGCGGCCCGCAACCGCCTGCCGCACCCACTCCTGCCGGGGTTGCTTGCGGCCATCATCGAAATCACGGAACGGCAGATTCAAACAGTAGGCGCAGAGATAGTTGACCCAGGTGTTGCCGCTGCGGGGATAGCCGGCGACCCACACCTGGCGTGATTCATCTTTCATGGCTGTCCTCGCGCCGGCGGCGCGGTCTGCTCGAAAGGTTCGGTTGAGATAAACGTAATCGCCCGGCAGCGTGTGGACTAGTGCACTGTAAACGTAAATTCTGTAGTCCCCGCCCCTGGTGGGCGGCTGTTCAAAGATGAATTTTTGCTGCTTCTGCAGCGCCCCACAAGGAGTCGGGGGCTACAAAAAGTAACGCAACAGTGCACCAGTGCGGGAATCCCTGCCTGCAGACAAGAGGTCTGCGCCACGTCCCCACACGCAACTGAGGCATTACCGAAAAACTCTGTTTCGCGCCCGCACACGATCACGCGAAACAGAGTTTGAAATGGGATTGCCAACGCCGGCACGGGCGCCGGTGGCAAAGCCGCTGCCCGTGCCCGCAACGATTACAAATAACCCAGCTCCGTCAGCCGTTGCTTCACGACTTCTTCTTCCTGGCTGCTGTAGCCGTCGCCGTTGTTGCCGGCCGGCACAAGATAGCCGAGCTCCTCCAGCCGGCGCACGATCTTGCGCGCGGATTCCTGCGGGGTTTCCTTCTCGGTCTCGCAAATCACCTCCGGGTTGTCCGGCGGCTCATAGGGGTCGCTGATGCCGGTGAATTCCTTGATCTCGCCGGCGAGTGCCTTCTTGTAGAGACCCTTGACATCGCGCTTGATGCAGGTTTCCAGGGAGGCCTTGACATAGACTTCGACAAAATCCTTGATCAAGGCGCGGTTTTCATCGCGGACGGCCTTGTAGGGCGAAATGGCTGCGGAAATCGCAAACACACCGTTGCGGGTGAGCAGATTGCAGACAAACCCGATACGGCGGATGTTGGTGTCGCGATCCTCCTTGGAGAAGCCCAGCCCCTTGCTGAGGTTGGTGCGCACCACGTCACCATCCAGCACTTCAACCTTGCAGCCGCGCTGCTTGAGCAGGGGGACAAGTTGTTCGGTGATCGTGGATTTGCCTGCGCCGGACAATCCCGTAAACCAAATGGTGCAGCCTCGTTCGTGTGTCATGCTGTGGTTTCCTCGTTGGTCATCAACTGCAAATCGATCATTAATTCTTTTGGCCTGCCGGTCGTTTCTCTCCTGCTGCGACCGGATCGGCAAGGTGTTCACACAATGCTTTTGCCAATCATGTGCGGCGGCGGCGTCTGGCCGAGCAGATGAAGAATCGTGGGCGCGACATCGTACAGGCTCATGCCCTTGATCTCGCGGCCGCCGCCGGGTTGGGCCGGATCATGCAAAATCAGGATGCCCTGCTGGGCATGATTGGCATCATCCGGTCCGGTGTCGTTGTCGAAGGTGTGAATCGCGCCGGTGCCCAGCGTGCCGACACTCCGCCAGGACAAATCGCCGAAATAGATCAACAAGTCCGGCGCAATGTTGTTGGTGGCGCGATAGAGCGCCTGCGGCGTGTACACCTGGGTGCCAAGCGGCCGGCCCTGATGGTCTGGAATGGCCGCGATTTTAGCGGCGAGCTCGTCGCGCACCCGCTCATAGTCGCGCGGCTCGATCACGCCCTGCGGTTCACGGCCTTTGACATTGAGGAAAAGGCGGGCGTAATAACCGCCTTCCGACCAGGCCCGTGTCCGTGACCAGTCCACGGCACATTTGTCCATGGCCGTGGGTCTGGCTGGCGGCGTGTGCAGAGTGAGATAGCCGTTTTGCCACAGCCACTCGTTGATGCAAATGCCGCCGTCCATTTTCTTCGCGCCGTGGTCCGACACCACCAGCACCACCGTGTCCTGGTCGATCATCGCCAGCAATTCACCCAGCTCGCGGTCGAGGTAGCGATAGTAATCGCGTATCGCCTGCTCATGGCGGTTGCCGGGTTCATAGCCGCGATGGCCGGGGTCGCTGAACTTCCAGAAACCGTGGTGAATGCGGTCGGTGCCCATCTCCACAAACATGAAGAAGTCCCACGGTTTGGTGCGCAGGAAATGCCGCACCACACGCAGACGCTTCTCGGTCATTTCGTAGATCTGGCGCAGCAGCCAGTCCTTGTCTTCGGTGCGGAAGCCCTTGACGTCCACCATGTACTCGCCCACCACCCCGGCGATTTCCTCGCGCAGGCCGGCGGGATGGGTGTACTGGCTTTCGATGCCAGGCGTCAGGAAACAAGAGACCAGCACGCCATTCACCGGCCGCGGGGGATACGTGCCGGGCACCCCCACCACCACGACTTTTTTGTCCGCGCGTGACAACAGGTCCCACACCCGCTCCACTTTCACCGCGTTGCCGGTGGCGATGCTGAGCTTGTCGTAACTGTAATCTGCGCGGTTGCGAAAGCCGTAGATGCCGAGCTGGCCGGGATCCTGGCTCGCCATCATACACGACCAGGCCGGCACGGTGATGGGCGGATGACAGCTTTCCAATTCACCCCACAGGCCGCGCGCCATCAAGTCGCGGACATGCGGCAGCTCGTCGCGATATTGCCGAAACAAAAGTTCCGGCGGAACGCAATCGAGCCCCACGACCAGTACTTTGCGGCGATGGTTGCCAATCATAAAGCAAGCTTTCCTTTCTGATGCGGCCTGCTCCCGAACACCCTTCGCGGGCATTCGCGCTGATACTGCCGTTCGCAGGCCGGGCCGGCGCGCCTGTGCCGGCGAACACTCAAGCGGCCGCCCGCTGGCGCAGGCCTTCGATCAACACTTTCACAACCTCCGTGCGACTGAATTCCGGCGGCGGCAGCTCGCCCTTGGCCAGCATGTTGCGCACTTGCGTTCCGGAGAGCGTGACATGATGTGCCGGCGGGTGCGGGCAGGTCTTGCTCGTTACCACCGCCTGGCAGGTACGGCAGAAGAATGAATGCTCGAACTTCAGGGGTGTAATACCCAGTTCTTCGGGCCGGAACTGTTCGAAAATGAGCTGGGCATCGTAGGTGCCGTAGTAGTTGCCGACGCCGGCATGATCACGGCCGATGATCATGTGAGTGCAGCCAAAATTCTTGCGGCACAGGGCGTGAAAGATGGCCTCGCGCGGCCCGGCATAGCGCATCGCCGCGGGAAACACGCTGAGCACGACGCGGTTCTGTGGGTAGTATTCGCGAATCAGCACTTCATAGCTGCGCATGCGAATGTCGGCGGGGATGTCATCCTGTTTGGTGGCGCCCACCAGGGGATGCAACAGCAGGCCATCGACGATTTCGAGCGCACACTTCTGAATGTATTCATGTGCCCGGTGCACGGGATTGCGGGTTTGAAAACCGACCACGGTTTTCCAGCCGCGCTGCTCGAATTGCTGGCGCAGTTGCGCCGGCGTGAAGTGGTAGCCGGCAAAGGGCAGCTCGGCGGGATTGTCCACCTGCCAAATCTCGCCGGCCAGACAGGTGTTGCCCTGCGCCAGCAGGCGCGCCACCCCGGGATGGGCGGGATCCGTGGTGCGATAGACTTCGCGGGCCTCCACCATCTTGTCGGGCGTGAACTTGTCCGTGATCTTGAGCGTGCCCAGGATTCTGCCACTCATTTCGATCAAGGCGACTTCCTCGCCGAGGCGCACCTCCGCGGCGAGCTCCTCCGGCACCGGCAGCGTGACCGGGATCGACCAGATGAAGCCGTTTTTCAAGCGCATGGTGTGCACCACGCTCTCGTAGTCTTCCCGGTTCATGAAGCCGGTGAGCGGGCTCATTGCGCCCATCGCAATCATTTGCAGATCGGAGATCGCCACTTCACCCAGTGGGATCTTCTTCATCTTTTGTGCGCGCGCGAGCGCTTCCTCCTTCGCAGAGCCACGCAGCACTCGATCAACGAGAGTGCCGCCGTGGGGGATGCTGGTTGGCATGCTGGGTTGACTCCTCTTCAGATTGCATGGTAATGGATCGGGCTGTAGTCAGCCCGCCGGAGCGGGCTCCTCCTGCCTGAGGTGCAGACGCCGTTGAGCGTTGCTACGTCCGTTGAATTGACGATGATTGGCTGCCGCCGGCCGGAGGCCGTTTCAGGCGCGACTGTGGCTGCTGCGCCGGGTTTTGCGTTTTTTCTCGCCGTCCCTGCCATAGTAGTAGTAATGATAGTAATAGTAGTAGCTGCCGTACATGCTCTCGATATGCACGCCATTGAGCAGCGCGCCCAGCAGGCGGGCATTGACATTCTTGAGCAGGGTGTAGGCACGGAACGCGGCTTCCCGGTCGGTTTGGCCGGATTTCAACACCAGGATCACGCCGTCCAGCCGCGGTCCCAGCACCGCGGCATCGGTGACCGCGATGATGGGCGGGCTGTCGAACAGCACGATGTCATACATCTGCTTCATCTCTTCCAGCGTGCGTGTCATGGCGTTCGACGCGAGCAACTCGGAGGGGTTGGGCGGCAGTGTGCCACAGGGCAACACATAAAGATTGTCGATCTCCGTGGGTTGCACCGCCTCCGCGATCGTGGCCTTGCCCACCAGAATATTCGACAGGCCGATGCGGCGGTCGACCTTGAAGATGGTGTGCAGTACCGGGCGGCGCAAATCCGAGTCGATCAGCAGCACGCGGCTGCCCATTTGCGCCATGGTGATGGCGAGATTGGAAACCGAGGTCGATTTGCCCTCGCCCGGTCCGGGACTGGTCACCAGCAGTGCCTTCAGGTCGCGGTCCAGCCGGGTGTACTGCAGGTTGGTGCGAAAAGTGCGGTAGGCCTCCGAGATCGGCGACTTGGGCGCGAAATGGGTGATCAGGCGGGCGGCGATCTTGCGCACCTCCTCGCTGTCCTGCGAGCCGTTCATGTTCGGCATGACTTTCAACCGCTTCACCGCCTCCTCCTGTTTGATCATCGGGATCGAGCCCAGCACGGTGATCCCCAGGCGCTCGACATCCTCGATCGAGCGCACCGAGTTGTCGATGTATTCGAACATGAACGTGAGCGCCAGGCCCAGCCCCAGGCCGATCAACGCCCCCACCACGAGATAAAGCTTCTTGCGCGGCTTAATCGGCTCCTTGGGCGCGCGCGCGGTGTCGATGATGCGCACCTGGCCGAGCTGGCCAACTTCGGTAATGCGGGATTCCTCGTATTTCTCCTGCATCATCAGGTAGATCTTCTCGTCTACCGTAGCGGCGCGCTCCAGCCGCGCCAGTTGCAGACTCTTTTCCGGCAGCGATTCCAGCTCGCGGCTGTATTGCCGGATGATGCCCTGCAGGGCCTCGAGCTTGGGCTGCAGCGCCTGCAGATTCGCCTCGATTTCCACCTTGCGCGCGATCAGGTTCGAACCGAAGGAAACCGGATCGAGCACGTCGAGCTTGGTGAACTTCAGGATCTCCTCGCGCAATTGTCGGTTGAGTAGCTCGATTTGATCATCGAACTTGCGAAGTTGCGGGTCATCCTCACGATAGACGCCCTGGTTGATGAGATTCGCCAGGTAGAGTGCGCGTTTGCCCTGCAGCTCGCCGATCTGTCTTTTCAAACCCTCGAAATAGGGTGTCACCGAGACGTTGTCCAGGTCGAAATTCTGCTTGTTGGCCTCGAGTTGCCGGTCGACATACTGCAGCCGCTGCTGATTGGCGTTGTATTCGGTGAGCGCTTCGTTGTAGAGGCCTTCGAATTCGGCAAGTTTGCGGATGAGTTCCTGGGTTTCGTTGGGCAGCGCCACGACCTTCTGCGTCTCCTTGAAGGTTTTGAGCTCCTCCTCGGAGCGCGCCAGTTGCCGCTCGATGTTCTGCAGTTGCTCTTCCAGGAAGTTCTTCACCTGCCGCACTTCCTCCTGGCTGCTGAGACGGTTGCGCTCACTGTAGGATTGCACCAGCGTGTTGGTGATAAAGGCGGCTTCCTCCGGTGAGGCGGCAGCAACCTTGATTTCGATCATGTCCGTGTCGCGGATGGGGATGATGGTGATGCGATTGCGCAACTCTTCCACAATGTCATCCAGCGCCACTTCCCCGGCAGAATCCGCCGGCGTACCGAACAAGCCGGCAAACCAGCGGCCGATGTCGGCGAGAAAATGGCTGTCCAACTCGGCTTCCGGGTTGAGCAATTCGAGCTGATCGGCAAATTGCGATTTTTGCAGCCGGTTGATCGTGGTCTCGGCGAGGCTGCGGCTCTTCAGGATCTCGACCTGGTTGTTGATCATCGTCTCCTTCTTGATGAAGCCGCCGATGTCGAAAATCTCGTCCTCCACGCCGCCCTTCTCTTCGATCATCAGCTTGGCGGAGGCCTCATACACCGGTTTGGTGGTGAAGGTGATATAGCCGGTGATCAGCATCACCACACTGAAGGCGGTGAGAATGATCCAGCGCCCGCGATAGAGAATCCGCACGTAGTCATTGAACGAGATTTGTCGCTCCCGCAGTTCTTCCATGGTAAAATATTCCTGAATGAGTGCGATGGTGAGGAACCGGAACACCGGTTCGCATGCCGGACTGGCTGCCGGCGGCGGCCCACCACGGGGGAGGTGGAACCGCGCCGGCCGCCCGACCGCTCAGCGATTCAGCCAAAAATAAAGCTGGCCGAGAATCGCGACGCGCGTGACCAAATCCAAAATTTTGCGGATGCTGGTGTAGGAGTTGCCGGACACGACGATGGTATCGCCGGGCTGCAGCGCTGGGATCAAGCCGGTGTCACCGGTCTCGAGAAACTTCTTGACATCGACGGTGAGCACCTTCACCCGGGGGGCGCTGTCCTCCGCGTCGGGCGCGGCCGGTTTCGCCTGATTGACTGGCCCGTTTGTTGCCGGCGCCAGACTGGTGGTGCGCGCCGCCGCCGGGTTGAGCGCACGCACGATGCGAATCGCTTTGATCCTGGCTTCTTCGATCGGCCCGCCGGCGAAGGACATCAGCGCAATCAGATCCGTGTCGGTCGGCACCATATATTGCCCGGGTTTGCGCACGAATCCCCAAATATTGACTTTCATCAGCAATTCGTCGCCGTCACCCAGGTAATATTGTGTACCGCGATAAGGCGTGGGGCTGGTGGGCTTCGTTTCCTCCTCTTCCTGTGCGAAACCCGGGGTTGACAGAAAGGACCACATGGCAGGAAAGAGCAGACACACTGCTCTCATCACAAAACGTCGCATTGCTTCACCCATAGAATTTGGTTCGTGGCGCCCGTCCCATCCCGGGGAAAGGCCAGTCAACGGCCGGTTAGCTTCCCTGCAACAGGCCGTATGACTCCGGCGGCCACGCGCCAGCCGTTCGTTCATCCGGCACGAACGCGAGGCGGGCAGCAGCCGAAATCCACTTCGGAAAATTGACGAGCTTACAATATCGACCAAGGCCGCGAATCAGCGAAAAAAGTTACGCAGATTTCACAACCCGGGCTGGCGGGCAAAACCGGCGGGCGGGGCGCAACGGAATGACAGCGCGGCGGAACAGGACAACGCGGGCACAGTCCGCTCCAGACACAAAAAAGGCCGGGAGCAAGCGCAAGGCGATTCTGTTCCCGGCCGATGAGTACGTGCCTGTTGTGAAAAAGAGCGGCGGCTGAGGCCTCGTCTCAGGTGATGGATGACTTGGCATCATCGGAGTGACCAACGATGGGCTTGCTGGACATCAACTCTTTCAGACCATCGGTCATGGTCTTGACATCCCCCAGGGCGGCTTCGACGGCAGCCTTGTTCTCCAACATAATCCGTTCGTAAATCTCCCCCCGATAGACGCTGATCTCGGCGGGCGCTTCGATACCCACCCGGATTTGTTTCCCATGAATGTCCACGATCTTGATTACGATATCATCACCGATGACGATTGTCTCACCCAACCTCCTTGTCAAGACCAGCATGTCATCTCCTTCATCATGTCTGCGCGTCTACGATTGAATAATGCGGTGCTTGGTCGAGTAGCGATCGTCAAGGAGCACCAATTGTTTGCCGATCTTCATCGCCTTGTTGACGAGAATCGGGCCACTCAGGTTGACAGTGGCCAAGCGGGGATCAAGATTCATCGTTACAATAGAGTACATCTCGAGGCTTTGCGGATTCTCGGCGGACAATTCGTTGAGATCGCGGCGGGTAATGTTGGGGCTGTAATCGGTGCAGCAGGTGAGCGGATTCATCAGCATGAAACTCACTTCCGGATTCTCAATGCTGATCATCCATCGAAACGGCAGGTACTCCGGCGGTTCCAGAAAGATGTACTTCTTGAACCGTAGAAAGCCAAGCAATCCTTGGGGAAAGGTGACGACCTCGTTCTCCGAAAAGGTCACCTCACCCAGGTGACGATGCTGGATTTCCATAGCGTTTTTCCTCCTCCGTCCGTATGAATTGCCTGACAGTCCGGTGCAGACCGGCGCAGGCAACAGGGCAAAAGTTCGGCAACTTTTGGTGCACACATTATAGAATTTCTGCACCAAACCGCAAGCACAAAATTAGCCGGCGCCCGTCCAGCCCGCCGCTTTCCGCCAGCGCGCGCTTGCATCCCACTTGCCGCCTGCGTACTTTCCCCCATTCCATTGCGGAGGAAAAATTGCCGGCCCCTTCCTTTCAACCCACTCTGCTCGTTTTCGATCTCGACGGCACGCTGGTCGATACCCGCCAGGATTTGGCCAACGCTGTAAATCATGCCTTGCACTCCCTCGGGCGCCCGCCTCTGCCGCTCGCACACCTGACCGCCTGCTTGGGCGACGGCGCACGCATGCTGCTAACGCGCGCTCTCCCCGGCGGCAGCGCCGCGGAAATTGAAGCCGGCCTGCGCCGTTTCCGCGAATTCTATGCCGAACATCTCCTCGATCATTCGCGCCTGTATCCCGGCGTGCGGGAAACCCTGCGTCATTTTGCCGGCAAAAAGAAAGCCCTGCTTTCCAACAAACCGCAGGAGTTCGTGACCGCCATGCTGCAGCGCTTGCAGCTTGCCGGTCATTTCGACATGATCGTGGGCGGCCACCCGGCGCGCAAACTCAAACCCGATCCCCAGTCCCTGCTTGACATCCTGGCAAACCTCGGGGTGGCCCCCGTCAGCGCGCTCATCATCGGTGACGGCGAAAATGATCTGATCGCCGGCCGCGCCGCCGGCATCGCCACCTGCGCCGTGCTCTACGGCTACCGACCGGCCGAAACCCTGCTGGCTCTGCAACCGGATTATACCGTGCAAGCTCTGCCCGAACTGATCTCTCTGATCACCTGAAGCAGGCACAACCCTGCCGCCCCGGAGAAGCCTTAAACTTGCGCCTGGGTCGTGATCGTGCTGAATTCCCGCGGCCCACCAGCTTGCACAAACTTCCGAGAGATTTGGGATGTCCACTGCCCCAACCTGCCCTGCCACAACAAGCATAAACACCCCCAGCCCGCCGCCGGCACATGCAGGCCTACGCGTGCAGCCGCTGCGGCACTTCAGTCTGCTTTGTCTGGTTTATGTCACTGTCTGCGCTGGCCCCTTCGGCCTCGAAGAGTTTGTCCGCAGTGTCGGTCCCGAGCTGGCGTTCGCCTTGTTGTTGCTCACTCCGATTTTTTGGGGATTGCCGCTGCTGTTCATGTCCGCCGAACTGGCGGGCGCGCTGCCGCTGGAGGGTGGCCTTTATCGCTGGGTCAAAACCGCCTTCGGTGATTTTTGGGGATTTCAGGCGGGCTGGTGGTGGTGGCTCAGTTCATTTCTGGATTGCGCCATCTATGCCGTGCTGGTGGCGGATTATGTCTCCTTCTTCCATCCCGGCATGAGCGCACTGGCGCGTTGGGGTCTCGCGCTGGCCGTGATTTGGGTCTTCACGCTGCTGAATGTGCGCGGTGTCGCTGTGATGGGCATGAGCGCGACGTTCCTCACCGTCGTGCTGCTCGCACCCTTTGCGATCATGCTCATACTCGGCGTACCGCAGATGGCACAGTGTCCCCTCACCCTGCTGATGCCCGCCACGCGGGAGACGGCCGCAACGCTGGGCGCGGGTTTGCTGATGAGTATTTGGTTCCTCAGCGGCTTCGAGGCGCTCGCCACAGCCTCCGGCGAAATCCAGGATGCGGCACGTCTCCTGCCCCGCGCGCTGCGTTGGGTTTTTCCGCTGATCCTCCTGAGCTACGGCCTGCCGCTTTGGGTGAGTTTGGGGGTCGATGGGGACTGGCAAAATTGGCGCGCCGGCCACTTTGCTGACATTGCCGCGAAGCTGGGCGGGCCGTGGTTGGGCGGATGGGTGTCGCTGGCGGGGGTAACCGCGAATCTGGCATTGTTTGGCGCGTGGTTGCTCTCCTATGCCCGCATTCCCTTCGCGATGGCGGCAGACGGCCATTTGCCCGCAACGTTGTGCCGCCTCTCACCGCGCTACGGCACTCCGGTGACGGCACTGGTGGTGAGCGCAATGCTCTACAGCGTGATGGCGTGGTTCGATTTCCGCAGCCTGGTGGAGATGACCATCTGGCTGATTCTGCCGGCCATGTTCCTGGAGTTTCTCGCGCTGGCCAAATTGCGCCACAGTCATCCCGATTTGCCACGACGCTTTCGTGTGCCCGGCGGCCGCCTTGGGTTGGTTTTCACCGTCATCTCGCCGATTGGAATTGGTCTGTTCGCCATGTTTGGCAGCGGCACGGATTATGTCCTGCCGGGCGTCATGGCGCTGGCCAGTGGTCCGGTGGCCTTTTGGCTGGGCCGGCGCTTTTCCCGACACGCGCCGGCTGCCGGGCACTCTCCCCAGTTCACGGCACGATCGCAATGATGCGCAGCGGTCCACCGCTGCCACCCTTGATTTTCATCGGCAGCGCAATCACGGTGGCGCCGACTGCCGGAAGTTGCTCGAGCTGCGCGACATTCTCGAAGGCCGGAATGTTTTCACGAAACAATGTCTGATGGCTCTCGAACAGCGTCGATTGGCCGTAATCGATGCTCGGCGTATCGATGCCCACGGCTTTGACACCACGCTGCACCAGCCAGGCTGCGGCCTGGGGATGCAAGCCGGGGAAATGCAACCCGGCAACTGCCTGCGGTCCCGTCTCGGCGGTACCGAGATATTTTTCGCGATCCGGCCAATATTTACCATAGCCGGTGCGCAGCAGCACGATAGCTTGCGCCGGCAGGCGGCCATGCTGCTTTTCCCACGCTTCGAAATCGGCAATTTGAATTTGATAATCACGATCGGCTGCCGCCGCAGTGGACACATCCACCACCACCGCCGGCCCCACCAGTCGCTCCAGCGGGATTTCGTCGGTGGTATGCTTGCCCTCGGCAAAATGGATGGGCGAATCGAGATGGGTGCCGCCATGCTCGGCGGCGGAGAAATTATTGGCGGCGTAGTAATAACCCGCCGCGGTCATGCCCTCCGCGACTTTCTCGAGCGTGAACGATTTTGCCGTCGGCCAGTAAATCGTCTCCGCCGAGAATGGATGGGTCAAATCGATCAAGTGGCCGGCGGGCAAGCCCGGCGGTGCGGGCGTGCAATGCATGAGGCCGCCGGCGAGCAGCGAAGCGGCTGCAAACAAACCCATGACCGTGCGCATGATTTCCTCCATGAATTGGTGCCACGCTTTGATTGCCCGAAGCCCTGCTGTGTCCCGGAGGGCGCGACCCGCTGCAAGATGCGCTGGTGAGCAGTGCCCGCTGCAGTGGTCAAGCCATTGTCGCGCAGACCACAGAGTTTCCGCGCAACCCGCAGCTTTGACAGCTTCAAGCAACCGCGGGTGCTGCCCACTGTTCGCTTTCATCATCTGCGAAGGCCGCCACCCCGGCAAGACACGCAAAGCATTGGGCTACCCGTTCAGAGTTATTTTTTGAGCTGGAGTGCGAAGCCGAAGCTTTTGGTGACAAAGACGCTATGCCCACCGGCAAACTGTGCCATGAGGCATCCGATGAAAACAAAGAGCAACTCCGCGGAAAAACTTCCCCGCGAAAACACCCCTCCACGAAATGTTTTTTTCGCGGAATTTCCGTTTTCGTGGGAGGATTATTGGGGTTTGATTCCAACACCCAGACTCGCAGCACTATTGTGCTGTAAACAGAGCATGCCGCACGACTGATGGATGTTTACCCTCTCATCTTGAAGCGACGACAAAAACAGCTCCAGCGGAGTGGGCTGTTTACAGCTTCGTCCAACCCGCAAAATGCAGGCGCCGGAGGAGCGGCCATGACAGGCATTTGTTTCCAAAACACTGCCCGCTGCTCCTTCGCTGTCCACGGCTGGCGCTGCTGACGCAAATGGAAGTCATACCTGGTCAGGGCTTTTTGAAGCGGAGTGCAATGCTTGAGCATTGCCCCAAGCTGCAGCTTTGCACTCTGCAACTCAAGTTCCAACCCTGAGCAGGTATGTCAGCCGCCGGTCTGCTGCTCCCAGGGCTGATCCAACAACAAATTCGCAAGCTGCGCCACACTGGAAATCGTCAAATCGGGGGCCTGATCGTCCTGCTCTTTCCCGGCATAAGTGGGGCGATGAATCCAGGCAGTGTGCATGCCCAATGCCCTGGCACCAGCGATGTCGGTGCGCTGCAAATCACCAACGTGAAGGCAGTGCTGTGGCGCCAGTCCCAGCCCGGCCAGAGCGCGCTGGAACATCTCGGGATGCGGCTTGGTGTGGCCGACTTCCCCGGAAAAGATCAGCACCTTGAAGCAGCGCAGCAAATCATACTCCGCCAGAATGCGGCGTAACACCCGGCCGGGTGTCCACGCGGTGTCAGAGATCAATGCCAGCGGATACTTTTGCGCCAGCCGCGTCACGCCTTCCCGCACGCCCGGCAGCAGCGGTGGCTGGGTGGTGAAATTTTCGAAGAATTCCACGGTGCGCGCCCGGCTGTCAGGCGGCAGCTCCGCTTCGAGATAACGCAACATGGCCGTCAGACCGTCGCGGGCATCGAAAGCGATCTGCCGGTACCACAGGCTGTCGAAATACTCCCAGGCATGCTGATAAGCGGCGCGCACCTGCTCCGCAGTTCTCGCAATGCCATGGCGCTGCAATTCCTGCAGAAGGAACTGCTGGCGCTGCTCGCTGAACACGACGGTGTCAGTCGGCGCCGGATGATCGTCGAGAATGGTGCCCCAGAGATCGAGTGTGATGCCACGGAGTTCACGACCAAGCCGGCGCAAACCCTCCTGCGCCGCACCGGGAAGCTGCCGCCAGAGCGCAGCGGCGGTGGTGGTGTGATTGAAATTGTGCAATTCAATTGTCATGGGATGATCAATCGCGGTCCCGTGCTGCCGGTGACGGAAAACCATCACACCGCCGGGGCCATCATGCCGGTCTCGGCTTCAAACCCGTGCGCCACATGACAGCCGGACACACGCCGCGCTCACAATTTTTCCGAGATCGACTTGGCCTGCAGAAAGAGCAGCAGATAGTCGCGGCCGCCGGCTTTGGAATTGGTGCCGCTCATGTTGAAACCACCGAAGGGATGGCCGCCCACCAGCGCACCGGTGCACTTGCGGTTGAGGTAAAGGTTGCCGCAGTGGAAATCGCGCTTGGCGCGGGCAATCTTGTCGCGGTTGCGGGTGAACACCGCACCGGTCAGGCCATACTCACTGGCGTTCGCAACGGCAATCGCCTGGTCGAAATCCCGCACTTTGATGAGCGCCAGCACCGGCGCAAAGATTTCCTCGCAGGCGAGGCGCGCGTTGGGTGCCACTTCGCCAAAGATGGTCGGCTGCACAAAATAGCCGCCCGCCGGGCCTTTCTCGCCGCCACACAACAATTTGCCTTCCTGCCTGCCGATCGCGATGTACTGCAGCGTTTTCTCCTGCGCGGCGGCGTTGATGACCGCGCCCATCCAGTTGCGCGGGTCCTGCACCGGACCGATCGTGATCTGGCGGGTGCGTGCCACCAGCCGCTCGCTGAATTCGTCATACACCCTGCCGGAGATGATCGCCCGCGAACAGGCGCTGCACTTTTGTCCTTGAAAACCGAAGGCGCTCACGGTCACCGCCTCCACGGCCGCCGCCAAATCGGCCTCATCGTCCACGATGATGGCGTCCTTGCCGCCCATTTCCGCCACCACACGCTTGATCCAGATCTGCCCCTTCTGCGGTTTGGCCGCCAGCTCGTTGATGTGCAAACCCACTTCTTTCGAGCCGGTGAAGGCAATGAAGCGGGTTTGCGGATGCGCCACGAGATAATCGCCGATCTCTCCGCCGCTGCCCGGAAGGTAGTTCAACACACCGGGTGGCAGACCGGCGTCGCGAAAAATTTCAACCAGACGATAGCCGATGGCGGGCGTGTCACTGGCGGGCTTCAGCAAAACCGTGTTGCCGGTGACAATCGCCGCGCTGGTCATGCCGGTGAGAATGGCGAGCGGAAAATTCCACGGCGGTATCACCACGCCCACCCCGAGTGGCAGGTAAACCAGTTCGTTGTATTCCCCCGCCACTGCGGTCACCGGCTGGCGTTCGGAATAGCGCAGCATCTCGCGGCCGTAGAATTCCAGAAAATCGATCGCCTCCGCCGTGTCGGCATCGGCTTCGTTCCAATTTTTGCCGGCTTCCAGGACCATCACGGCGGACAACTCGTGCCGTCGCCGGCGCATGATTTCCGCGGCCTTGAACAGCACGATGGCGCGTTCTTTGGGATCAACATGCTGCCAGGATTCGAACGCGCGCAGCGCCGCGGCCATCGCCAGGTCCACCTCCTTGACGCCCGCCTGATGAAACAGGCCGATCACCTTCGTCTTCTCGCAGGGGTTGTGCGAGGGCTTGAGTTTGCCGGTTTTCACCTGCTCGCCGTCAATGAACAGGGCGTACTCGCGCGCGCTTTGCGCCTCCACTTCGCGCAGCGCCTGCAGCATGGCCTGATGGTTGGCGGCATCAGAATAATCCAGCAGGGCGGTATTCTTGAATGCAGTGATCATGGCAGTTCCTCATCGGTTAATGACTCGGGCGCAGCTTTCATTCCACCGGAATTTTACACGATGCGCTTCATTCATCAAAGTTCAACAGCCGGACGCAGACAACGCCGCAAGGAGTGCAAGGTTTGGGAAAACGCTGCGCACCTTCGCAGGCGCGATTTGCGTTCTGCAAGCCACGTTACGAAATCTCCACCACCGCACCATCTGCCGCGAGCTGCAACAACAACGGCCGGCCCGCCACCTCCAGAGCCTGTGCCGCGGCTGCCATGGCCGTGACCACCCGCTCCGCGGCTCCGTCTTCGCAGAGTGCCAGAATCGTGGAGCCCGAGCCGCTGAGAAAACTGCAGAACGCACCGGCTTGTTGCGCCGCCGTGGTGATTTCATCAAAGGCGGGAATGAGCGGCTTGCGATAGGGCTGGTGCAGGGTGTCACGCGCCGCCAGGCGGAGCAGATCCGGCCGGTGCTGCGCAAAGGCGGCGACCATCAGAGCGGCACTCTGCAGGTTGGCAACGGCCTCCTGCCGCCGCACGGCCGTGGGCAGGACACGCCGCGCAGCCTCGGTGGCAACCTCGCGCACAGGCACAAAACAGGCGGCAACCCATCCCGGTGGGGGTGCGAAACGCGCACACCTCACCCCGCCCTGGTCGACGCCGGTCACCGTCATCCCACCGAGCAGCGAAGCCGCCGCATTCTCGGGATGGCCCTCCAGCTCACAGGCCAGATTCAAAATGCCGGAGGATCCGAACGGATTGCCGAAATACGCCTCCGCCGCCAGCAAACCTGCGATGATCGCCGCACCGCTGCTGCCCAGCCCGCGACGCAACGGAATGTGGTTGTCGATTTCGAGCGCCAGCGGCGGTGCCGGCTGCTGCAGCTTGCGGCAGGCAAAGGCAAAGGCACGCACAATCAGATTGTCCGGCGCCGCGGCGATTTCTGCCGCGCCCTCGCCACGCGCCGAAAGTACTCCGCTGTGGTCGCCCGCGACATGACAAATCACGTGCAAAGGCAACACCACCGCGAGTCCGAGCGTGTCAAAGCCCGCGCCCAGGTTGGAAGTCGAGCCCTTGACGTGCACATGAATTGTTTTTGTCATGGCAGGCGCAGGATTCAATCACATTGCAAATGGAAACAGGCTGGCGGGAGAACATGGTCTGCAATTGCCCTGGCGATCCCTTGCCTTGAAATCTACAGCCACCACGCATGTCATCCTGGAAGGGGCCTGTGAGGATTTGAGCACGGTGCCGTGTGCCTCACAAGATGAGCCCGAAAATGCCATAACACAAGCCTCCACCTTGCCGACAGACAACATGTCCAATGTCACTAATTTTTCAAACAAAGCAAACTACCCTCCCGCCAGGAGTCTTTCTGCAGCAATGGCCAAACAACGAGCCTGAGCAGCACAAAAATCACAGCGGCCACCAGGTTTCCCCTCGTGCTCTTGGTGGGTTGCGTGGTTCAAAAATCTTCGCGACGACCGTTCCATCCCCTTTTTGATCTGCCACGGCTTGGCCGTGACATTCCTGCAGAAAGCCTCCGCAGGATCGCAAGCTGAAGCCACGATCAAACCGTGGCGGAGTGGTTATTCTTTGCGAAAACCCAGCGGCCTCTCGTCCTTGCGTGTTTTGGCTTTTGAATTTTATCACTTCGAAAAAGTTGGCAGCATCGGACAAGACGTCTGCGCCACATTTTCACGCTTGGGGGTGCCGGCTTGTGTGACAATTCCGTCTGAAGACCGGCCGGAGTGATTTGTACGAATCAAAGCAGCGAAACACTAGATCAGTGAGCGGGATTGGCAGCCATCAACATTCAGGCAGGCGCCGGTGATCAGGCTGGCGCGCTCGGAGGCGAGAAACGCCACGACATTGGCGACTTCCTCCACCGTGCCAAATCGGCCCAGGGGCAATTCCCGTTTGACAAATTCCGCCATGCCCTGCGGGTCCTGCTGACAGCGCTTGTCCCAACTGCCACCGGGAAAGCGAATCGAGCCGGGTGCCACGCTGTTGACGCGAATCTTGTGGGGCGCCAACTCCACCGCCATGATCTTGGCCAGACTGATCACGGCGGACTTGGTGGTGTTGTAGATCGACAGGCCCCGGCCGCCGGATTCGCGGCCGAAAATCGAGGCAATAAAAATGATGACGCCACCGCCCTGCCGGCGCATGTGCGGCACCACCGCCCGACTGAGACGCACCTGGGCCATGAGATTCAATTCGATGATGTCCTGCCAATCCTGCTCGGTGGTGGATTCGAATTCGCCGCGGCGGTTGCCGCCAACGTTGTTGATCAGAATGTCCAGGCGGCCGAACTGTTCGAGGGTTTGCTCAACCAGTGGGGTGATCTGATCGGCGCGCGACAAGTCCAGGGCGAGGGGCAAAACCCTGACCTGGTGGGCGCGCATTTCCGCCGCCGCTTGCTCCAAAGCCGCGGCCTGGCGGGCGCAAATGCTGAGGTGGCATCCCTCGCGGGCGAGCGCCAGCGCAATGCCCCGGCCGAGGCCGCGGCTGGCGCCGGTGACAATTGCCACTTTGTGCTGCAAGCCCAGATCCATGGTCATCTTTTCCTGAAATGCGACAGCCGATTGTGCTGTCGCGCAATCGGCTGTCACGAGGATCGTGTCGACGGATTCGAAATCATGACGGACGAGGTTGACGGTCTAGCCGCTTATCTTAGAAAACCAAACCTGCCGTCACGCCGACAAAAGACGTGCTTTCATCCTTGGTGAACAGGATGTTGAACAGACCCTGCACGACGAGGTTGAACGAGGATCCTGCGGGCATCTCAAAACCGGCCCCGACACCCACACCGAACACCTGCTCGTCATTGTCTTCCTGAGCCAGCTCTTCAAATTGCTTGTCGTCGAAGGAGAACACCGTCAATTGGCCGGTTAAATCATCATAGGAGACCGGCAGATTGGTGGCCTTGTAGTCATTGTTGATGACATTGAAGCTGCCCTGCCCCAGCAAAAAGAATTGGGTGGCGGCTTCCGGCGCCGTCAAATAGGGCCGCACACCGGCGCCAAGACGCAACAGCGTTGACCTGATTTCGGCGCTCGGCCGCGGGCTGATATTGAAGCCGGCATCAAGCCATTCTTGTGGAGTCAAACCGGTCAGCTCCTTGCTCAGCGCATCGGTGAACTTGGCATTGTCCGTGGAGAAGAATTCATAACCGGCATTGAAGGTGACACCCAAACGCGGGGAGGGAAAAATCACATATTGGGCATTGCCGCTCAACCCGACCTTGGCGTAGTCTTTGAAGTCGTCGGGGCTCATGGGAAACGCAGCGCCGCCGTAAAATTCAATCTGGCTGCGGCGATTTTGTGCCCCAACCATGCTTACGGCTCCTGCCGCCAGCAGCACGAACAGAATCAGCTTCAAAATTTTCATGGATGTGAGTCTCCTCTTGTGTAATACCTTGTGCACAACCAGTTCAGCCGGCAACAGTCCGGACTGACACGCCGGGTTGCTGTTTTATTTGGTCACAACCCGATCACTGATTTTCACGCTCCCGGCCTTCGGTTTGGTGATGATCGCGACGGAATATGCTTCAAAAACATCGGTGAGCTGCGCTTCACAGAGTTCGTCGATGGTTTTGCCGATGACCTCGTTGGTCACGGGATGGACGATGGGTGCACCTTCGCGATAGATGTGGCATTTCATGCCTTTGCGCACGCCCTGATTGCGGCCGAGGTCGAGCGTCAGCCGTTCCGGTTCGACTTTGATGACATAGCCGGTCACCAGCGGCAGATCCTGCCTCATCTTCTGGGCGGCTTCCTGAATCATCTGGGTGAGGGCCTGCAGGTTAAGGGTGTTGGCGAAGGCGTCCTGCGCGGTGATGATGGCTGCGGTTTCGGTGTCAATCAGGCGGGCATCAATGCTGGCGGCATTGCCGGTGCGCGCGATGCTGCCGCACACCACGGCATCGACGCCGATGCCCTTGCCGATTTGTGCCGCAGTGGAAACATCGATCACGCCGGTCATCCCAAGCTGCTGCTCCGCCAGGATTTTCTCCAGTTGCGCGCGTTCGATGACTTTGAAACGGTGCAAATTGAAAAAGACGGTGGTGATTTTGTCGAGCAGATCGATCTCGCCCAGCTCGCTGCCGATGCCCTTGGTTTCAAACGGGAGGATGGCAATGCTCAAGCGATCCCCCACGATGGCAGCGGCCGGTTCGGCGGGCGGCACGCTCCTGGCCGTGGGTTTGGTGGGGGCGGGTGGTGCCGGGGTTGATACCGTCGTCTGTGGAGCTGGACCCTGCCTGATTTTGTCGAGGTATTCCTGCGCACGCGCCGAGGGCGACTGGCTGAGAGAGAGCTCCAGATATTGGCGTGCCCGCTGGAGGTCGCCGAGGTGATAGTAACAGATCCCCAATTCCCGATTGGGGTAATACTGAATGAATACCGTGCCGTAGGCGCGAATCTTGTTGGTGTCCCTGCTTTTTTGTGCCAGCGCGGCCGCGAAGTGGGAAGCAGCGCTGCTCCAATCCCCCCGCTCAACTGCCTGCCTGCCATTTTCATAGGACTTGTACCAGGCTTCATCGGCCGCTGCCAGGGATGCCATGCTCAGACAGAGGAGAAGGGAGATAGGAAGCTTGAGGATCCTACCGGGGTGACGGAGCAGCATGGGTGAGATCAGACCTCCTGCAGTGAAGCACAACACGGGCCTGCTGTCGCAAATCGTTGCCACCGCCTTCGCGGGCGACACCGCAGCAATACAACGCGCTCAGCCATTGGCGCTACATGTTTGGTGTGGACAAGCGAGAGACGCGACCAACAGCGATGCTGATCCTGCAGCAGCGCACGTACCGCCATAGGTGGCCGTGAAATGCATTGCGTGAAAGGCATCAATGGTGATTGCCAGGACAAGTATGGAGATGAGAGCCGGTGCGCCGCCCAGCCAAACAGGCACCGGTTGACATGACAATTCGTTTGGCCGGCGAAAACACAGCCACTACAGCGGCCGCAACCTAAAGAACTTTGGCTAAAAAGTCAAGCTGTTGTTCGACGGGCTCTGGAATTTTACTGGTGTTGCAAGCGGGAAAGGCTCGAAACACCGGTAGTCGCATGCAGTTCCCGGCGGCAGACGACCGGCTTCAACTGGGCTCTTTTACAGCCAGACTGCTTTCATTGGCGGGGTGTGATTCAAGCGAATTGGGGGAAGCCACAAAAGGCTCGGGCGTGTAATTGGGTCTGAGATGCAGGACGACGATGAGCGAGGCAGCGAGAAGTGCAATGGTGAGATAACCGATGACTTCCATGACGTTGGGATCCCCGGCAAAAGAGCGGATGAGGCTGGCGACGCAGAGGATTGCCAATACAATGTCCACGGGCCGCTTCATAGGGTGTTCCTCCAGCAGAGTGTGTGGGCCACCATCATGGCCGACCCTTTCTCACGGTGGGAATTGGGAGTGATGCGAGACAGCGGTGCAGTGCATTGGCTTTGCCGGCGTCGATAATGCAAATTAACCGCCAGAAAGTCAAGCAAAAATTCCCGCGCTACGAATTCGAGCTTGACAATCTGCACCGCCCGCGCTACATTTCGTCGTCTTTCCATCGCGCGACATCCATTGCCCATTACTATATTTTATACGCTGCGCCCCGCGCCACACTGCGCTTCAGCGGCCGCCTGCCCATGCACGGCACCTGAAGCGCCTGGCGTCGCTGGCAATCTGTTGTGAAAGAGATTGTCTCTGAGGGTGACTTTCATGGATGAAGAATAGGATGCTTCCCGGCCACGGGCACTCCTGTGCACCACCGCTGTGAAGCCCGCCCCTCCCGCAGAAACCGTGTTTGCGACCAACAAACCTCACACCAAAAAACACCCTGCCTGGCTGTTAAAATTCGGCAACAAAAAGGCGATCCTCCCGCGACAGGCGCAGACCGGATCGCCGATGGCAAGTGGGGCAAGGATGCCGGGGAAGCTCCGCCTCCCAAACGATCAACAGTTCTATGATAGATCTGCCCACGAAAATAATCTATCATCATTCCGTGGGATTTCACTTTCAGGGGACAAAACCCAAGATCTCTGGCGTTCATCCGAAATCGGGAACAAGTGTGAAAACGTTCCGGCAGCAACCTGCTTGGTAACTTGATTATCCCGGCTTTGCCCCCCGGCGCAACGACCACTGGAAATTTCCCGGACAAACACCACTCAGGCGGCAGCGGCCTTTATTCCTCAAACATATTCTCGACCTTGTTTTGATCCGAAATTCCTGCTTCGCTCTTACTTTCGTCTTACTTGTATCGCAATGCCGGGGCATCTGCGGAAGCGTGTGCACTATTTTATCCGCGCCGGCGCTCCTGTTCAGCGTTCCTGCCACTCTAGGGAATAGCGCATACCCGGCTCCGGCTTGATTTCCACCCGGTATTCATTGTCGTCGGGATCGATGCCGATGGGCAGCCCCTTTTGCACCACCCAGTCGGCATCGTAGTGGATGAGATAAACATCGCGCGAAGCCTGGTTGTCGGGAAACCGCAGGCGAAAGAGCAAAGAGCTGCAGCCGGCCACGTGGCCATAAGAAACACAATGATACGGTTCGGATTCACCACTGCGATCGGGCAGCTCGTAACTGAGCTGTACGGTCTTTTTTTCGCCGGCCTTGAGTGTTTCTTTGAAGCGGACTTCGTAGCGGTGCCAGCTTTTCTGCACTTTGGGGCCGGTGATCTTGATCAGGGCATCATCCGTCGCCTCCAGCGTCACCTTCACGTTTTCCGATCCCGACCAGCGGAATTTGAAGCGATAACGTTCGGTGCGTTTGAGCGCCTTGAATTCGTAACGCCGTTTCACCAGGCGACGGTCCGGGTAAACCGCCACGCTGACTTCATCGCGGTCGATCCACAACGTGGGATTGACGAACGTTTGCATGCGGTCCTGCAGGCGGGTGCGCATGAGAAACGCCACACCAAAAGCCAGGATCGCCACGCCCAGCGCAATGATTGCCCATTGGTTGACGCCGCTGACATACGCCACCAAAATGGCGATCACCGCGCTGATGAAGGGCAGCAACTGGATGATCCCCAAAATCAACTGCAGTGTCTTCTGGCCGACCTCGATCCATCCAAACCATTTGTTCTCGCGCGGGTCGTTCATCTTCGCTTTCTCCCTGGTTGCAGTAAGACGTGCGCTTGCTCGTGCCGAAAAGCGAGCTTGACAACGCCGGCTTTTTTGCGGGCCGCCGCGCAGATGACTGCTCCTGCAGGCGGACAATTTTCTGATACTGACCTCCCGGCAGAGAGATGCTCATCGCCCGGTAAACGCGCTAACAGGCCATTTATTCCATTTTCGTGTGAACAAAAGTGTTCCAAGTAAAACAAAAAAATAACAACTGTATAGGTCGCCAAAAACTTTATGGCAAATATAAAGAAACTTAAAAAAACACTCTAAACAATTTTCCCCTGAAAAAAAGCCTTGCCCGTGAAGCAGCGATTTTTATATTTGTTGTAAATTACAACTATTGTAAATGACAATTTTGATCAGCGTATTATGAACCCTGATGCCGTCATCACTCAACAAGTCGAGCGCCTGCAACGACTGACCAAAGAGTTGCTGCGCAAGTATCAAATGCGTGACCGCAACGAAATCGCCTGCTGTGGCGTGACTGTGTCCCAGTGCTACGCCGTGGATGCTCTCGGCGAAAACGGTGAAATGACCATGGTGCAACTCGCGAAATATCTTTTCCTCGACAAAAGCACCTGCACGCGCGTGATCGATCCGTTGGTGCAGCGCGGGCTGGTCGAGCGACAGAGCAGCAGGCGTGACCGCCGCGAGATCATCGTCCGTTTGACCGCTGCCGGCTCCGGGCTCCAGCGTCGCATTCGTGCAGAATTGCACAACAGCCAGCGCCAGATTCTGGCGCGCCTGCCCGTGGATAAACGCGAACAAGTCCTGGAAAGTTTGGAACTCCTCTCTCTCGCCGTGCACGACTGGCTGGCCACCTGTTGCTGCCCGGAGAAGGTCACAAAACCACAAAACCTGAAACGACTCAACCTGGAAGGAAGAACCCATGCCTGAAACAACGACCACCCGCAAGCTGACGCTGGCGCCGACAGGCGGCGGATGCTGCGGCAGCGCGCCGGCCCAGCGCGAGCCGGCAGAAACCGACGTCAAAGCACTGGTGAAGGATTACTATGCCAGGGCCGTCAGTGGCCGGCACAGCGGCTGCTGCAGCAACAGTGCCGCAGGCGCTCTCACGATTCCCCGTCTGGCCGGTTACCGCCAAGACGTGTTCGCCACCGTGCCGGCCGATGCCGCTGAAAAGAGTTTCGGTTGTGGCGATCCACTCGCCTTTGCTAAAGTGCAGTCCGGCGAAATCGTGCTCGACATCGGCTCGGGCGCCGGCATTGATTGCTTCATTGCCGCGCAAAAAGTGGGGCCCGCCGGCAAAGTCATCGGTCTCGACATGACGCCAGCCATGCTGGAGGCTGCGCGCCGCAACGCCGCACAGGGCGGGTACACCAACGTGGAATTTCGCCGGGGGGAAGCCGAGAACATGCCAGTGGCTGACAACAGCGTCGACTGGGTCATCTCCAATTGCGTCATCAATCTCTCCCCGGACAAGCCCAGAGTCTTCTCCGAAATTCAACGGGTGCTCAAACCCGGCGGCCGCATCGCCATCAGCGATATCGTGGCGGAAGCCCTGCCCGACTTCATCAGAAACGACAAGGAATCCTATTGCGGCTGCGTGGGCGGGGCTGTTCCCACGGCGGATTATCTGCGCTTGCTCACCCAGGCGGGGTTGACGGAGGTGCGTGTCGACACACGCCTGGACTATGATGAAGCCATGATTCGCGGCCTGGTGCTCGGCGATGATCAGCTCAACGCACGATATGGCGCGCTCATCGCCGCCCGGCCCGAACTGTTGCAGCAGGTCAAAATTGCCAGCGTGAAAGTCGTTGGTCGCAAGCCACTGCCGCATGAGCAGCCGGCAGTCGATTTGCGGACTGCCACGACCGCAGATTATGACGCGATTGCCGGGCTGCTGGCAGTGACCGGCTTGCCGGACGGCGGCTTGCGGGAAGCACTGACGCATGCCATCGTGGCCGAGCATTATGGTCATCTCATCGGCGTGTTTGCGCTGGAGCGTTACGGCAGCGACGGTTTGTTGCGCTCTTTTGCCGTGGCACCGGCCTGGCGCGGCAAAGGGATCGGGAAAATGCTCTGGCAGAAGCTGCTCACCCAGGCGCAAGAGGCGGGCGTCAGGGATTTCTATCTGCTGACCACAACCATTGCCGGCCTGGCTGCGCGTGCGGGTTTCGAGGTCATCCCACGAGATGATGTGCCGGCGGCGGTGCGCCGCTCTTCCGAATTCGGACTGAACCAATGTGCCACCGCCACCTGCATGCGCCTGCGCACCGCGGCCTGACTGGATTGTCCATGCGAACAAGCCGTCTGCGGTCAGAAAATTTCATGACTGTTTGGCCGCTTGCAGAAATCCACCGCCCGGGTGCCTTTGATTCGAATCAACTTTGCTTGTTGGGTTCCTTCTTCGCTCAGCTTTCAAAAGGCTCCCGGCACCCGGGAGGTTTTCGAGTGATCAAATTTCTGCGAAACTGCCATGCCGTCGATTTTTCCCGGATCGTATCCAGATTGATCCCTCCGCGAGAAGCGCCCATTTGACCGCCACGCCCAACCACCCGATGGGTGGTGCATGAAAAATTTTGCAGGCAAACGCGCTGTTACAGCCAGTGGGGCTGCACTTCACACAAGCCATTTCTTCCGGACAACAGCAAAACGGCATACAACATTCAGCCAGCACAAGAGTGATGCAGCCATGCGTATCAGGATCAAACACAAACAACCCGCCCACGAAAGCAGAAATCCCACGGAAAAAGCCATTTCGTGAGAGGCCATTTTCATCGGAGAGAAGCCGTGCTGCCTTCGGCAAACGGGCGAATTTCCAAATCAGGGCCGCTCGACATTCGAAAAAAGTCTTGCCTGACTTCGAATGGAATAACTGTCGGCGCTTTGTGAATACGCCATTTCTTCCGAGCAACGGCAAGCCGGCATGCAAAATTCAGGTCATAACAAGACAGAGATTCAATTCTCGATGTCGAGATCAACCCCCAAAAGCCTCCCGCGAAAGCACAACTCCCATGGAAAATGCCACGAAAGCAGAACTCCCACGAAAAAAGCCGTTTTCGTGGGAATCCATTATCGTGGGGGGTGAATGTGACACCTTCGGCGAACAGGCGAATTTCGCAGTCATCGTTGCGGCATTTTCGCGCCCATCATTTTTTCGGATCAGACAAGCCATTTGCGGCATCGTCTGGCGCCGGGCATTCACCAAGCCCTCGGGGGCATGCCGGCCGCCGGAGCGTGGCTTGCATTTGTTCTCTGAATTTGCTATGCTGAGCGGGTAATTTGTACAGCAGCACCCCGAAAAATGACCACGACCGCGAAAATCTTTGAAACTAAAGACGCGAGGGCAACGGGCCATGAGAGGAAGAGAAAGAAGGAACCTTTTTGGCTTTCTGATGACTTGGCACCCTAGCGACTGCGCGTGGTATCAATTGCTTGCTGCCAAAGGCTGCATTGGGAGTGCCATACTGCAACGATAAATGCCAGAGGTCTGAAGCCTGCCATGAAATGCTCGTCTTGCGGCCATCGTGTGATCCGGCGTGCCAGGTATTGCGATGCCTGTGGCGCCCCTCTCTTCCCCCGCTCAAAATCTGCCGCGGTCGCGCCGGCCAATTCACGCTCCCGGTTTTTCGGCGCGGTTTTGTTGTCCGCGGGCATCGCCGTCGGCGCGCTGTTGATGTACTTTGCCACCCGGCCGACATCATCGAAGCAGGTGCACGGGAATTTTGATCCCAGTCTGCGCGGCGAGGTACTGGCCGCGCAATATCCGCTGGTCTACGAAGTCGCCTCTCAATTTCTCTGCCCCTGCGGGTCCTGCAACGACGGGCTGGAAGTCTGCGATTGTGACATGAAAAATGGCGCGTTTCAGGTGCGCCGGGAAATCCATCAACTCCTGCAGGTGCATGAAGTGCCGCATGTGATCGAGTTGCTTGCCACGCGCTACGGCCATCGCAAAACCGGCGCGTCTTCACCCGCCTCCCTGTGGCAAAAGCCCGGCGCTTCCCTCCTCCACTAGCCTATGTATCCGGATCTCTTCAGCCTCGGCCCGGTTGCCATTCACAGCTTCGGCGTGATGGCGATGCTCGGCTTTCTCACGGGCACGCTGCTCATGCGCAGCGAATTCCGCCGTCTCGGTCTTGATCCCGACCTCGCTGTCACGATTTCCACCGTGGCGCTGATCGGTGGCTTTGTGGGCGCGCGCCTCTACTACATGATCGAGCACTGGCATGAATTCGCCACTCCCCTTGGCGATGTCTTTTGGCGCGGTGGCTTGAACTGGCATGGTGGCCTGCTCGGCGTGACGCTGCCGTGGCTCTGGCGGCTGGCGGCAAGCAAGACAAAAAAAAGCACGGCGCCGTTGTGCAACAGACAAACAGCGATCTTCTCGCTGCTTCTGGCCTATCTCGGCGCACGACTGCCGGTCGTGGTTCACTATTGGCGCAATGTGGCTGAGTCCTTTGCGACCGTTTTCAACGGCGCGGGGCTGGTGTGGTATGGCGGTTTGTTCGGCGGTGCCGCCGCAGTGATGTGGACCATCCGCCATTACAACATGCCGTTTTGGACAACGGTGGATGTGGTGGCCGTGCAACTGCTCGTCGGCCAGAGCTTCGGTCGCATGGGGTGCTTTCTGTCCGGCGACGGCGATTACGGCCCGCCTGCGGACGTGCCCTGGGCCATGGCATTTCCGCAGGGCGTGGTGCCCACCACTGAACGCGTGCATCCCACGCCGCTTTATGACATTGTCCTGCTGTTGACGGCCTTCGCCATCATCTGGAAAGTCCGGCGCAAGGGCTTCATGCCGGGCACCTTGTCGGGTCTCTACCTGATTGCCGCGGGCGGCGAACGTTTCCTCACGGAATTTTGGCGGCGCACCCCCAAAATCGCCTTCGGCTGGATGACGCTCGCACAAATAATCAGTCTGGCGATGATCCTCGCCGGTGTGGTTTTGATTTGTCTCAGGCGCGAACCGCGGAAAGTCTGACCGGCGGAAGCGCTTGCCCCTGTTCACGCCGCGCAACATTCGCCCTCATGGCGCAACACGACGAAAAGCCGCCAGACCGTGATCCAGGAAGCGCGCAACTGCGCTGACGAATGCCGGCCGGGCATCGAAATGAATCCAATGGCCGGCACCGGGAATCATGAGCAAGTGACTGTTGGGGAAATGGGAGAGCAGGAGGGATTCATCGTGATCGAGATGATACTGGGAGTCGCCACCGCCCAGAAAAAGGGTTTCGCCGGTGAAGCGCGCAGTGGGGGCAGCAGTATAGGAAGCCATTTCCCGCTGAAAGGCGCGCAGTGTCGCAAGATTGACCCGCCACACGAACGTGTTGTCCGCGCTGCGCACGAGATTGGTCAACACGAATTGGCGGATGACCGGATTGGGGAGGTGTGGCGTCAGCAGGGCATCGACTTGCTGGCGCGCAGTCAGGCCTTCCAGCTTTATGCTTGACAATGCCTCCAAAATGGCGGCCGCCTGGCTGTGATAGGGCCGCGGCGCAATATCTTCAACAATCAATCCCTGCAGGCGCCCGGGGTGGTGAAAAGCAAATTCCATCGCTGCCACCCCGCCCATCGAATGCCCCAAAAGATAAGCCTGCTGCAATCCCTGCTGATCAAAAAACTCCCCGAGGTCATCCCGCAGTGCGGCAAAGCTGTGATCGGGGTGATGCGGCGACTCACCGTGATTGCGCTGATCAACCACCAGGATCCGGTGCTTTTCACCGAGCTCTTTGGCCACGCGCTGCCAATTCTGCGCGGAACCGAGCAGGCCGTGAAGAATGACCAGCGTCTTTTCGCCACGGCCATACTCACGAAAGGCAAGTTTCATCGCTGACTTTCCCGGTGTGGAACTGGACGCCCCCCATAATCGTGGCGGCAAGAAAACCGGCTCACTGGGGTGACAGGGCGCTCAAAAAGTGACGCCCCCGCCGATCACCAACTCGCTTTCGGCAAACAGCAACAGTTTGACGAACGCGAACGGCAATGTTTTGCCGCGGCCAAACTCGGCTCCGAAGATGCCGTTCAGGCCGATGTCGGTGTCATTGAAATCGCGATAGGAACGGTGGCTGATGCCCAGACCGCCGCCGGCATGCCAATACGGGCTCCGGCGCGTGCGAAAGCGATGATGGAAATCACCATTGATCGTGAACAACGAGCCGCGTTCCACCAGAACCAGTTCAAGATTGGGCACGGCGTGCCAGCGCGGCGCCACCGGGTGGGTGAGCTGCGCACCCACGAACAACGCGTCATGATCGAGATAAAATCCTCCGCGCAAACCAAAACGAGTCTGAGCTTGTGGGGCGCTGGCTGGAAAAACCATGGCGATCAGGAGCAGCAAACCGCAGGCAGAGGGGAACTTCATGGTTGCATCACAAAATGGCATCAGATGAGTGAAAGAAATCCCCTGGGCAAACGACTGTCACTGTAGTCGAGCTTGCGGACCGCGGTGAAGAACTGCCGCAGCTTGGCCGGATCTTTCACGCCCGCACGGCTTTCCACCGCGCTGGAAAGATCGATGGCATCGGGCTGGGCCACACGAACCGCTGCCGCGACGTTGTCTGCCGAAAGACCACCCGCCAGCACGGTGAATTTGCTTTCCCGCAGTTTGGCGCAAAACTCCCAATCGCTGCGGCCACTCACCCCACCCAGCTCGCCGGGCTTGCTGCCATCCACCAGAAAAGCCGCGGCGGGAAAGTTGCGCAATTCACCGGCGGACACAACCGCGGCCGCGCGCATGTTCTTGATCACCGGCAGCGGCGAGTGCCGGCAGAGATACGGGCTTTCGTCACCGTGCAGTTGGATGTGGGTCAGCCCGGCAACTTCCGCGGTGAAGTGCAGCGTCTCCGGATCCGGATTGACGAACACCCCCACCCGCGCGACACTGCTGGGCAATTGCCGGCCGATATGATGCGCCGTTTCCGCATCCGTGCAGCGCGAGCTTTTGGGATAGAAGACGAACCCGATGGCGGCGGCTCCCAGCTCGACCGCGAGCAGGGCATCTTCCATCCGGGTGATCCCACAGATTTTTACGGGAAGCATGGTCATGATACTCCTCATCATGGTTGCACAACCAACCAGCACAGCGTCTTCTATACCGGCAATCGCGGCCGTCTGCGAGAAAGCATTTTCATCTGTGCCGGAAAAACACCACCGTGCCATGGAAGTGTGCTTTTGATTCCCCTGCGAGGACGCTCCGCCTGGCCTCCCCTGTTCCCAACAAAACCGCACAACTTTCTGCGGCAGTCATCGTGAGCCCGGCTTGAAGGTGGCTGTTTGCTCCTGGGGCAACCCAATCCCCGCCCGCCACTGCCGGTCATCACCCGGTTAAACAATGTTACTACCCAAAGAATATATTGTCAACCACCTCCCTCGCGTTTTTAAAGTTGCGGCAGCCGAGTGACATGCCCCGCTGCTGCCACACCAGCGGCACGACGCTTCTTGATGAGTGTCCGGCCCAAATCACCGACTTTGCAACGCCTGCCCGCACAACAGCTCGGCCGTTGTCACAAAATCCCCGGAATCCCCCAATTGGTACCAGAATTTTGCACCCAGATTGGCCTGCTTCGCGAGAAACGCCGCTTGGATCGCGACGGCCAACCACCCAAGAGGTGGTGCATAAAAAATTTTGCGGGCCAACGTGCTGTCAACTCCGGCAGGAGTGAACTGTTTTGAGTGAAGCGGCGTATCGCATTTCCCAAAACTCAGTCAGGAGTAACCTGCTTGGCCCGGCTCAAAAAACCGGGTTAGAACATGAGAAATTCTAGACGCCACTCCTGACGGAGTTCTGTGAACACACCATTTCTTCCGGGCAACAGCAAGCCAACATGCAAAATTCAGGTGATACTACCCGGAATTTTACAGCCGCTGTTTTTTTGAGCCGGAGTGCAAAGCTTCCGCTTTGCACTCCGAAACTCAAATTCCAAACTTGACGAGTATGGAAACCCCTGCGCGATTGGGGTTGAAAAGATATTGGGGCAGCACTAATTGTTCTTGGCACCGGCATGGACCCATTCGCCGATCAAATCGACAGCGCGAACAGGAAGCCCGGTGACGGGATGAGTGATCAGAGGTCCGTCGCGATTGGATTCATCGAGCAGGAAAGGCCATGCGGGGGGTGGCATGCGGTTGTCTCGGAGACGATGGCGCAATTCGCTCTTGTTCCAATTGAAGTCGCCTGCAAACGGCGCGCTCTCGCCCAGGATGGATTCGCCCGGGGGCTCGCCAATAGGATCAGCGCCTTTACGAATACCCTGGTAGGTGGTCAGGTCCATCTCATGCGCCGAATGCACGGAGTTGGCAAAGTGACACCCGCCGCAGGCTTGTGCTCCCGGGAACCAGATGTCGTGCTGGGTGAAAAGCGGGAGCACGTCGGTTTCAAAGTCCAGCGTATTGACCCCGAAATAAGTGAATGTTGCGGTGTCGGGCGCGCCAGCGTTCACCCACGCTGCGATCAGGCTCAAAGCGTTCGGAACGTTGTCTTCGTTGTCCCAACTGGTGTAGCGATGAGGTTTGATCACCCGGGCATGACCGTTGACAAATTCCAGATCGGGGCCGTTGCGATTGGCTTCGTCCCGCTGAAAATTCCAACCGGGCATCTGGGGCATGCGGTTGTCGCGCAGGCGTGCCCGCAGCTTGCTTTTTTCCCAGTTGAAATCCCCGGCACCGGGTCTGCTTTCACCCAACAGGGACTCGCCCGGCGGATCCCCCGCGGAATCCGCGCCTTTCATGAGCCCCTCCCAGCTATTCAAATCCATCTGATGCGCGGATTCATCATTGATGGCAAAATGACACGAGGTGCAGGCTTCCGAGCCGGGATACCAGGCATTGGGCGACGTGAAGAGCGGCAGAATATGCTGGCTGAAGCTGATTTCCGTGGCCAGCGCCCTGGTCACCGTGACGCTGGCAAAGGCGGAAGCCTTGCTCTTGTCTCCCTTGACTGTGATAAAGGCCAATCCCTCGCTGACGCCGGTCACCTGGCCATTGTTCACCGCGGCAACGTTTTCGTCGGTGGTGGCCCAGGTGTAGGTTTCCTGGCGGTCCGAGGTCGTTGCTTTCAGTGCCACCGTATCCCCCACTTTGACTTTGAGCGTTGCGGGCTCGAGCGTAATGAAAGGCGCGCTCGTGCCCTCCGGGCCTTGTGGCCCCTCGGGTCCCTCACAAGCCAGCCAGAAAACCAGCACGGTGATCGCGCCACATAACCAGACTGCTTTTTTCATAACCGCATTCCTCCGTAATTGGGTCAGCCAAACTGCCGTGCAGTACGCCGCGGGCGTTTAGAAAAAGGCGTGAATTTCCAGAATCAACTGATCTTCCCGCTCGCGCGGCTTCTGCGGCACGCTCTCCGCGAAGCGGTAGAGTCCGCGAAACTGGAGAAACTGGGTGAGAAACGCTTCCAGGCCGACGGTGAGGCGGTTGCGCTCGTCCTCCTTCAGTTTTCTGCGGGGATCATAAAAGTCATAGGCGGTTTTGAGATTGATTCCCTGTGTCAGCAGGAAATCCAATTCCGCAAAGGCGGCGAGTTGATCGCCGAATTTCTCACGGTTCTTCTCCTGACCTTTGACCCGCTCTTCAATGATGTCCGCCTCGCCCAGCAGGGTAAAGCGGCCGACATTGAGTCCGGCGAAACCACCGTAGGTATAAGTGAGCGTCTGCGCCACGCGATTCCTCGAAAACGAGCCGCCGACGCGCAGGTGCCGCAACACCACCGAACCCACGGCGGAGAACTGTTTATCCAAATTGACCTCCGCACCACCCTGGGTGCCGTTGCTGCCGGCGACACTCAGGGAGAAGGGGCCGGGCTCGAAGCCAATCTCCGCACCCAAATCCTGATTGTCATAGTTGAAGCCGGTTTTCTGCCGGATGAAAGAATCATCATCCAACAGACGCAAGCCGTAGGGCAACAACAAGCGCCCGGCTTTCAGGTAGGCGTTCAACGGTAGATTTTTGACCAGGACGAACGATTCCCGGTTGCTGGCACTGCCGGGCGTGATCGTTTCGTCCAGGTAAATACTCAACAAATCCTTGATGACCTCCATTTGCAGATAGAGATTGCCTTCGGTGATGTCCAGGGAATTGTCGCGCTGGTAAGACCGCCGCGGCCGGTCGACGCCGAAGGTGGTCTGGTTGACCACGCGCAGATTCATCCCGAAGGAAATCTGATCATTGACGTGGCCGTTGAAAAAGGATTTTTGCGACTGGGTTCGAACTTGCTTCCAGGGCAAAAAAGTCTGGGTGTAGATCACCCCAAACTCCGTGCGCTTGCCACCGCCGCTCATATTGACATGGCATTGGCTGCACTTGAAGCCCGTGCGCACCGCCAGATAGGGCTCGGCGAACGCGGTTGTGCATGCCCAAAGCCAGGTCAGGAGCATGAGGGGGATACCGGCAGGCGAGAGAGTTTTTTTTTGCATTTTGCTGCTCCCGATTGAACCATCTGCTTTGCACGAGTCCAGCCAACCCCCGGTCATGGTGCCGGCACTTTGCTTGAAGCACCTGACGCGGCGGTCAACCCGCATTATGAACACGGCGTTGCGGGGTTCACCGAACTCGCACCCAACGCCTTCCTCATAGTTGAGGGGCTGCCGTTGCCTCGATCCTCCCTGCACTTCCTCGCCCCTTTCATTCCTTTAGTGCCCCGCCCGCAATCCACCGCCGAATGACCCGAATCTGTTCACGCGGCAGGGGCGGCCGGTCCAAAGGCATGCGCTTGTCCGCGATGTCCGGGCCCCCCTCGAGCTTTCTCACGAGGTAGCTGTTGTCCGGGTCGAACGGTTTCACGCGCAAATACTCGGGTTTCTCGACGCTCGGCACATTCACCAGGCTTTTATAGGCATCGTCTGCTTCCAATTTCAACCCTTTCGGGGCTTTCGCGCCGGAATGACATTCCACACAGATGGGGCTGAAGACGAAGCGCTGGATGTTTGCCAGCGTCGGCTCGAAAGGCAAAACTTCCTCTGTGATATTCAGGGTGATCGCAAGATTGAAAACCGGGGTTTCCTCGTCATTGCTGGAAACCCTGATGCCTCCGAAAAAGGTGCCGGCATTCAGACTGGTTTGACCGATGGCTACCGGCAACAACACCGAATCCCCGGCGGCCAGTTTGATCGCAGCGGCCAGCGGCTCGACGCGTATCCACGCCGCTTCTGCTTCGATCTGCGTAATGGTCAAGTCAAAACCGCCGACATTTTTGATGGTCAGCTCAAGGTTGGCGACTTTGCCCTTGTCCACGGAGATGTTGATGGGGCTGGGACTGATCAGTATTTTGGGAGGGCCGAGCGGATTGCCAAAACGATCCAAGGTGCTGCCATCCCCGGCGCACGAGACCATCGCAACCGCAATGGCACAAGCGAGGGCGACAGCGGGAAAATTCAGCAGTTTCATGGTGCACCCACCTCAGCGAGTTTGGTCCGTGTTTTCCAGGAAGAGGGTGTGAAAAAGGCCCTTCTTGCGCGAGAGCGACTTGACGAAATGTACCAACGCCCAACGCCGCTTGTTCGCCAGCGCCTCGCGATCCGCTTCCGACATCGCTTCCAGCTCCGTGGCGCTCGGCAGTGTTTTCATGTAACCGGCCAGCTCGTTGATTTCTTCCTGAGAATAGTATTTCTGATAGCGGGAGAAATCATCCACACCCTCTCTGGGATAAAGGAAGTCATCGTGATAGGAGGGCATCGGGGTGCCGTTCAACCCCGTGTTGAACGTTTTGTAGACATCGGCGTTTTCGCTGCCGGCCTTGTAGCTGCCAATGGTAAAATCGAACGGCTTGATGCGATGGCCCCAATCATCCTTGAGGGTTGACGCCGAGGGTCCATCGCCACGCCCCTTCTGCCCATGGCAAGCCCAGCACTCCATGATCTTGAAGATTTGCCTGCCTTCAAATATGCTCTCTTGCGTGGCCTGGGGTTCGGCGGGTATGGTGAGGGGCTCACCCGCTCCCCATTTTTCAAATTTGTCGGAAAAGGTTTTGAGGTAGGCAATGACATCCCAACGTTCCCGCTCGGTCAGCAGGCCTCTCCACGCGGGCATGGCAGTGCGGGGAATTCCCGCGGAGATGGATTTGAAGAGATCGTCATCAGTGGGCAGATTACCTGTCGGGGTGGAGCGGAACTTGAACGAACCCCGGGTAAAATCCCGGGGACGGGGATCCAAGGCTCTCGCAGCCGGCCCATTGCCATCCCCATTCGCGCCGTGACACGCCTCACAGGCACGCCGGTAGACGGCCTCCCCTCGCGCCACTGCCGCAGCCGCTTCCGCCAGCTTTCTGGCCTCCGTCTTTATATCCCGCTCTTCGCCATCTTCACCGGCAGCCATCCCTCCGTCATTCGGTGGCGGATCGGAATTGGTGGCTGGCTGTGCGAACAGCAATTGGGCACAAAACAAGCCCCACATCCACAACAGCCGGTATCGCATAAATGTTTCCTCCTCTTTGATATATAAATTAAAAATTACTCGCCGGGACTGTCGAATGGTCTGTTCCCTTGAAAAGCAAATCCCTGCGATGGCATCCTTGCAGAATGACATGCCGGGACAGGGCTGGTACAATCAAAGCAACAGTGCACTCGCTCAGAATGAATCAGAATCAGAAAAAAACAAAGACAAAGACAGAGGAAATTTACGGGGTACCTGTGCAGAGCTAAAAAAGCCACCTCACTGCCTCTCAAGGGGACGTGTCACATCGAAGAGCGCTTCGATTCAACAAGAGACAGCGGAACGGCAGTGTTTTCGGACAGATAATTTACTGGAAATTGGTTGAACAAATCCGGCAATTTTTATTGCGTTGATGGTGATTGCATGAGGTATGAACCTGCCGCAAACCGTTTTGAGAGCCGATCGTGCCCATTACCGGGGTTCCATGCGGCCGCGTGACCCTTTGAAGCACGGGTCGTTGACCCGTGAGCTGCGGGCAAAATTCATCAGGCTGATTGAGCGATCGTGCCAACGGCCACATATTGGAGTCGCGCAATATTTTTGCCATTGCAGCGAACAAGGCATTTATGGCAACTTGTGTGATCCTTTTGCGGCAACAGCCGGGCTTGATCAGCGGCTTGGTTCCTGGAATGTCAAGGCCGGCAATTCGATCCTGGATTATTGCAGAGTGTTCAAAGTTGAAAGTTGAAAATCGCAAGAACGATTCCCGACCCGTCTTGCCGGGACCAACGACAACGGCGGGGGGTGCCGTTTTTTGTCAAAGCAATACTTGAAAAGGGATGTAGAATATAAAAATGACATACAATAAGTCAAGCCCTGATTTACAGAGATCATATTTTTTTGCATGCTGGATCATCAAGGCAATGAGCCGCACGGCCGCCATCACAGGGCGAGCAACTCGCACAACAGCGGGGCGATGGCCTCGATACGCAGCGTGGCGGGCAGGGGAAACGCGGGGGGGACGTGCCAAAAGATGGTGGGCACGAGATTCAGGGTGTGTGTTTTCACGGAGAGATCTTCGAAGTTGCCATGATCGCTGGTGAGCGCGACAATCGTTTCGGCGGGATCGATGGTGGCGAGCACCGTCTCCAGCAGCACGTCCAGATGTTCGACCACCCGCCGGGCCTCTTCGAAGTCGCGGCTGTGGCCCACCACATCGGTCAGGAAGAATTCAAACAGGGTGAAATCATTTTGCTGGGCGAGAGTGGCGAGAATGCGCGCGCTTTCGGCGGGCGTGCGCAGCGGCACGTGAGCACCCAGCTCGCGCAGGAATTGGTTGGTGAGATCGTGCGACACAGCGCGGCCGGCGCACAGGTCCTCCTGGCTCAGCCAGGGAAAACCACCGGCGAGCAATGCCCGCGTGCTGGCGGAGATATGCTCGCCCCGGCGCTCGAAGTATTCGTGTGAAAGGGCATTGGCAAACACGCCGCGCCTGCCCTGCGCGGCCACCGTTTTGAAGAGACTCGCTTCGTCCAGCAGGCGGCGCAGGGTTGGTGTGGGCAGCCCGGAAACGTGGTGGCCCACTGCGGCGGCGGCATTGCGGCCGGTAAACAGTGCGGTCTGCCCGGTGGCGCTTTGCGGCAGGCCGGCTATGCCCATATCGACATGCGTGGGCACGACGATGCCACCGCCGGGCAGCCGCGTTGCGGGCTCATCGGTAAAGATTTGCAGCCAGCGCGAGGCATAGCGCGCCAGTGGATTTTTTTGCGGGTCGCGCTCGCCGAGGCCGAGGCCATCGATGAAAAGGAGCAGAACTCGCATGATGCCGATCAGCGAACAGTTGCCGGGAGGGTCTTGCTGTCTGTGTACGGCCGTTGCGTCGAAACGCGCAAGCTCACGAAGAAGGCCGCCAGCGTCAGCACCGCACAAGCAGCGAACACAGCGTGCAGGCCCGCCGCCAGGCCGAGCTGCAAATGTGCATATGCTTGCGGCGGAAGCTGGGCGCGCGTTTCCGGCAACAACAGGGTGCGAATCTCCGCCAGCCCGTCATTGACGCCACCGGCCGTCGTGTCACCAAGCAACGCCGCCACGCGGCCGGCCAGAATCGCGCCCAGAATGCTGACCCCGAGCGCGCCGCCGAGCGCACGCGCGAAAATCGTTGACGAGGTGGCGGCGCCGAGATGTTCCGATGGCGCACTGTTCTGCACCGCCACGGTGACGACATTGGTGGCCAACCCCATGCCGATCCCGATCAAACAACCGACCGCAGCGATCCCGGCCAACGCGGGCATGTGGGTGGTGAAGTTCAGGTAGCCGAAGCCGATGAGCATGAGCACCGCACCCAGCACGGCCACCGGCCGGTAACCCAGCCGGTTCAAAAAGTGCGCGGAGAGGAAACTCCCGCCGCCCCAGCCAATGCTGAGCGGAATCAGCACCAATCCCGCCTGCGTGGCAGTGCCCGACAACACGCCCTGCACAAACAGCGGAGCAAAGACTATGAAGCCGAAAGTACAGACACTGGTGAGGAACGTGGTGAGATTGGCGGCCGCTATCTCGCGCTGGCGCAACAAGGCGAGTGGCAGGATGGGTGCGGCTGCACGCCGTTCTATGTGCAGAAGCACGAGCAGCAGCAACACCAGCAGCGCGCCAACCAACAGCAACGCCAGGCGGGAGAAAACCTGCAGGTTGTTCGACACCACCATCACGCCTGCCACCACGGTGGTGAGCAGGGCGGCGCCGGCATAATCGATGGTAGTCTGCTTGCCTGCGAGGGCGGGTTCGCGCAAAAAACGATGGACGAAGACCATCGCCAGGATGCCAACCGGCAGATTGAGATAAAAAGCCCAGCGCCAGGAAAGATGCTGCACCACGTAGCCGCCGAGTGGCGGGCCGATCATGCTGGCGATCGCCCACAATGAACTGATGATGCCCTGAATCCGGCCGCGTTCATGTGGGGCATAGAGCACGGCGACCAGGCTCAGGGAAATGGCGAACATGGTGCCGCCGGCCAGACCCTGCAGGGCGCGGCCGACAATGAGCCAAATCATGCCGGGCGCCGCGCCGCACAGCATCGAAGTCACCAAAAAAGCGAAGAGGCTCGCGAGATACATCCGCTTGCGGTTGAATTGATCGGAGAGCTTGCCGGCGATGGGGGTGGCGATGGTGCTGGCAATCATGTAGACCGAAAACACGCTGCTATACAAGTGCAACCCGCCAAGTGCGGCGACCACGGTGGGCATGGCCGTACTGACGATGGTGGTGTCCAGCGCCGCCAGCAGCACCTGCAAAAAGATGGCAAGTGTGACCAGCACAACAGGGCGGGATTGATCGGCAAAAAACATGTCACGTTCGGGTTACATTCTCTTCGAACTGCGGCTGGCGATCCGCATTGTGGGTTGCCGGCTGGCAGGGCGGCATGGCGTTGTCGGGAGCGACGGGATCGAGTGGGGTCCGGGCAACCGCTTCGTGCAGATGCAAATGCTGGCGATAGTAGTAGTAAAAGCCCAGCAGCGTAATCGGAATGAAATTCACCACGTGGGAGACCACGGCGAACCCGAGCGACTCACTGGCGGAGACCCCAAAGAGCACCAGCGCCTGCTGGCAGACCCAGTGAAACGAACCGACGTAGCCGGGGGCGGCCGGTACCATGATCGCAATACTGGTCATCACCAAAATCACCAGACTGGCACCGGGCGGCATTTGATATTGGCGGTTAAGATCGAAAGCCTCGAGCGTCACGAACACGATCGCGGCATAACACAGCCAAATGGCGAGCGACTGCCACACCACCGACCAATAATGCTCTGTTCGTTTGAACACGCCAAAACCCTCGAGAAACGAGGCGAGCAGCCCGCGCACGGCCGCCTGCACCTTCACTGGGAAAAAGCGCATGAGCCGGGTGACGAAAGCGAGCGTCTTTTCGGTGCGCTCCATCAGGAAAACAATGAACACGGTGCAAACCACCGTGACGGCGAGCAGCAGCGCGCCACCGCGTTCGATCCAGGCGGGATAATCGTGAAACAACAGCGAGACCCCCAGCAGCAGCAGCAGGGAAATGACATCCACGATGCGCTCGACAAAGATGGTTGCGAAGGAGGCCATGCGCGACACGCCCGCGGACTTGCCGATCGCGTAGGCCCGCAACACCTCCCCCAGGCGAAAAGGGAAGACATTGTTGCCATAGTAGCCGATCATCATCGCTGCGAACAACTGCCTGACCGCCACCGTCCTGATCGGCTTCATGAAATAGCCCCAGCGCACGGCGCGCAAACACAAACTGACATACATCAGCAGCACGGTCGGCGCCAACAGCCAATAGTTGGCCTGTCGCAGCGTGCGCCACATCACCGCAAAATCGATTCCACGAAAAGCGAGACAGGTGAAGAGCACGCTGATCAGCAGGCTGGCCACGAGTTTCAGTCGCATGGTCAAAAAGATAACCGCGGCATCCATTCAAAACGAAGCCCCGCCACTTCATCCCCGCTGCCAACAGCACAGCGTTCTTTCGAGGCGGGGCTCCAATTCATCAACAACTTGTGTCACGCATCAGGTACTGGAGGGCCTGGCTTTGGCGGTGCAGCATCCGCCACTGGCCTCCTTGCCCTCGCTTTCACAGCCGGCCGGCGGCGTCCCGGCACCGGCAGTCCCGATCTGATAACCCAGCTTCGTAATCGCCGCCGCGATCGCGGCTTCCGAAATCACTGCCGCGTCGAATTGCACGCTGGCTTGCCGTTTGGCGAGGCTCACTGCCACCGCCTTGACACCGTTGAGTTTCTCGAGCGCCTGCGTGATCTTCGCGGCGCAACCCTCACACGTCATGCCCGACACCGGAATCACCGCGCTCTGCACCACGCCCTGTTGCGGCAGCAGCAGAAAACCCGCGAATATCATGGCAGGAATGGCCACACCGGCAAAGATGAATTTTTTCACATTGACCTCCATTGCGTTCTTGTGGGGCTCAAAAGGTCGGCCAATATAAGCCCTGTCTGCTGGAATGTCAAGCAGGTTTTCGCTTGACATTCCCGGCCTGCCGCCCTATTTTGGCCGGCGCAACGGCCAGTCACTGACAACGCCTGGAGCGTAATTGCCTGCGGCGGCCCGGGCTTGTGGCGGTCATGTAGTGGGCAAAATCAAAAAACGCTGGTCGCAACGCCGAGGGAAAAATGCGAAAAAAAATGTGGCCCGTCTGGGCCGGCCTCGCGATACTGCTGGCTGCCTGCGGGCCGGGCAATGATCCCCGCGAGATTGCCGAGGCTTTCTGCTATCGCTATCTCATCGAACTCAACCAAACCCACGCGCTGGAAATTGCCAGCGGTCTGGCGGCCGACAAGCTGCGCCGCGAGATCGAATCACTCAAGGGTGGCGCGCGGGTCTTCGAGGAGGGCGAACAAGAGTTTCACCGCTTGAAGCCGTTCCTGGACTATGAAATGATGGCGCGCACCGATGATGATGCCCGGCACGTCTCGTTCGTTTTTCAAATCACCATCGAGCCGCGCCAGGGGAGCGGCAAGATGCAGCGCGACATTCTCATCAACACCACCCTCGCCGACGGCCGCTGGACGGTGAGCAACTATACATTCGAATAGCGGCCGGCTGCGCTGAATGGCGCCAACTCACACGGTCATCATCCCGCCCGCCGCAGGCCTGCCCGGCGACAGCGTGCCACAGCCCAGTCCTTTGCCGTCACGAAACAGCCTGGCGAATGACTGTCGCAGCAGCCCCTTCAGGGTTGGTGCCTGAAGGCAACTGCGCACAGGGAATCCATCCATACAACGTTGCGTTCAAATCCACTCCACAACGCAAAACTGTCATTCCGCAAAAATCTTCCTCAGGACTGGGATTGAAACTTATTCTGACATTATCCCAAGCACTCAAAAATTCTTACAGAATGGCATTTGGAGGTGGAGGGGCCAACTTAACGTTGTAGTGAATGCCCGGCCGGGCATGGACAATGACACAGGAAAAGCCATCACCATCCGTGAAGATGATTTTGCAGTGCCGGCCGGCCTGACTTGTATCTGGACGGCAAGCTGGCACCGCGTCGGCTTCCCGCACACCACAACCCGCAGGCAAATCCACGCGACTTCTGCCCGCGCGCCCGCCGCCGCAAGCGTCACACGGCGGGAATCTCTCCCCTTTGTTCTGACATGGTCACCTCCCCTTTCGCCATCGCGAGAATCGGTTCAGCGAGCTCTCACCGGCTGCGCTTGTTCATCGGCATGATACGAGCTGCGCACCAGCGGCCCGGACTCCACATGGCGCAGGCCGAGCGCCAGGCCGTATTCCTTCAACTCCTGGAACTCTGCCGGCGGCACAAAACGCGCGACCGGCACATGAGCGGGGGTGGGCTGCAAATATTGGCCAATGGTCGCGATGTCCAGCCCGGTGGCGTGCAAATCCACCAGCAGGGCTTTGGCCTCCGCGAGGGTCTCGCCCAGGCCGAGCATGAAACCTGATTTGGTCACGGCGCCCGCTTTTTTTGCGCGCTGCAACAATTCCAGCGACTGGCGGTAATTCGCCTGCGGCCGCACGCGGCGATACAACCGCGCAATGGTTTCGACATTGTGATTGAGAATCTCGGGCCCGGCCTCCAGCACGGTGTGCAGCGCGGCCTGATTGCCCTTGAAATCGGGAATCAACACCTCGATGCTGCAGCCGGGCACGCGGGCGCGCACCGCGCGAATGGTGGCCGCGAACAGGGCGGCGCCGCCGTCGGGCAATTCGTCGCGATTGACCGAGGTGATGACGGCATGGCGCAGATTGAGGCATGCCACGGCTTCGGCGACCCGGCGCGGCTCATCCCAGTCCAGCCCGGCGGGCCGGCCGGTCTTCACCGCACAAAAACCGCAACTGCGCGTGCAGATGTCGCCGAGAATCATGAACGTCGCACTGCGCCGGCTCCAGCACTCCGCGATGTTCGGGCAGCGCGCCTCTTCACAGACCGTGTGCAGGCGGTGCCGGTCAACGAGCTGCTTGATCTCGTGATAGCCTTCGCCACCCGGGATTTTGACCTTCAGCCATGCCGGTCGCGGCGTCACCCGCAGCGGCGGGCGCATGCCGGAGTCGAGAAGGGGGAGAACGGTGCTCATTGCGGCAGCTCGAATGCTTCCAGATGTTCGACGATGCGCTGCAGGAATTGCCCGCCATAGGCGCCGTCGATCAGGCGGTGATCATAAGAGAGCGACAGGTAGACGATGTCGCGAATGGCGATGCCGTCACCGACCACCACCGGCGTTTTGCGAATCGCACCGATGCCGAGAATCGCGACCTGCGGCTGGTTGATCACCGGGATGCCGAACAGGTTGCCGAAGCTGCCCATGTTGGTGACGCTGAAGGTGCCGCCCTGCACTTCATCGGGTTTCAATTGTTTGTGGCGGGCGCGCTGCGCGAGGTCGTTGGTGGCGCGCGCCAGCCCCACCAGGTTGAGCGCATCGGCGTTCTTGATCACCGGCACGATCAGGCCGTTGTCCAGCGCCACCGCCACCCCGAGATTGATCGCCTTCTTGATGATGATGTTGGTACCCTCGATGCTGGCATTGATCAATGGAAATTCCCGGATGGCACGCACGCAGGCCGCCAGGAAGAAGGGTGTGTAGGTGAGCTTGGTGCCTTCGCGCTGCTCGAATTCGTTTTTGACGCGCTCGCGATACTTCACGATGCGGGTGAGATCGCACACCGAAACCGAATACACATGCGGCGAGGTTTGCTTGCTCATCACCATGTGCTCGGCGATGCGGCGGCGCATGTTGTCCATCGGCACGATCTCGACGCGCTCCTGATCCTGAGGCAGCGTGACCGGCGCGGGAGCCGCCACCGGCGCCGCCGGTTTCGCGGTCACCACGACAGGGGCGGGGGCCGGCGCTGCAGGTTTCGCGGGCGTGACCGCAGCAGGCGGTGCGGGTGCCGCAGGCCTGGCCTTGCGCTGTTCCAGATAAGCGAGTATGTCCCTCTTGGTGACGCGACCGCCCTCTCCGGAGCCGGGAATCGCCTCCAATTCCGCCATCGTGAGGTTTTCCTGTCTGGCGATCTCGCGCACCAGCGGCGAATAAAAGCGCCTGCCTTCACGCATCACTTCGCCGCCGGCTGCGGGCACGGAGACCGGCGCTTCTGCGGTCACTGCTGCCGCCGGCGTGGCCGGTGCCGCTGCCGCGGGTTGTGCCGCCCTGCCATTGCCCTCGGCGGCGGCAGTGACATCGGTCTCGATCACAGCGATGGGGGTGCCCACCGCCACGGTTTTGCCCTCTTCCACGAGAATTTTCGTGAGCACCCCCGCGGCGGGTGCGGGTATTTCCGAATCGACTTTGTCGGTGCTGATTTCAAGAATGGTTTCGTCGCGCTCGACTTTGTCGCCGACGTTCTTGAGCCACTTGAGGATCGTGCCTTCGGCGATGCTCTCGCCCATTTGCGGCATCACCATGTCTATCTTTGCCATGAGCAACCCTTTTTCTGTTGAATGAAAAGCAGTAAGGAAAACGGCGGTGCGGGCGCCAGAACGGCGGCAAAGATACGAAAACCGGCCTCGTTTGTCAAATTTCTTCTCGGGAAAAACTTGGTGTTGGGGAGGCATGTTGGCCGGCAGGCCCGGCGACCTTGCCGGAAACACCCTGTTGTTTCCTGAATTTTGCATGTTGGCTTGCTGTTGCCCGAAAGGGATGGCGTGCCCACAAAACTCCGTCAGGAGTGGCCTGTCAAATTTCCCATGATCTGGCGCGGTCTTTTCAAGGAGGGCCAGGCAGGTCACTCCTGACGGAGTTTTGGGAAATGCGAGATGCCGCTTCACTTAAAAAACAGTTCACTCCTACCGGAGTTAACAGCAACGTTGCCCGCAAAATTTTTTATATACCACCCCTTGGGTGGCTGGCTGTCGCGATCAAAGCAGCGTCCCTCGCGGAGGAGATCAATCTGGATGCAAATTTCAGGCACTGCAAAGTGACCTCCCACGCCTTGGCTTTTTTCGTGGGAGTTCGTTTTCGCGGGAGAATCGGACAGAGGACGGGAGGGCAAATCATGTTTCCACTGCACCGCAGGTGACCGCAAACTCCTCACCGGGCTGCAGCGCATGCCGCAGCGTGGTCTTGACCGGTTCAAATGGGAAAAGCTGATTGAAGGCGGGCGGGCAGAGGATTCGATGTCCGCGGGCGTGCGCACACCAACAGCGGCTTGTCGTCACGCACTTTTCCCGCCCGGGGAGTTGGGTCGGGGGAAGCGGGCCCACTACCTTCCCGGATGTCCGTAGGACTCGATGCGCGGCAGGTGCCGCAAATATTCTGTGTGACTGATCGAGTTTTGCCAGAGGCCGGCCAGCATGGCGGCGCCGGTGACGGCAACGAACAGGCCTGTGATCAGCGCGGCCAGCACCGGGGCCGGCACCCGCTGCCCGCGCACAATGGTGCACAAATCGAGCGTGTCTTTCACCGGGCACACGCGGGCGCAGGCCAGGCAGGCCATGCACTCGTCGGAATACACGCGCTTCACCTGATGGACTTTGATGTTCGCCGGGCAGGCTTTGGTGCACAGGCTGCAATCAATGCAGCGTTCCGGATTGCGGGTGATTTTGACCGGACTGAGCAGACTGCCGGCACCGAGCAGCGCGCCGTAGGGGCACAAATAGCGGCACCAAAAATTTTTGACGGGCAGTGACAGCAGCGCGATCACCCCGATGATCCGCAACGTCGTGCGGTCAATATGCTCGAAAAAATAGAGCATCTTGATATCCGCCACTTGATTGTAGGGGCTGTTGATGAAGGCGGTGAGCGCGGGCAAATCCATCTGCCAAAAAATGGCATAAAGAAAGAAACCGAGCAGCAGGTATTTGAGCGCGCGCAGCGGCCAGTCCAGCCACTTCGGCACGCGCAGATTGCCGCCGAACAGCCGGCGGCCCAGCTTCCAGTGCAGTTCGGAGAGCAGGCCAATCGGGCAGAGCCAGCCACAGAATGATTTCTGCAACAGCACGCCCAGCGTGAGAATGGCAAGCAGGATGAACAGCGCCGCCGGATGAATCAGATTGACGCTGCCGGTGAGCCACCAGTGTTTGAGCGAGATCAAACCGCTCAACGGCAGGAAGCCTTCCACTCCGGGTGGTCGTTCCGGCGCCGGCCCCACACCGCCGCTTTCCAGCCAGCGCACGAAGAGCACGAATTCCACGCCGATCCAAATGACCAGCGCGGCAAAGGCAATTTGCAAGTGCCGCCGCAGGAACTGGGAATCATACCGCAAGCGCCACCACCAGCGCGCCCGCAAGCCGAGTTGGGCGGGGGCGCGGAGCAGGCGTCGCGCTTCCGGGGGAATTTTTCGGCGTGGCACCTGCGGCCCTGAGGCAGTGTTCTCACGCACCGGCTGCACCGTCTTCAGCATTTTTCGCTCTCCGGATAAAACCGAGTCCGTCGCTGCCGGCGTGGGACAAACGTCATGCCGGAAAATCGCCGGGCGGATGAGGCCCGGCGCTGGCGGGGTGTCGTCGAATTAACAAAAGTTTGGTGGGAGGCATGCGCGGCCGCCGCATGGCGCCGCTTTCGCAAGGTCGCGAAAATTCGCCGCGCTTTTTCCGACAAATGTAAAACGGCTGCCGGGGCTACTTTCGGATATTTCCATCCTCTTCACCACGCTTGGAATTTGCCGGAAACTTGTTAGATTAACCGGCCGGTGGTGTGCCGCGCCGGCATCGCCTGCCCCGGCTGCGGCGGCCTCCGTTTTCGACCAGTCGAATATTCGCCGTCCCTTTTCACAAGAGGAAAGCATGACCACGATGCATGGCTTCGAGTTGCTGCGGGAACAGGAGATTCCCGAATTGAAATCACGCGCCCTGCTGTTCCGCCATGTCAAAACCGGCGCGCAATTGCTCGCGCTCGAAAATGACGATGAGAACAAAGTCTTCGGCATCACCTTTCGCACCCCGCCGCCGGATGCCACCGGCGTCGCCCACATCCTGGAGCATGCCGTGCTGTGCGGCTCGCGCAAATATCGCGTGAAAGAGCCGTTCGTCGAACTGGTAAAGGGCTCGCTCAATACCTTCCTCAATGCCTTCACCTATCCCGACAAAACCTGCTATCCGGTGGCGAGCCAGAATTTAAAGGACTTCTACAATCTCATCGAAGTTTATCTTGATGCGGTTTTTTATCCGCTCATTCCGCCACAGACGCTGCAGCAGGAGGGCTGGCACTATGAAGTGGAAAACGGCACGCTGCACTACAAGGGCGTGGTCTTCAATGAAATGAAGGGCAGCTATGCCTCGCCCGAGCGCCTGTTGGCAGAGTACACGCAGCAGTCGCTTTTTCCCGGCCATGTCTACGGCCTGGATTCCGGCGGCCATCCGCGCCACATTCCCGCGCTGACCTACGCGCAGTTCAAGGCCTTTCATGAAACCTACTATCATCCCTCCAACGCGCGCATTTTTTTCTATGGCGATGACCCCACGCCCGAGCGCCTGCGCCTGATAAATGAATATCTCAAGGACTTCGAGTACAAACCCGTCGCTTCGGAAATCCCGCCGCCGGCGCGCTGGCAGGCGCCGCGGCGCGCGGTGCATGTCTATGATGCCGGGCAGGAAACCGGCACCGGCCGCAAAGGCATGGTGACGGTGAACTGGCTGCTCACCGACAACAAAGATCCGGAAACCACGCTGGCGCTCAGCATTCTTGCCCATGCGCTGATCGGCACGCCCGCGGCACCGTTGTACAAGGCGCTGATCGATTCCGGCCTCGGTGAGGATATTGCCGGCGCCGGCCTGGAGGCCGAGCTGCGTGAGATGTACTTCTCCACCGGTTTGAAAGGCATCGCCCCCGCCGATGCCGACAAGGTGGAGGAACTGATCCTGGCCACGCTGCAACGCCTGGTGCGCGAGGGCTTCGATTCCGGCACCATCGCGGCCGCGCTCAACACCATCGAGTTCCATCTGCGCGAAAAAAACACCGGCTCCTATCCCCGCGGGCTGGTGGTGATGTTGAGCGCGCTGACCACCTGGCTTTATGACGGCGACCCGCTCGCGCCGCTCGGTTTCGAAGCCCCGCTGGCGGCGATCAAGGCCAAACTCGCCGCCCATCCGCGCTTCTTCGAGGAGCTGGTGCAACGCCATTTGCTCGACAATGCCCACCGCAGCACCGTGCTGCTGCAACCGCAAGCGGGGCTGGCAGAGCAGGAGGAAGCGGCGGAGCGGGAGCGTCTGGCGGCAATCCAGGCGCAACTGTCCGCGGCCGAGATGGAAGGCATCATCGCACAGGCCGCCGAACTCAAACGCCGCCAGGAAACCCCCGACCCGCCCGAAGAGCTGGCCAAACTGCCCGTCTTGCAGCGGGAGGACCTCGACCGCAAGATTCGCACGATTCCCCAGGTCACGCTCGCCTATCACGGCACCCCGGTGCTCTATCATGAGCTGTTCACCAACGGCATCATCTATTTCGATCTCGGCTTCAATCTCCACCTGCTGCCGCCGCACCTGCTGCCCTACGTCTCCCTGTTCAGCCGTGCCCTGCTGGAGATGGGCACCGAGCAGGCGGATTTCGTCAAACTGCTGCAGCGCATCGGCTGCAAAACCGGCGGCATACGCGCCACTTCCTTCATCTCAATGCGCCAGCATCAGTCCGGCAGCCTGTCCTGGCTGTTCCTGCGCGGCAAAGCCATGCGTGCGCAGTGGGATGATCTGCTCGCCATCCTGCGCGATGTGCTGCTCACCGTGCGCCTGGACAACCAGGAGCGCTTCCGGCAAATGGTGCTGGACGAAAAGGCCGGCCAGGAAGCCGGCCTGGTGCCCGCCGGGCACAGGGTGGTCGGCTCGCGTCTGCAGGCCTGTTTCAATGAAGCCGGCTGGGCCAACGAAGAGATGGACGGAGTGAACTACCTGTTCTTCCTGCGCCAGCTTGCGCAGGAGGTCGATGCCAACTGGCCGGCGGTGCTGGCCCGCCTGGAGGAAATACGGCGCCGGCTGGTGAATCGCAACGGCATGTTGTGCAACCTCACGCTCGAGGAAAAGGACTGGCGTGCGTGCGAGCCGGGATTGTATGCCTTTCTCGACAGCCTGCCGCAAGCGCAGGCAACACCGGTTGATTGGTCGCCCCGGCTCAACCATGGCTTCGAAGGCCTGACCATTCCCGCGCAGGTCAATTATGTCGGCAAGGCCGCGAATCTCTATCGTCTCGGCTATGCGTTTCACGGCTCGGTTCTGGTGATCACCAACTTCCTGCGCACCACCTGGCTGTGGGAGCGCGTGCGCATGCAGGGTGGCGCCTACGGCGGCTTCTGCAGCTTCGGGCGGCATTCCGGCGTGTTCAGTTTTCTCTCGTATCGCGACCCCAATCTGCTCGCGACGATCGAGAACTATGACCGGGCCGGCGAGTTTCTTGCGCAGGTTTCGCTGCCGCCGCAGGAATTGACCAAAAGCATCATCGGCACCATTGGCGATCTCGATGCCTACCAACTGCCGGATGCCAAGGGCTATACCGCCATGATCCGCCATTTGCTCGGCGATACCGACGAGTTGCGTCAGCGCATACGCGATCAGGTGCTCGACACCACCGCAAGGGACTTCCGCGCCTTCGCCGAGGTGCTGGCGGCCGTGAAAGACAACGGCCTGGTGGTGGTGATGGGCTCACCGGCGGCCATCAATGAAGTGAATGCCGCACGCAACAACTGGTTGCGGGTCACCAAAGTTCTCTGATCATGCCCGGGCGTCACGGGCGGGCAATTGCATTGGCACGCGCGCGTTCCGATGGGGACGAATGTGCAAACCAGGCACACCGCGCCGCGGCAGCGATTTTTGCTGCAGCCCGCAGGCTGGGAGGCAGTCCGCGGGAGCAGCGCCGGCCCGTAATGCTGCAGTTCCGTGCGGGGACGTGGCGCAGCGATGCCTGTGCTATTCCGCTTGTTGAAGGATTGCGCCAGCCGGCACCCAAAACAGGCGGCGGGATTTCGCATGGTTCCTGCCACCCAATTCGAGGGCACGCCCAGCGCGCGCACGCGCCACAAACGAAAGACAACATGCCAACGAAGAGCCTCAGCCTCCATGCGTTGGGCTTGTTGAACCATCAAATCCCTGCCATTTTGCAATGATTCAAATGAAAAATCAGGGGCATCCCGACCAACACAAGGGGCGGATAGAAACCGATGATCGAAAACTTGAAAAACCTGCTGGACGCGATCGATCAGCGCCTGCAACCACCGGCTCCCATGCCGGCGCAACAGACGGCATTGCGCCAGGCCTTGCAAGAGCATTTCGGCTACACCGATTTCAAGCCGCAGCAGGAGGCCATCATCAGCGCGCTGCTGGCGCGCCGCTCGCTGCTGGCAGTGCTGCCCACCGGCCACGGCAAGTCACTGTGCTACCAACTGCCGGCGCTCCTGCAGGAGGGGTTGACGGTGGTGGTCTCCCCGCTCATTTCCCTGATGAAGGATCAGGTCGATCAACTGCAGCGCCGCGGCTTCACCCAGGTGGCGTTCATCAACAGCTCGCTGTCGCTCGCCGGGCAGCGCTGTGAAATGGCACGCGTCACGGACGGCGGCGTCAAACTGCTCTATGTTGCGCCGGAGCGTTTTCGCAGCCGTGCCTTTACCGCCGAGCTGGCGCGCTGCCGGTTGAGTCTGTTCGTGATTGATGAAGCGCATTGCATTTCGCAGTGGGGCCATGATTTCCGGCCGTCGTATCTCGCGCTGCAGGAGACGCTGCGCCTGCTGCAACCGCCGGCGGTCGCGCTCTTCACCGCCACCGCCACCCCGGAGGTCGAAGCGGACATTTTGCAGCAACTCGGGCTGGCGCGCGTGGAAAAATTCACCGGCAGTGTGGCGCGTCCCAATTTGCATTTTTGCGTGCAGCGTGTCGATTCGGAAAGTGACAAATTTCGCGCGCTGGCGGCCTGGCTGGAGGGATTTGTCGGCAAGGGCATCATCTACGCGGCCAGAAAGCGCGAGGCCCGGGAGGTGGCCGTCTTTTTGCAAAATTTGGGCGTGGCCGCCGATTTCTATCATGCCGGCCGCAGCGATGCGGAGCGTCGACTCGTGCAGGAAAGATTTTTTGACGACAGCCCGGCAGGCCTGCGCGTGGTGGCAGCCACCAATGCTTTCGGTCTCGGCATCGACAAACGCGACATTCGCTTTGTCATCCACTTCAGCATCCCGGGCAGCCTCGAGGCATACTATCAGGAGGCGGGGCGCGCCGGCCGTGACGGCCTGCCGGCGCACTGCGTGCTGCTCTACTGGGAGGAGGATCGCGGCTTGCAGGAGTGGTTCATCAAGGAAAGCCTGCTCACGAAAACCGACTTGTCGAAACTCCTGTGTGCGTTGGAGGCCATGCCGGCAGTGGGGAAATTTCGCTGGCTCGCGCCGGCGGAGCTGGAATGGCAAACCGGCCTGGACAACACCAGGCTCGCGGTCGGCCTCAGTCATTTGCAGCGACTCGGCTTCATCCGGCAGCATCCCAACATTTGCCGGGAGATAAAAGTCACCGTACAGAAAGATTCGGCATTCACCAACACGCTCCGGAGAGCCGGCAGCGTGATCGACACCCGTGAGTTTTGCGGGGCGCAGCAGGTGTCACCGGTGGAGTGGATGACACAGCTTTACGACGCGCAGTGGCGCGGCGAGCTGCATTTTTTCGGCACGGAAGATTGCTGGCTGGTGGAATGTCTGCGGCCGGCAGCCGGGCTGGCCGCGCTCACCGAAACCCAGCTCGGCATGCATGATTGGGCAAGGCAAAAGCAGCGCCGCCTGGAACAGATGCTGCTGTATGCCCTGACACCGGATTGCCGCGGGATGGTGCTGCGCCGCTATTTTGGCGAGGCGGTGAGCGAGAAAGATCGTTGCGGAAGTTGCGATCACTGCAATCCGGCCTGCAGGACAAAACCTTCCTCCCCGGCGAAGCAAAAAACTGCCATCGAGGCATATTTACAGCGCCGGGAAACACCCGAACTCTCCGGCCCCGATCTCGATGGCGGGATGGCGCTGGCGTTTCACACCGTCATGCAAAACGGCGTGCATCTCCACACCGAAGTGGGCGCGCGCGTCTATGCGTTCAAGTATCAGGGCGAGCAGGCGCAGGTCGACTGGCTGCTGGAACGGGCGCTGCAAAAACTCACCGGGCAGCCGCAGCTCCGGGAGGTCGACGCGATTGTTTGCGTGCCGTCCTCCCGGGGTGAAAAATCGTATGCGCCGGTGATTCTTTTTGCGGAACGGCTGCGCCAGCGGCTCGGCCTGCGTGCAGGCTTTCAATTGCGCAAAACCCGCGCGACGCGCCCGCAAAAGGAAATGGTGACGCTGGCGCAAAAACGCCGCAACGTCGCCGGCGCCTTTGCCGTGCATGCATCCAGCGTGGCCGGCCAGCGCCTGCTGTTGATCGACGACATTTATGACTCCGGCGCGACCATCGACGAATGCGCGCGCGTCTTGAAAAAGGCCGGCGCCAGCAAAGTGTACGCCCTGACGCTGACCAAAACCAGCCATGTGGCGAAATGAGACATGCCGGCAGACAGGAAGTCCACGCCGGGTTTCATCAACAGAATGAGCTGCAATGAGACCGGATAACGATCTGTGCGACTGGCTGCTGCTGCAAAGCCTGGAGGGCCTCGGCGCACGCACCTACTTGAAACTCATCGAGCACTTCGGCTCGCCGCGGGCCGCCATGCAGGCCACGCCCGACCAATTACTCGCCCTCCCCAGATTTCCGCGCAAGCTGGCCGGGCAAATGCCGATGCTTGCCGGGCGGCGCGAGCAAGTCGAGCAACTGCTTTGCACCCTGCAGGATCAGGGCGTCCATTTCACCACCCTGTGGCACGAAGATTATCCTGACATGCTGCGCCAGCTTCCCGATCCGCCGCCGGTGATCTCGCTCTGCGGCAAATTTTCCGGGCAGGATGTCCGTGCCGTTGCCATCGTCGGCTCACGGGAGGCCTCGGCGCGCGGTCTCGAAATCGCGGCAGGCTTTGGCCGGCGCCTCGCCGCTGCCGGCGTGACGGTGGTGAGCGGCTATGCGAAAGGCATCGACACCGCCGGCCATCTCGGCGCCCTGCAGGGTGGCGGCCGCACGATCATGATCCTGAGTCACGGCATCAATCATTTTCGCCTGCGCGAAGCGGGCTTCGAATCGGTCGACTATTTGAAAAAGCACGGCGTGATTCTTTCGGAATATTTTCCGACCATGACTTGGACGGCCGGCGCGGCCATGGCGCGCAATCGCCTCATCGTCGGTCTGGCCCGGGCGGTGCTGGTGGTCGAATGCGGCGTGAAATCCGGCACCATGGACACGGCCGAACGGACGCGGAAAGCCGGCAAACCGCTCTTCGTGGTGGCATTCCAAAAACCGGACGAATACGCGGCCGGCAATGTGGCCCTGCTTGAACAGGGTGCGGTGCCGGTGCGAACTTTCACTGACATGCAAACGATCTTGCAGGTGTTGCCGCCCGCGGCAACATCGTGAGAAAAGGACTGCGATGCCTGGAGTGACCACAGATACGGCCCCGCCCAACCGGCTCATCGACACCCACGCCCATCTCCAGCTCGAACAATTCGATGCTGATCGCGAAGCGGTGATTGCGCGCGCGCAGCAGGCGGGGGTGGAGACAATCATCGTGGTGTCCACCGACCTGGCTTCCAGCCGGCAAAGTCTGGCACTCGCGGAAAAGCATGCCGGTCTCTTCGCCGCCGTCGGTTTTCATCCCAACGATTGCGGCGCGGCCGGCGATGACGATTTCGTCGAAATCGCGCGGCTGGCGCAGCATCCCAAAGTTGTGGCGATCGGCGAAATCGGCATGGACTTCCACTGGCAGCGCGTGCCGGCCGAAGTGCAGCAGCGCGCCTTCGTGCGGCAACTGCAGCTCGCACGGGAAACCGGCAAACCCGTGATCATTCACAACCGCATGGCCGGCGGCGCGATTCTCCACGCGCTCAGCCAAGCCGGCGTGCGCGAGCTGCGGGGTGTGTTTCATTGCTTCTCCGAAAACGAGGAGTACGCCCGCCAGGTGCTCGCCCTGGGCTGTCATGTCTCCTTCACCGGCAACCTCACCTATCGCAAATCCGCGCTGCCGGAGGTCGCCCGCGCCGTGCCGCTGACGCGCCTGCTGCTCGAAACCGACTGTCCCTTCCTGGCGCCGGTGCCGCAGCGCGGCCGGCGCAATGAACCGGCTTTCATGATTCACACTGCCGAAAAACTCGCGGAGCTTCACCATCTCTCCGTCGCCGAAATCTGCCGGCAAACCACGCGGAACGCTGCGCAGCTTTTCGGGCTGCCCTGAAACAAACCGTCCGGCCCGGCGCACGCCCGCCGGTCGTCACGCCGCCACCGCAAAAGAAAACCACCTGCCAGCATGATGAACCCGCCACCCGGCTTTCAACCGCGCCGCTCGCTCGGGCAGAATTTCCTGATTGACGACAACGTCGCCCGCAAGATCGTGCGCGCGCTCGCGCCGCAGCCCGCCGATGTCATCGTCGAAATCGGGCCCGGATTGGGCGCGCTGACCCGCCATCTCGTGCCGCTGGGTTGCCGCTGTTGCGCCATCGAAATCGATGAGCGGCTGCTGCCCGGCCTGCGCCAACAGTTTGCAGCATTCCCGAACTTCAGCCTGCTGCATGCGGATTTCCGCCAGGTCGATTTGCAGCAATTGTTTCCTGAAGGCGGCATTCGGCTGGTCGGCAACATTCCCTATCACATCACCAGCCATATTGTCTTCACCGCCTTTGCCCAGCGCCATTTGATCAGGGACGTGACGCTGACGCTGCAGCGGGAAGTGGCCGAGCGCCTCGTGGCGCAACCGGGCAGCAAAACCTATGGCATTCTTTCCGTGGTGTGCCAGACCTACGCCCGCGCCGCGTTGCTCTTCACGCTTTCCGGCCACGTCTTCCGGCCGAAACCGGAGGTCGAATCCGCGGTGGTGCAGTGGCGCATGCAACCGCCGCCCTTGCCGATTGCGGAGGAGGCCTTTTATCTGGAAGTGGTCAGGACGGTTTTCCACCAGCGGCGAAAAACCCTGCGCCGCAGCCTGAACAAATTCCTGCCCGCGCCTGTGCCTGCGGTGGTGGCCGGCATCGATCTGCAGCGCCGCCCCGAGACACTCTCGGTGCGCGAGATGATCGAACTGGCGAATCAGTTGCGGGTCATGAAGGCGCAGGAATGAGTCACGCTCTCCCGCCCGCGCAAATAAAGTCCCGTGAAAAAAATTTTTCTTTCGCGGGGTTTGCGTTTGCGTGGGAACGCGTCACGTTTTTCCGCCCACGAAAGCGAAGTCGCACGAAAAAATTTTCTTTCGCGGGATTTCCGCTTGCGTGGGAGCATGTCGTGTTGTTCCGACCACGAAAATGAAGTCCCACGAAAAAATTTCCTTTCGCGGGGTTTCCGGTTGCGCGGGAGGGCTGTCGCCGTTCTGGCACAAAGAAAAGTTTGCCTTGTGATTGAAGCCTCAGAATTTTATTCTGACGGTGAAAGATTGAGCACCCCGAAGCCATGGCCATCGTCAAAGCAGAAGGCATCGTCATTCACACCATGAAAGTGCGGGAGTCCAGCAAGCTGGTGACGCTCTTCACACGCGAGCACGGCTTGCTCAAGCTGGAGGCCCGCGCCGCCCGCACCAGCAAGAGCCGGTTGCGCGGCAGCCTCGAACTGTTCTCGGTGGTGCAAATCGTCTATTATGAAAAAGAGAATCGGTCGATCCAGTTTCTCAGCCATGCCGATCTGCTCGAAATCTTTCCCGAATTGCAGCACGATCTGGAGAGGCTCGGTTACGCCTCCGCCTGTTGTGAGTTGATCCGGCGCACCCAGGCCGGCGCCGAACCCGGGCCGCAACTCTACCCCCTGCTGTTGGAAACGCTGCGCGTCATGAACACCGCCCGCGAGCCGCGACTGCAATTTTGGGGATTCGAGATGAAACTGCTCGGCGCCCTCGGCCTGGCGCCGAATCTGAAAACCTGCCTGTTCTGCCGGGCCGCCGGGCCCGAGGCCGGCCGCCACGGCGAACAGGCGGTTTGGCAATTTCACGTGGCACGCGGCGGCTTTGCCTGTCCCGCCTGTGCCGGTCATGCCGGCGCTTTGCCGCTCAGCGGAGAGGCGCTGCGGCTGCTCGCCAGTTTTCAAGCACTGCCGGCGGCGCGACTGCAACAGCTTCGTGTTTCCCCGCCGGCGCTCACCGAGATCGCCGCCTTCTTTCGCGCTTATTTGGCTCACCATCTCGAAGAAGCCGCATCCCTCACCTCGCTGCAATTTCTCCGGCAGGTGACGCAGAAGTTGCAGCCGTAATCAGGCGGCAGGTGCCGGACACCGAAACATCCCGGGAATTTTACACCCGCCGCGACTGCAGCTCCGCAGCCTGAATCCCCGCCCGATGACGCCCCGCCCGGCCGCAAGCGCATTGCCCGAACGCTGATCAGCACTGATTCTCGCCGCTTTTCATCAGCGATCAGCGATGCCATACGACACAGCCTTCCCCTGCAAGGCTACCAGCCTCCTTAAAGATGAAAACCACGAACTGCCGGCGCAGCGAGACTTTTTCTGCAGCGATTGCTCAAAATCGGTTTAACCGCCCCAAGATCACAGTGCGGCGCCCGCCGCGCAACAAAAATTTTTGGACAGGGACCTGAATTTTGCATGCTGGTTTGCTGTTCCCTGGAATAAACGGCGTGTTCATCAAGCTCCGCCGGTTATTCCGTTCGAAGTCAAACAAGACTTTTTTCGAATGTGGAGAGGCCCTGATTGCGAAATTCGCCCGGCTGCCGAAGGCGTCACGGCTTCTCTCCCACGAAATGGCTTTTTCCGTGGGATTTCTGCTTTCGTGGGCGGAGGGTTTGTGTTTGATCCTGACCCAGGGTTGAATCGCGGTTGTGCTGCCGGAATTTTGCATGCTGGCTTGTTGTTGCGCGCAAGAAATGGCGTGTTTACAAAACTCCGCCAGAAGTGACCTGCTTGGTCCTCCTCAAAAAAACCGCGGCAGATCATGAGAAATGCTACAGGGCACTCCTGACGGAGTTCAAAGACACGCCGATGCCCCTGTCTACAAACAGGACACTCCTGACGGAGTTATGTGAACACGCCCTTTCTTCCGGGCAACAGCAAGCCCGCATGCCAGATTCAGGTAGCACAGAGATCTTGTCTGCCTGCAGGCTGGCAGCCTGCCCGCAGAAAAGATCTCTGCGCGACATTCTCACGAAAATGCCGTAGCGCAAGCTTCCAGCCTGCCCGCAGACAAGATCTCTGCGCTACGTTTTCAGCGCGCCGGCCCTGACCGCAACCGCCCGCGCCCTCGTCGACACCGCCAGGTGGTGGCCGTAAAGAGAAACAGGAAAAGGAGCCAACCAACTCCGCAGGAGTGAACTGTTTATAGACCGGAAGATTCCTCGAAAACCGAAACCCCGGCGGGGTGACCTGTCTGCTTGCGGCGGCCATTGGCGATTGCCAGTTTCATTGCGCGCCTTTGCCCGCACCGAGCGGCCGCAACTTCTCCGCGCCCTCGCGGCCCTGCTGCCGGTCATTGCAGAGCTGGGCGGCGCGCCGGCCCTGGCCGCAACCGCCCGCGCCCTCGTCGACACCGCCAGGTGGTGGCCGTAAAGAGAAACAGGAAAAGGAGCCAACCAACTCCGCAGGAGTGAACTGTTTATAGACCGGGAGATTACCACGAAAATGCCGCAGCGCAGGCTTCCAGCCTGCCTTGCAGACAAGATCTCTGTGCTACGTTTTCAGCGCGCTGACTGTCCAGACGGAAACGCTCACGACCGCAAAATTTCCTGAACCGCAAAGGCACAAAGCAAAACCTTGTCGGCTTCCAGTGAAATTGCCCGCGCCATTCTGGGTGCTGGCCTGTGGCAGCCGTGAAACAACAAGACAAGGAAGAAGGGAGAAAACCGAAAAGACGGGCGAGGAAGGATTTACGCAGAAAAATCCACCACTTTTTGGCAAGCTGGCATTTTACAATTCAAGTTCATCCAGCACCAGCACCTGCAGCTCAGTTACGCGTTTCAATTGCTTATCGTTTGTCAAAAATGCCTGACAATTGAATTCCAATGCGGTGGCAATTTGCAAAGCGTCGGGGGTGCGCAGGTTGTAAGCGGCGCGCAAAATAGCCGCACGCTGCGAAATGCCGGCATCAATCGGTATCGTATCGAAATGGGCACTGTTGAGCAAGAGCTCGGAATACTCCTGCTGGAGCCTGGTGTCACCTTTTTTAACCGGTTGTAGCAATACTTCGGTAAACGTGACGACTGAAGTAATGCCCACCAGCGCGCCCCTGTCGATGCGTTGAAAGATTTCTGTGACCAGCGCATCATATTTGCGGTGTTTTTCGATAAAATAAATGACCGGGGCCGTGTCCAACCCCAAATTTTTTACACCGACCAAAGCAGCATCGAGCTTTATCATGGCCGATGATCCCATTCTTCGCGCAGTTTGGTGACATATTCCTGCGCGTCGATTCCTTCCCAAATCTCGGCGCCAAGGCCGTGTAGTTCCATGATGCTGCGTTTAGGATGCCTGACAGCATCCCGGTCTTGCGCCATTTTTCGCGCAATCAGCTCGACTAGCTTGAGCTGCTCATGAGACGGCAACGGCTTGATGTGCCGCTCGTAAAGTTGTTCGATGCGCACAGTTTGCATGAAACATCACCTTCAGGGTTCAATTGTTCGTGTCTTTGTATTCATAGGCACTCTTTTTCAATTGGCCATTTTGTAAAATAGTATCTGTCTGAAAAAGTTCCCAACTGCGCTGAGCCGGGCATCCCAAACAGCCAGCCTCTGCAAAAATCCGGGGTATTTGAAGCAACGACCAAGCCGGTGCAGGAACAGTCATTGCAAAGTCAGCAAGTTCGACCGGACACAAAATAGCATTCCTTCGCAACATCGCAACATAAATTTGGCGCGCCTTTGCCCGCACCGAGCGGCCGCAACTTCTCCGCGCCCTCGCGGCCCTGCTGCCGGTCATTGCAGAGCTGGGCGGCGCACCGGCCCTGACCGCAACCGCCCGCGCCCTCGTTGACACCGCCAGGTGGTGGCCGTGGGGCAAAAGAAAAAATTTTTTCGATTGCATTTTCGTGGGAGAAAAACTTGCTGCTGCACGGCAGTCCGTAGCACGGGTTTGCAAGCTGCCTTGCAGACAAGATGTCTGCGCTACGTTTTCAGCGCGCCGGCCCTGGCCGCAACCGCCCGCGCCCTCGTCGACACCGCCAGGTGGTGGCCGTAAAGAGAAACAGGAAAAGGAGCCAACCAACTCCGCAGGAGTGAACTGTTTATAGACCGGGAGATTACCACGAAAATGCCGTAGCGCAGGCTTCCAGCCTGCCCGCAGACAAGATCTCTGCGCGACATGTTCATCGTGATGGGATGCGCAAGCACACAAGACGAGTATTGCCCGAAAACGATCCCGACCGCGGATTTTTTTGAACCGCCAAACCGCCAAGTACGCAACGCAATACCAGCCTGGCGCTCTTCGCGGCTTCGCGGTTCAAATTTGGTTATCACAAAGCGGAACTCGAGCATCGCCCGGCACCGGCGCTGGCGAAGGCGCAGGCATACCCGGAGGTGAAAGATCCGGCGTTTGCTTCGATCCACTCGGAATACTTCGCCGCCGGGGTACGGGGCAGCACCTGCGGGAAGGCCCGGCGGTCGCCCGCCGCAAAAGTGTTGATTGGTTTTCTGTGGGAAACTAGGTATATTGCGTGCACATTTCCCGCCGGGCGCAAGGCCGGCGGTGCAGATCAACCGCTTCTGACAAGGATGAGACAGGAACAATCATGGTGGACAGCAAAAAGCTGATGGACAAACTCGTGGGGCTGTGCAAACGGCGCGGCTTCATTTTTCCCTCCAGTGAAATCTACGGCGGCCTGAACAGTTGCTATGACTATGGCCCGCTGGGCGTCGAACTTAAGCGCAACGTCAAGGATTTCTGGTGGCGGGCGATGGTGCAGATGCGCGACGACATCGAAGGGCTCGATGCCTCCATTCTCATGCACCCGCGCGTGTGGGAAGCAAGCGGTCACGTCGCCAATTTCACCGATCCGATGGTGGATTGCAAGGAGTGCAAGGCGCGTTTTCGCGCCGATCAAATCGAAGGTGCCCTGTGCGGCTCGCCGGCCTACAAGGGCCGCAAGGCAAGCAAGTGCGCGGAAGAAGGCAAGTTCACCGAGGCCCGCCAGTTCAACCTGATGTTCAAGACCTTCATGGGGCCGGTGGAGGAGGCGGCTAACGTCGTCTACCTGCGTCCCGAAACCGCGCAGGGCATTTACGTCAACGTCTACAACGTCATGCAGGCCGCACGCCAGAAGATTCCCTTCGGCATCGCCCAAATCGGCAAGGCCTTCCGCAACGAGATCACGCCCGGCAACTTCACCTTTCGCACGCGCGAGTTCGAGCAGATGGAAATGCAGTTCTTCGTGAAGCCGGGCACCGACATGGAATGGTTCGAGTATTGGAAGGCGCAGCGCATCGCCTGGTATGATGAACTCGGCATCCGCAAAAGCAAGCTGCAATTTCACCAGCACACGCCCGCCGAGCTGGCGCACTATGCCGCCGCCGCCTTCGACATCGAATACGAATTTCCCTTCGGCTGGAAGGAGCTGGAGGGCATCCACAACCGCACCGACTTCGATCTCAAACGCCATGCCGAATACAGCGGCCGCGATTTGAGCTACTTCGACGATGCCACGCGCGAGCGCTTCATACCCTACATCATCGAAACTTCGGCGGGCTGCGACCGCACCGTGCTCACCGCCCTGATCGATGCCTATGATGAGGACGTGATCGAGGGCGAGGCCCGCACCGTGCTGCGCCTGGCGCCGGTGCTCGCGCCGATCAAGGCCGGTGTCTTTCCGCTGGTCCGCAAGGACGGCATGCCGGAAGTGGCGGAAAAAATCCATCGCGAGCTCAAAAAACATTTCAAAGTTTTCTATGACGACGCCGGCGCAATCGGGCGGCGCTACCGCCGCATGGATGAAGCCGGCACGCCCTTCGGCATCACGGTGGACGGTCAGACCCTGCAGGATCAAACCGTGACCGTGCGCGAGCGCGACACGCTGGTGCAGAGGCGCGTTGCCATCGACCGGCTGCTGGCGTTCCTGCAGGAGATGATGGCGAATTACAAGCGCCCTGTCTGAGGGCAGACGGCGCCGGGACACACAATGGCGAGGATCGGCCGTCAGGGCCGGGCGCAACGCCGCGCCTGCCGGCAGGCGGCGCGCTTTGTTCCGCTTCTCATGATTCGAGGGAGGAAGCAGTGAGTGCAACCAAAACCAAAATGCGGCAACTGGTTGACTGGCGTGCGGCATGGCGCGCCGGGTTGTTGAGCGGTCTGCTGTGCCTGGCGGTCAACATGCTGCTCACCAGTGTCTATGTCGGCAGCCCCTGGGTGGTGATCCGGCTGGTGGCATCGCTGGTGCTGGGCGAGCGGGTGCTGCCGCCGCCGGCGACCTTCGACGCGACGGTCTTCGTTGTGGCGCTGGTGGTGCATCTTGGGCTTTCCCTCGGCTATGCGTGTTTGATTGCGTACGTGCTGCATCGCTGGGGCTTGCTCGTTGGCATTGCGGGCGGTGCAGTGCTCGGGCTGGCGCTGTATGCCATCAATTTTTACACCGTCAGCTTTTTCTTTCCCTGGTTCTTTCCGATGCGAAGCTGGATCATGGCCCTGAGTCACGCTCTCTTCGGCGCCTGTGCCGGCGGCTTGTACGAAGCCATGGAGGTCGAGAGGTTCGTGCCGGCGGAATCATGAAAATGCCGGCTGCAGGGCGGTATGAATTGTGAGAAACGATCACTGTGAGGGCAAAGTCATGTTGGAGAGCGAGCCGTTGCGCATGCAGTTTCCACAGAGTGGCTGGGGCCGGCGCGCCTATCCGGCCGTCGGCCGTACCGCCGGTGGTTCCGGCAGGATGCGTTTGTTGATCGGCCTGGTGATGGCGGCGTTCGCGTTGTTTTCCTATTTTCGCTCGAGCGTCTACAATCCGGTGACTGGCGAGCAGCAGCACATCAACATCACCGCCGAGCAGGAGATCGCGCTCGGCCTGCAGTCGGCACCGCAAATGGCGGCGCAGTTCGGCGGGCTGCATCCGGATCAGCGGGCGCAGGCGCTGGTCGATGCGGTCGGGCAGCGGCTGGTGCAGAGCAGCGCAGCCGCGCAAACGCCCTACCCATTCGAGTTCAGCCTGCTGGCCGACGAGCAGACGGTCAACGCCTTTGCGCTGCCCGGCGGCCCGATTTTCATCACGGCGGCGTTGTTCGAGCGTTTGCAGACCGAGGGGCAACTGGCGGGGGTGCTGGGGCATGAGATCGGACACGTGGTGGCGCGCCACAGCGCCGAGCATATTGCCAAGCAGCAACTCACCCAGGGACTGACCGGCGCGCTGGTGTTGTCGACCTATGATCCCGACAATCCCGGCAGCCGGCAAACCGCACAAATCGCGAGGGTGGTCGGCCAGTTGCTCAACATGAAGTACGGTCGGGAGGATGAGCTGGAATCCGACCGGCTGGGCGTGCGCTTTCTGGCGGATGCCGGTTATGATCCACGGGCACTGATCGGGGTGATGCAGATTCTGGCGGAGGCCGGCGCCGGGGCGCGCCAGCCGGAGTTTTTCAGCACGCATCCCAATCCGGAAAATCGCATCGCACAAATCGAGGCCGCCATTCAGGAGCGCTTTCCGCAGGGCGTGCCTGAAGGGTTGCGGCCGTGACATCAGGCCGCGCCGCCTCCGGAAACGGAAGAACGTGCGGCGCGAGGGTTGCCATCACGCCGGCAACGCTGGCGGGCAGGTGGTGATGAGGTTTCCCCAAAACGGTTGAACAGGTGATGCCGGCGGCGCAAAGGGCAACCCGGTATCACAGGTTTGACGCCGGCAGGCCATGCTGACCAAACTGACCATCAAAAACTTCAAACTCTTCACCGCGGTCGAAATCGAGCTGGGCCAACGTGTCGTCTTCATCGGCCCCAACAATTCGGGCAAGACTTCGGCGCTGCAGGCCCTCGCCTTGTGGGAAGCGGGTGTCAAACGCTGGCTGGAGAAGCGCGGAAATGCAAAGATTCCGGCCCAGCGCGCCGGGGTCACCCTCAACCGGCAGGATTTGATTGCGATTCCCCTGCCTTCGGCAAAATTGCTCTGGCGCGATCTGCATGTGCGCACCGGCGAACGCCAGGAAGGCAAAGCATCGACACGCAACGTTCTCATCGAAATCGGCGTCGAGGGCGTCAAGGAGAGGGCCTGGCAATGCTGTTTGGAATTCGATTACGCCAATGAAGAGTCTTTCTACTGCCGGCCACCGCTCGTCTCTGACAACCAGCGCATGGAGGTTCCCGGCGAGCTCAGGGAGCTGCAAGTCGCCTACCTGCCGCCGATGTCGGGTTTGGCCGCCCGGGAAGACCGCCTGGAGATGGGCTCCATACGGGTGCGTTTGGGAGAGGGACGTACTGCCGAAGTCTTGCGGAACCTGTGCTGGCAGGTTCTGCAGGGCAGGAATGGTGAGGAGAAATGGCAGGAGATTGCGGATCTGATCGGGGGATTGTTCGGCTCCCGATTGAGCCGCCCGCAATACGTCGCCGAGCGGGGTGAAATTACGATGGAGTACCGCACGCGCGACGGCACCGTGCTCGACATTTCCGCCAGCGGTCGCGGTGAGCAGCAAACGCTGTTGCTGCTGGCTCACATGGCCGCCAATCCCGGGGCCGTGCTGCTGCTCGATGAGCCGGATGCCCATCTTGAAATATTGCGGCAGCGCCAAATTTATGAGATACTCTCCCGGCAGGCGGAGAAGACGAACAGCCAGATCATTGCGGCCAGCCATTCGGAAGTTCTGCTCAATGAAGCGGCGGGGCGCGATGTCGTCATCGCCTTCGTCGGGCCACCCCACCGTCTGGACACGCGCGGCAGCCAGGTGCTCAAGGCCCTGCGCGAGATCCGCTTTGAGGATTATTACCTGGCGGAGGAAACCGGGTGGGTTCTTTATCTCGAGGGCGCGACAGATCTGGCCATGCTGCGTGCATTTGCCGACCGGCTGCAGCACGAGGCCCGGGTCTGGCTCGAAAGACCCTTTGTGCATTATGTCGGGAATCAGCCGCGCAAAGCGCAAGAGCATTTCTACGCCCTGCGGGAGGCCAAGGGCGATCTGATCGGCATCGCGATTTACGACCGCCTCGACTCCCCGCTGCCCGATGATCCGAAACTCGTCCAGCGAATATGGCAACGGCGCGAGCTGGAAAATTATTTGTGCCAGCGCGAAACCCTGCTGGCCTACGCGGAAAATGCGGGCCGCATGCAGTTTGGAGAGTTGTTTCGACCAAGCTGGCGCGACGCCATGGCGCAGGCAATTGCGGAAGTCGAAAAGGCACTGCTGACTTTGGGCAAGGATCCCTGGAGCGCGGACCTCAAGGCGAGTGAGGAATTCCTCGATCCCGTTTTCAAAAGATTCCACGAGAAGTTGGCTTTACCCAATCTCATGAGCAAGACGAACTATCACGTCCTGGTGAAGTTTGTGCCCGGCGAGGCGATTGCGGCTGAAATCCGCGAAATGCTCGATGCCATTGTTGCGGTGGCCGGCAGGGCCAGGCCGCGGGAATAGGCACGGCGTTTTCAACGGCTGTGCACGGCCTCCCGGGCCTGCGCCGGCACCGGGCGGAACACGGGCGGGGGCGGGAAATTTTCACTGATGGTGTTTTGAGATTTGCCACAAATAAGGAGCAGGACACCCATGTTGATCAAACACCAAAAGGATTGTGAGGAAATCATCGCCAACGATGGCTGCCGCCTGCGCGAGCTGTTGCATCCCGCGCGCGATCGCGGCGCCGATCTCTCCTATTCCCTGGCGATCGCTTATGTGGAGCCGGGCAAGGCGACCTATCGCCACTCGCTGCGGCAGTCGGAAGTTTACTACATCCTCGAAGGCCTGGGCAACATGCACATCGGCGGCGAGAGCCAGGAGGTGCAGCCGGGCGACGCCATCTACATTCCACCAGGTCAGGAGCAATGGATCGAAAACCTCGGCCAAAACGTGCTGGTGTTCGCGGCCATCGTCAGCCCGCCGTGGCGCGCGGAAGATGATATTCGGCATGACCTGCCCGCCGGAAGCGCCGGCGGAACCCGGCGAGGATGACCATGCCACTCTGAAAGCAGATGAAAGCGCCCGTCATCACATGCCTGCTTGCCGCCCTTGCCCTCGGCGTCCGCGTGCCGCCCGCCGGCGCAGCGGGGAAGAACGGCTTGCGCGATCCGGCACTGCAACGCCTCTACCGCAGTCTGCGCAGCCCGGCCATCGCGCAAACCGGCTGGTACACCGACACCCTGCGGCTGCATCTGCCGGACTTCCGCGTGACCTTGATCGCCGGCCGGCTGGCGCCGCTGCAAGACTCCATCGCCGGTTGCACCGGTCTGCTGTTCGAAGGCCAGGCGCACGTGGAATTCCACCCGCGTGACGACGCCGAACAATTTCAACTGGTCCGCTTCACCAAAGACTCCGTCATTACCGGCACCACCAACCACCTGCTGTTGCGCTTTCCGCATGCCGGCATGCTGCAAACCCTGCTGCCGGACACTGCCATCTTCGCCCGTCTGCCGCACGCCCCGGCGATTTTTTCGCGCCCGGCGCGGGAACTGGCGGATAATCTGCAGGCGCTTCTGCTCGAGCGCCGCGGCTACAATCTCGCCGCGCACCTGTTGCGCAGCCGGTTGCAGCCCGTCATTACCACCCAGGTGGTCTGCGCCTTTTCTCCCGAGCGCGACCTGAATCCCTTTCCGCCGTTGTACATTTATATCTATGACGCGGCTGCGGTCGAGCAGGTGGCATTCCTGCAGTATTTTCACAAGCGCGTTGGCCGGCCGCTGTTCACCGTTTGCAGCTACGCGGTCTCCGCGGATTCCACCGCCCCCCGGCCCGCCCTGCTGCGCTACAACGGCTGGATTCAACTCAGCCAAAACGGCATGCTGGAAGCCGACATGGGAGTGAACCTGCTGCTGCCCCAACAAAAACCGCCGGCCTTCCATTTCGCGCTGGCTGCCGATCTGGAGATCGCCTGGATTCTCTCGGAGGACGGCGACACGCTCAGTTTCGTGCGCGAGAAGAAGGAGGGCGAAGTCACGGTCTTTGTTGAACAAGCGCGTGCGCGCGGGGACACCCTGCGGCTGCTGTTCCACTACAAGGGCGAGTTGCTGCGCCGCCACGACAACGGCATGTATGCCCTGAAGGATGCGGTTTTTTGGGTGCCGCGGCTGGGTTACCTGCAGCGGGCGCATTACAACATCGTCTACAAATGCCCGCCGCGTTTGCGGGTGCTGACCCTGGGCCACCTGGTGCGCGATTGGGAGGAAGCGGGCTTTCACCTGAGCTATTATCGCACGCACGCACCGGCCAAAGCCTCGACCTTCTGCCTGGGCAGCTTCAACGCGGACACCGTGTTCATACCGGGTTTGGGGTTGCCGCCCATCGAAATCTACAGCAGTGCACGCCACACCCCCGGCACGCGCAAACGGGTGGCCGCCGATGTGGCCAACAGCCTCTACTTCTTCGCCAGCCGGCTGGGAGAATACCGCCTGCCGGTGCTGCGCGTCGTGGAGGTGCCCACCTTTCACAGCCAGGGCTTTCCCGGTTTCGTCACCCTGTCCTGGCTGGGATTTTCCGGCCATGCCCAGGGCCCGCGCGAAGCGCTGCGCAGCCACGAAATCGCACATCAATGGTTTGGCAACACGCTGGGCTGGGCCACCTATCACGATCAGTGGCTGAGCGAAGCCTTTGCCGAATACCTCGGCGCGCTATATGTGGAATGGGTGTTGCGCGACAAAAATCACTTCACCGAGATTTTGCAGGCCTGGAGCAATGATTTGCTGGAGCAGGGCAACGTCGGCGTGAGCATCGGCATGCAGCGCTTCGGATTCAGCAAGGAGGCTTTGCGCAAGAGTGAGGGCCTGCGCGCCGGTCCCATTGCCATGGGCGTTCGCCTCGGCCAGCGCGAGGCGCTGGACTATTACATGCAAACCTACGAAAAGGGCGCCTACGTTCTGCACATGTTGCGCTGGCTGCTGCGCGATCTTGACACCGGCGACGATTCCCGCTTCTGGAATTTGCTCGCGGACTTTCTTCGCGTGCATCGCGACGGCGAGCCCGCCACCCGCGACTTTCAGCGGCTGGCCGAGCAGCATTATGGCGCGCCGCTCACCGATTTCTTCCGGCAATGGATTCATCACAACCACGTGCCGAGGTATCACTGGCGCCACGAGATCATCACCGTGCCCGCCACCCTGCCGGCCGGACTGCCGGTGGCGCGCCCCGCCCCCTCCTCGGGCAAACCGGAATATATCGTGCGCGTGCACGTACGCCAGCAGGACGTCCCGCCGGATTTCAACATGCCGGTTCCCGTTACGGTGGAATATGCCGACGGCTTCACGCTGACCCGGCGCGTGCAAGTCTCACATGAAGGCGGATTGCTGGAATTTCCCGCCTATCCGGCCAGAGTGAGCCGCGTTGTTTTCAACACCGGCAACGCGGTGCTGTGCCGCATCTCGCCCAATTGACCGCCACCCGCAAGCCCTGCGAACTCTCCCACGGCCCGCCCGGCCGTGCGCCTTTCGTTTTCCAAAGCCACCTTACAAAATGCGCGCATTATGACTGCCAGGCAAACCCCGGAAACGCTGAACTGCCGGGGCACAAAAAATTTTGCATGCTTTCCCTCGGCGTCATCGCAATGACTTTGCGCCCCGGCATGCACTTTTGTTTTTATGCGGCTGGCCCGGGCCGGCGTTGGACAGAGCCCGGCCGTTCCTCCGGAGCTTGCATTTTGTCACTGACCCGAAGCCATCAGCCCGGTCCGCTCGAGCTGTTTTCGCTGCTGCCCTGCAGATGAGAGGTGCAGCTCCTCAGTCCCGTCGGGGACGCCCTGCTTGTCGTGCAGCAGGTATTCAACCCTCGGTATCAAGATCAAACAAAAAATCCGCCCACCAAAGCAGAATTCCCACGGAAAAGGCCATTTGTGCAGGAGGTTTCCAGGGCGTTGCCTTCTGCCATCCCATCATGCCCGGCGGCGCGGGCGGAGAGCCCGGTGTCGGGAGCAAAAACAAAAAATCCTCCCACGAAAAAACATTTCATGAGAGTGCATTTTCGCGGGAGGAAAAACATGCCGCCTTTGGCAAACAGGCGAATTTTATACGGAGGATTGAAATTGGAACTGCGGAGCGCGAAGCTTCAGCCGGGCATGCCGGTTCAAAAAACAGCTCCCAACAGGTATGAAAGCGCACAAGATGGGAAGGAATGCGATTTCCCGCAGAGCAGATGGCAGGCGGCGCCCCTCATGAGGCCTTGCTTTCGGCCGCCACGATTTCATAAACCCGGCGCAGCGGCAGGCCCTGCTGCAGTGCCAGCCGCCGGCATTCCTCATACTCCGGGGTGATGTGTTTGCGGCCCTGCCATTCCGCAACTTTGATCTTCACCGGACCCAGCGAGGTCATTTTCTCCTCCTGCCAGCGCCGCAGCTTGCGGCGGGAGACTGGCATCAGCCGCACGCCCAGGGTGGTGGTTTCGCCATAAATGATGCCGAGCAGCTCCTCGACCTTTTCCTGCGCGGCGAGCACGGCGAGCAGAATGCCCGGCCGGCCTTTTTTCATTTGAATCGGCGTGAGGAAGGCATCCAGGGCACCGGCCTCGAGCAGGCGATCGATGACGAACGGATAGAGTTCCGGGTTCATGTCATCGATGTTGGTCTCCAGCAACATCACCGTGTCGCTTTGGTGCGCGCTGACCGCGTCGCCGAGGATCAGGCGCAAAACGTTCGGCAGTTCCTGAAAATCGCCGCTGCCCGCGCCGTAGCCGACTCGCGCAATTGTGAAGGGGGAGCGATCGCAGGGTTTGCCCAGCGTGGTGAGAATGGCGGCGCCGGTGGGCGTGACCAGCTCGAAATCGATGGGCCCGGGTTGCGCCGGGAAACCGCGCAGCAGCTCGACGGTGGCGGGCGCCGGCACCGGCATGATGCCGTGTTCACAGTGCACCGTGCCGCCGCCCAGCGGGAGTTTCGAAACCAAAATCGCGTCCAGGTGAAGGGAGTGCAGCCCGGCAACCGCACACACGACATCAGCGATGGCATCCACCGCACCGACTTCGTGGAAATGAATCTTCTCCGGCGTGGTGTTGTGCACCCGCGCTTCGGCCACCGCCAGGCGTTGAAATACCTGCAACGCCTGTTGCTTGACCTCTGCGGCCAGCCCCGCCGCATTGATGATCGCCGCGATATGATGCAGGTGGCGGTGCCTGTGTTCCGGCGGGAAATCCACCTTCACACGGGTGGCGGAGATGTCATGGCGCTTGACTTTCGTTGCGGTCAGTTGCAGACCGGGCAATTGCAGCGCCGCGGCAGTGCGCTGCAGGTACTCGAGCGGAACGCCGGCATCGACCAGTGCGCCCAAAATCATGTCGCCGCTGGCACCGGCAATGCAATCGAAGTAGGCAACAGGCATGAGGCATCAGATCCTGGAATGATGAGGTTCATCCCAAACCGTGCGCTGCGACTGCTGGCGGGGTGAGGCAAGAAGACCGGGTGTCACCGGCGAAATTCCATGGGGCTGGAGTGAAGCGATAAACAGCCCGTTGCGCTCGAACTGTCTTCGCTGCTGCCCTGCAGATGAGAGCTGCAGCCCCTCCGTCCCGTCGGGGACGCCCTGCTTGTAGCGCGGCAGGCATTCAACCCTCGGTATCAAGATCAAAAAATCAGCCCACGAGAGCAGAACTCCCACGCAAAAAGCCATTTTGTGGAGGAGGTTCTCCAGGGCGTTGTCTTCTGCCATCCCATCATGCCCGGCGGCGCGGGCGGAGAGCCCGGTGTCGGGAGCAAAAGACAAAAAATCCTCCCACGGAAAAACATTTCGTGAGAGTGCATTTTCGCAGGAGGAAAAACCTGCCGCCTTTGGCAAACAGGCAAATTTTATACTCGAGAGTTGAAATTGAAATTTTCGAGTGCGAGGCTTCAGCCGGGCACGCCAGTTCAAAAAATAACCCTGAACAGGTATAGCAGTCGAAAAAAACGGTTGCTCACCCACACGCTACTCCGCCGCCTTCGAGCGGTTCCAGCTTTCAGCCCGGGCATTGATCTTCAGCAAGCGCACCGGCTCACCACCGCACCGCGGCACTCGCCCAGGTGAAGCCGCTGCCAAAGGAGGCCAGAATCAAATAGTCCCCGGGCTTGATTTTGCCCTGTTCCAGGGCTTCATCGAGCGCAATCGGAATCGAAGCGGCGGTGGTGTTGCCATAGCGCTGAATATTGCTGAACACTTTTTCGGGTGGCAGGCCCAGGCGCTGGGTCACCGCTTCGGTGATGCGCAGATTGGCCTGATGCGGCACCACCAGCGCCACCTGGTCGAGCGTCAGGTTGTTCGCCTGCAGCGCTTCCATGATGACTTCCGGGAATTTGGTGACCGCATGCTTGAACACTTCGCGGCCGTTCATTTGCGGATAACAAGTGCCGTCGGTGAGAATGCCGTCGTACAGCCGCGGGATGCGCCGGCTGCCGGGATTCTCGGTCCACAATTCTCTGGCGTAGCGGCCGTCGGCATGCAGATGGGTTGACAGCACGCCATAGCCGTCGGTATTGGCCTCCAGAATCGCGGCGCCGGCACCGTCGCCAAACAGCACGGCGACGTGCCGGCCGCGTTCGTTGTATTCCAATCCGGTGGAGTGCACCTCTGCGCCCACCACCAGCACGCGGCGATATTGCCCGGTGCGGATGAAGGCATCCGCCACCGCCAGGCCGTAAATGAAACCGGTGCATTGCGTGCGCACATCCAGCGCGCCGATGCCGGGCACGCCGAGTTTTTGCTGCAGCAGGCAACCCGAGCCGGGAAACATGTAGTCCGGGCTGAGCGTGGCAAACACGATGAAATCGAGGTCTGCCGGTTCGAGCCGGGCGCGCTCGAGCGCAATCCTGGCGGCCTCATAGCCGAGATCGGAAACGCCGATTTCGCGGTCCACAAAATGCCGTTGTTGAATGCCGGTGCGCTCGCGAATCCACTCATCGCTGGTGGGTACGAGTTTGGTCATGTCTTCGTTGGTCACAATTTTTTCCGGCAGGTGGCGGCCGGTGCTGATAATGCGACTGCGGATCATACGCCTTTCTCCTCTTCAGCCAGAGCGTGTTAACCACTGTCGGGATGGTGGGGGCGTGATGGCACGGAAAGCCTGGGCTTGCGCCGCGACGAAACGCGCAAAGATTTTGGGATAAAGCAGGCGGGTCGCGATCGCGTAAGCGGCAAAAATGTAAAGACCGCCGATGAGCAAATCAACGATATAATGCTGATTCAAGTAAACCGCCGAAAACCACACGCCCAGGGGGTAAAGCAGCAGCCAGCCGAGATGGCGGTGAAACTTTTTGTAGGCGAACAACACGATCACGATGGGATACGCGCCGTGCAGCGAGGGAATGGCGGCAAAGTGATTCGCGTTGAACTTGCCCCACAACGTGGTGAAGAAATCGAAACCCATGAAACGGTCGATGTCGATCATGCGACCGGCGCTCGTGCCCCAAAAGCTCGAGTCGGGCTCCGGCGGGCTGAAACCGTGGCTGTAAACATACCACGGCGGCGCCGCCGGGTAAAGCATGAACGTCGTCAGCGCCAGCAGATTGAGGGTGGTCAGGGTGTAGACGAACTGGTAAAACATCGGGCGGTCGTTGCTGGTGTGCCAGAAAATCCAGCCCAGCACCAGTGGCAGGGCGAAGTGCAGGACATAGAGATTGCCGGCGAGCAAATCGATGGTGACGTTCAGCCAGTGCCAGTCCCGGTTGAAACGCAGGGCTTGCAGATCGAAAGGCGGTATGTCCACGCCCGGCAGCCATTGAAAAAACCAGCGCTCCAGACGGTAGGGCTCGACGATGTGAATCGTGCCGCGCACGGTATCGGCAATGCCCCGCATCATGTCATAGGCCACCCAGAATAAAATGAAGGGCAGCCAATCCAGCAGAAAGCGTTTGGCGCGCGCCCGGCCCAGCACGAAGGAGAAAATGAACAGCGCAAAGAAGTAGTGATCGGGACGACGGTTGGTGACCTGGTTGATGACAATGAGGTAGACGATCACACCCGCAAAAATGAACCACTTCCAGCGCTGATCGGGATGCTGCAAATGATCGCGCAGTTGCTGCCAGCGTGATCGCCACGTTGAGGAAGGGGTGGGGAAATGGCGGGGTGGCGGCGGCAAAATGGTCTCCATGTGAAGTGGCGTTCAGGGTTTGAAAAAATGCTGCTCATCCTGCACCTGCCCGTCGTGCAGCAGGGTGAGCGCGTGGGGCAAAACCGGCAGCACCACCGCCAGATTCTCGCGCACGGCGGCGGGACTGCCGGGCAGGTTGATGATCAGCGTCCGGCCGCGCACACCCGCAACCGCACGCGACAACATCGCAAACGGCGTCTGGCGCAGACCGGCCAGGCGCATCGCTTCCTCGATGCCCGGCACGCGCTGGTCGATCACCGCCAGCGTGGCATCCGGCGTCACGTCGCGGCGGCCCAAACCGGTGCCACCGGTGGTGAGAATCAGGTCGGCATGCTCCACGTCCGCCAGGCGAATCAAGCGGTCGACGAGCTGGCCGGCATCATCCGGCAAGACAAACTGCGCGAAAACCGGCAAACCGTGCTGCTCGAGCAACTCGCGCAGCACCCGCCCGCTTTCATCGGCGCGGCTGCCGGCGGCGGCGCGGTCACTCAGGGTAATGAGCGCAATGCGATAGGAAGTTTGCTGCATGTCGCGGTGACGGGAGCATGATAAAGGCCTGGTAATGCACGCTGCAAGTCCGGGTGAAGTGAGAAGGTGGAAAACGATTCAGTTGAGTGGGGTGTCGAATTCGTCGAAGAGCTTCAGGATTTCCTTGGGGGAGGTGGCGGTGAGGAGTTTGTCGCGAAACTCGCTGCGGCGGAGCAACCGGCATAGACGGGCGAGTATTTGCAGGTATTGGTTGGCTTCGTCCTTCGGGGTGCCCATCATGAAGATGAGTTGCACACCGTCGTTGCACGCCGCCGTAAAGGGGATGCTCCGGCTCGTGCGTGCGAAAGCGATAATGGGTTTCTTGACACACCTGGTGCGCGTATGCGGCAGCGCCACCCCTCTTCCGATGCATGTGGGCTCGATGGCCTCGCGTTCGATCACCTCGTGCAGGAAGGTGGCCGGCTCGGCGATGGCCTGTTGCGTCGCCATCTTCGCCACCATCGCGCGGAAGGCCTCGTACTTGTCGTGTGCGTCGAGATCCAGAAAGATCAGGTTTTCCGACAAGTAATCAGACAATTGCACGGGAAAAACTCCAAGGTCCATTCTCAATCGGCAAATGGCTGAGTTGCTTTGCCCTTCTGTTGCTCACCCGCTTCCCGGGGCCTTGCCCAAGATATTTTCCTGTCCTTGGCTTTTATATCACGGGGAATAAAACGTGCTGTCTTTCCTCTCTCCGTTTCATGCAATCCTGTTGCGGAATTTTTTTCGAGACAGCGGAATATAACGTGACGTCATCTAAGAGTCAACTAGTTTGTCGCGGCGGCACGTTCGAACCGCGCAAGTCTCCCCGGTCTGCAGATAATCAGACGGCTGTGCTGGTGCGATTGTTCAAGCAGCAATTTTGTTGTTGAGAGCAAGGCCTGCCCAAACAGGGGGACGGGGTACCGATTCACCGCCGCTTCCAGACTGCGGCAGGGACGGAAACGGCCGGTACCGGCAGCGATCCCGTTTGCTGCCAGGTGCGCAAAAAGCCGTTGCATTCGTATCCGGTTTTTGCGTTATATCCGGCTCGTCCCGGGGCATGCGGCAGAATTTCTGCTTTTTGCCACCAACTTTGTGAAACAATGAAATCCAAAGACGCTGCACGGTTTTTCCCGGTGCTCCCGCCGATCCTCTATGATTTTGAAAATCGTTGCGGCTTCGCGCCTCTGCCCGGGAGTGTCCGCCGTGCCTGAAAAGCCGGTGAGATTGGAATCTCAGCCGGTCATTTCGTTTTGGTTGAAAATGCCCTGTGCCCGATTGAGGCAGGGCGTGCAAAACTTGTCCTGGCGTCGCTTCTGCACGGACATTTTTCACGCAAGCGCCGGGCCGCGGCCGGAATCCTTTCTCAAAAGTTCACCAGGCGTTGCTTGCGTGTCTGTTTTGAAATAAAAAAAATGCCCGGGCGTTTGCCCCGCAGCCTGCACAACCCGATTAAAACTCGCAACGCGTCGCGCCGCAGCGCGCGAGATGTGGTTGTGCGACCGGCACAGTCAAAGAGGACAACGTCACATGTTTTTTCTCGTTGCGTTTGGCCTGTACGCTCTCGCCCATGCTTATGTTGGCTGGCGCCTGTTGTCGCCGCTGGCGCTGAGTGCTGCCCGTCAAAGTCTGGCCTGGCTGGCAATCCTGACAGTCATCGCCCTGCCGCCGCTCTATTTCACTTTTTCCCGCCGCCAGCAACAACGCAGGGCGCGGCGGCGGCTGGCCTGGCTCACGTTTCTGAGCATGGGTGCCCTGAATTTTCTCTTCTTCCTTTTGTTGATTCGCGATCTTGCCGGGCTGGCGCTGTGGGGCGTGCAGCATGCCATAGCCCTGGTGCAGGTTTCGCCGAATGGCGCGGCCTTGCTCAATGGCGAGCAACTGCATGAGCTGCTGCTCGCCACCAATCTCGCGGTGCTGGGATTGACCGCGGTGCTGGTGGGCTACGGTGTTTATCAAGCCCGCCGCACGCCGGCCGTGGTGGAAGTGACCGTGCCACTGCCAAACTTGCCGCCCGAGCTGGAAAGCCTCCGCCTGGTGCAGATCAGTGATTTGCATGTCGGGGATACCATCACAGCCGCCTTCGTGAAAAAAGTGGTGGCGGCCGTCAATCGTCTGGCGCCGGATGTGATCGTTTTCACCGGCGATCTGGCCGACGGCGGGGTGGCTCATCTGCGCGAGGACGTTGCGCCGCTGGCCCAACTCTCCAGCCGCTACGGCAAGTTTCACGTCACCGGCAATCATGAATACTATTCCGGTGCCGAGGCCTGGCTGGCGGAAGCGCGCCGCCTGGGCTTCACCGTGCTGTTGAATGAACATCGCGTGGTGACGCATGGCAGCAGCCGCGTGCTCATCGCGGGCGTGCCGGATTTTGGGGCCGGACCGTTTGTGCCGCATCACGATTCCAATCCCGCACAGGCCCTCGCCAACGCGCCGCCGGCCGAGTTGAAGATTTTGCTGGCGCATCAGCCACGCAGCATTTTCGCGGCAGCCCGGGCCGGCTTCGATCTGCAACTCTCCGGCCACACGCACGGCGGCCAGTTTTTTCCCTGGAATTTTCTCGTGCCGTTGCAACAGCCTTATGTCTCGGGCTTGCACCGCCACGGCAACACCTGGATCTACGTCAGCAACGGCACCGGTTATTGGGGCCCGCCGATTCGCCTGGGCGCGCCCGCGGAAGTGACGGTGATCAAGTTGAAAAGAGGATAGGCAGAACCAGCGCGAGGGCGCAGCTTGCCGCGCCGATCCTGGTGGCATCGGCATTTTCATTTCACCAGAATGGCCTGGCATTGGTGGGAAAAAATGTTATCATTTGCCCCAGCCGCCCCGAATCGGGCAGCATGCAGCAGCGAAGGGCAACGCCCTGGTGACGAAGTCAATCACAGCATCCGCAGGCCTCAGCGGGGCGGAATAGGATCGCGGTGTCGGGATCGAGCGCAGGCAATTCTATCTCACCCCGTCGGGGCTTCATACCCGTGGCGGGGACGTTTTCCAGGGCGATGCCCTTCGCTATCACAATTGTCTCCGTTGGACTGATACCGTTGCCACTTCCCATTCCAAGGAAGACCCGTGAACCCCTCACACGATGCCCCCGCACGCACTTCTTCTGCTGCTCCGCCGCAGCTCTCCCGGCAACTCGGTTTGTTCGACGCCACCATGCTGGTCATGGGCGGCATCATCGGCTCCGGCATTTTCATGAATCCCTACGTCGTCGCACAGCAGGTGCACACGCCGTTTCTCATCCTGGGTGCGTGGCTGTTCGGCGGCGTGATTGCATTGCTCGGCGCGTTCATCTATGCCGAACTGGCCGCCCGCATGCCCCAGGTGGGCGGGCAATATGCCTACCTGCGCGAAGCCTATCACCCGCTGGTGGCGTTCCTTTACGGCTGGTGCCTGCTGCTGGTGGTGCAAACCGGCGGCATGGCCGCGGTGGCCGTCACCTTCGGCCGCTATTTTCTCGAGCTGACCGGTTTGGCGCTGGCGGACTGGCTGGTTGCGGCCGTGGCGCTGGCGGTCCTGACGCTGATCAACTGCCTGGGCGTGCGGCCGGGCAGCACGGTGCAAAGCCTGCTGATGCTGCTGAAAATTGCTGCGATCGTCGGCCTGGTGTTGTGCGGCTTCCTGCTGGCAGATGAATCACGGCTCACCTGGCGGCCGCTGCTGGACCGGCCGCCGGGTCTGCCGTTGCTGTCGGCAATGGCGGCCGCCATCATTCCGGTGTTCTTTGCCTACGGCGGCTGGCAAACTTCGAGTTTTGTGGCCGGCGAAATGCGCCATCCCGGCAGAGATTTGCCGCGCGGCTTGCTGCTCGGCGTCGCGGGCGTGATCGTGCTGTATCTGGCGGTCAATCTCGTGTGCGTGCACGTGCTGGGCGCGGCGGGGCTCGCGCAAACCAACGCGCCCGCCTCGCAAGTCATGCGCGTGGTGCTCGGCGAAAAAGGCGCGGCGGTGATCGCGATCGGCATTGCCATTTCCACTCTCGGCTTTCTGAGTCAGGGCATTCTCACCGCGCCGCGCGTGTACTTTGCGATGGCGGAAGATGGCGTATTCTTCAAAGCCGTGGCGCGGCTGCACCCGCGCACACATGTACCGATTCTGGCAATCACCTTGCAGGGACTGTTCGCCATCATCATCGCCTTCTCCGGCCGCTATGAACAGATTCTCAACTATGTCGTTTCGATTGATTTCATATTCTTCGGATTGACCGCCACCTGTCTGTTCGTGTTGCGCCGGCGGGGCAACCCGCAATCCCCCGGCTATCGCGTGCCCGGCCACCCTTGGACCACGGCCTTCTTCGTGGCCTCGTGCTGGCTGATCGTGCTCAACACCTTCCTTGCCTATCCACAAAATACCTTGATCGGTCTGGCAATTTTGCTCGCCGGCATTCCGGCGTTTTTTTGGTGGCGGGGGAAAAGTGGCAGGCAATGAATCATTTCCAAAGCAGGTGAAATCATGACCCGCGTGATGAGCTCGCCCTACATGGAATGGGCCAAACTGCATTCCGGCAGCCGTTACAATCTCGCTTCGAGCGGCTTGGTGAACTATCCGCTGGCAGAATTGCAGGTGACGCTGGCCGACCTGGAATTGAGCGGGCCGGCGGGTTATGGCTACGCGCCGCTGCAACAGGCAATCGCGCGCCATTGCGGGGTCGATCCCGCTTGTGTGGTGGCGGCCAACGGCACCTCGATGGCCAATCATCTGGCGATGGCGGCGGTGTTTGCGCCCGGTGATGAGGTCTTAATCGAGCATCCGACCTATGAGTTGTTGACCGCCACGGCGCAATTTCTCGGCGCCCGGGTCCGCCATTTCAACCGCAAATGGGCGGACGGTTTTCGGATCGATCCCGCCGAAATCGAGCGCGTACTCACGCCACGCACCCGGCTCATCGTGATTTCCAATCTGCACAATCCCAGCGGCGTGTTCACCGACAACGACACCTTGCGACAAATCGGCGGGCTGGCACGGCGCGTGGGCAGCCGTGTGCTCGTCGACGAAGTCTATCGCGAAGCCCTGTTCGAGGCCCGGCCGCCGAGTGCGATTCAACTTGGTGAAGAGTTCATCGTCACCGGCAGTCTCACCAAAGCCTACGGTCTGAGCGGGCTGCGCTGCGGCTGGATTCTGGCCGAGCCGGAGCTGGCGAAAAGAATCTGGCGCTTGAATGATCTCTTTGGCGTCAACGCGCCTCATGTTGCCGAACGCCTGAGCGTGCTGGCGCTGGCGCAAATCGAACGCCTCGCCCGCCGGGCGCGGGAGATTTTGCAGGCAAACCGCCACGCCTGGCACACCTTCCTCGATTCCCGGCCGGACTTGCAGGCGGTGCGCACCGAATTCGGCATGATCAGTTTTCCGCGGTTGCTGCACGGCAGTGTCGAGGATTTGTGCACCCGCCTGCGCGAACAGCATGACACCACCGTGGTGCCCGGCCACTTTTTCGGCATGTCACCGCATTTTCGTGTTGCCCTGGGCGGGCCGGTGGATATGGTCGCCGCCGGTTTGCAGCGACTGGCCCGGGCGCTCGATGATTTGCATGCCTGATCGCATGCCCGAGCAACCACCCCGCCGGTACAGCGATTGCAAGACACCCCCCGACTTTGCCGACTACAACCGTTTGTCACGAAGCCGGCAACCTTTCCTTACTCGTTCACGTCGAAGTCGCGAAATTTTCCTCCCCAGGTAATTTGCCATGCCGGTATGGGCACCCCTCGGGATGGAAATGTCGCGCAGGCATCTGGACGAGTGTCATAACTTTTCAAACAAAGCAAAAAAAATCTCACGCCAGGAGTTTTTCTGCAGCAATTGCGAAACAACAAGCCGCAACAACACAAAAACAACATCGGCCGTCAGATTTTCCCTCGTGCTTCTGGTGGGTTGCGTGGTTCAAAAATCTTCGCGGCGACAGTTCAGTCCCCTCTCTGATCTGCCACAGCGTGGCCGTGGCACTACTGCAGAGCGCCTCCGCAGAATCGCAAGATAAAGCCACGGTTAAACCATGGCGGAACGGGTACTCTTTGCAAAGTCCCTGCGGCTTCGCGTCTTTGTGTGTTTTGGCTTTTGGATTTTATCGCTTCGAAAAAGTTGGCAGGATTGGACACCCTGTCTGCCGGCAGGCTGGAGGCCTCCGCTGCAGCATTTTCAGAGGAAAATCACAATGATCCACAAGCTGCTCACTGTTGCGTTGTTGTTGCCGGTTGCGGCATCCGCCGCGGCAGCCCGGCCCGCCGCCCAAAAAATTTACCATACCCGGCCTGCCAATCCACACGCGCCGGTCATCGACGGCCGGCTGGATGACCCGGCCTAGGAAAAACTGGAATGGGCCGGCGATTTCACCCAGCGTGAACCCCTTGACGGCAAGCCATCTTCTCTGCCAACCAGCTTCAAGATCACTTATGATGACAGGAACCTCTATGTCGGCATTCGCGCGCATGACGATCAGCCGGAGCGGATCGTGCGGCGCGTCTCGCGTCGCGACTCTTTCGACGGCGACTGGGTCGAGATCAACCTCGACAGTTACTTCGATCATCGCACCGCCTTCTCCTTCACCATCAATGCCGCGGGCGTGAAAGGCGATGAAGCCGTTTCCAACGACGGCAAGACTTGGGATGCCAACTGGAATCCGGTGTGGTTCGCGGAAGTGGCGGTGGACGACCAGGGCTGGTGCGCGGAGATGCGCATTCCCTTCAGCCAGTTGCGCTTCGGTGACAAAGAGGAGCACGTGTGGGGCATGCAAGTGCAGCGCCGCATCTTCCGCAAGCAGGAACGGTCGGTGTGGCAGTACATTCCACAAAACACCGCGGGCTGGGTGAGTTACTTCGGAGAGTTGCACGGCCTGAAAGGCATTCAAGCGGCGCAGCGCATCGAGATTCTGCCCTATGGCGTCAGCAGCCTGCGACGCGCTCAAGAGCAGGCGGGCAATCCCTTCGCGACCGGCGAGCATCGCAAACTTTCCGGCGGACTCGATGCCAAAGCCGGCGTCACCAGTGATCTGACTTTGGATCTCACCCTCAATCCCGATTTCGGCCAGGTCGAAGCCGACCCTTCCGAAGTCAACCTCACTGCCTTTGAATCCTACTTCCGGGAAAAACGGCCGTTCTTCATTGAAGGCCAAAGCATTCTCGATTACCGACTGACCGGCGGCGACGGGTCTTTTTCCAACGACCGGCTGTTCTACTCCCGACGCATTGGCCGGGCGCCGAGCCGCGCGCCGGAGCTGGCTGACGGCGAATTCATTGCAATGCCGGAGAATTCCTCGATCGTGGGTGCCGCCAAATTGACCGGCAAAACGCAAAGCGGACTTTCGCTCGGCCTGCTCGAGGCCGTAACCGAGGAGGAGGAAGCAGAGATTGCTTTCAACAGCCAGCGCCGCCGCCAAGTCGTGGAGCCGCGCACCAATTATTTCATCGGCCGCGTGCAACAGGATTTCAACCGCGGCACCAGCGCCATTGGCGGCATGTTGACCGCCACGCATCGCGATCTCGCCGGCACCGGCATCTCCACCCTGAACCGCGCGGCCTATGCCGGCGGCTTCGACATGCGCCATCAATGGCATGATCGCAAATACTATCTCGAAGCGCTGGGCGTGATCAGTCACATTCGCGGCGACTGGGCGGCAATCGCCGAGGCGCAGCAAGCTTCGCAGCGATATTTTCAGCGCCCCGACGCCGATTATCTCGAGTTCGACCCGCACCGTACTTCGCTCAGCGGCCACGGTGGCAACCTGAGCGTGGGCCATGGCGGCACCAGCCGCTGGCGCGCCAATCTCGCCGTCACCTGGCGGTCCCCCGGTCTGGAACTCAATGACGCCGGTTTCCTGCGCCAGGCCGACCGCGTGATGCAGTCCCTGTGGCTGGGCTACCGCATCACCACTCCCTTCGCCATTTTCAATCGCTTGAACCTCAACGTGAATCAATGGCAGGGCTGGAACTTCGGCGGCGAACGGGTCTTCAGCGGCGGCAACTTCAATGGGGGCGGGCAACTGAAGAACTACTGGTTGATCTGGCTGGGAGTGGGACACGAGGGGGAAAACCTGGCGACCACGGCGCTGCGCGGCGGTCCGGCGTTGCGGCTGCCGGCGCAATGGAATCAGTGGTTCATGCTGGAGAGCGACGAACGCAAGACCGTGCGGGTGGGGATCGAGAGCAGCAACAGTTGGAAAGACCAAGGTTCGACATGCCAGCACGATATTGGCGTCTGGCTGTCGCTGCGTCCGCTCAATGCTCTCGCGCTGCAATGCAATCCCTTCTACAGCTTCAATCGCGATGAGCTGCAATATATCAGCACGCTTGTCCACCGCGGAGAAAACCGTTATCTTTTCGGCCGGCTGCGGCAAAAAACGCTGGCAGTGACTGTGCGCGTGGATTACAGCGTCACGCCCGACTTGTCGGTGCAGTACTATGGCCAGCCCTTCGTCTCGGTGGGAAGATTCTCGCAGTTCAAGCGCATCACGAGCCCGCGCGCGCCCGACTATGCCGCGCGCTTTCACATTTTCACCGCTGAGATCACGCCGGACCAAGCAGGCGGGCAACTGTTGGTGGACGAAGATCGGGACGGCAACACGGACTACGCCTTCGGAAATCCGGATTTCAACTTCCAGCAATTCCGTTCGAACCTGGTGGTGCGCTGGGAATACCGCCCGGGCTCAACCGTCTTTTTGGTGTGGTCGCAGGGCCGCACCGGCACAAGTCCGGCTGGCGGATTTTCCTTCCGGGATAATCTGAATGATCTGTTCAACGTTTATCCCGACAACGTCTTCTTAATCAAACTGAGCCGCTGGCTGTCCTGGTAAGCAGGCATGCACCGGCAGCCGGCGTCAAGACCGTGCCGGCAGCGGGTTGACAGCGTCAACTGCTTGCAAGCCATCAAAGCGCTGCCTCTTGGCGCCAGTGTGGTTCATGACAGGGACGGCGCACGCCGGGTCTTCGCAAAGTGGCATTCATGCCTTTTGCGGCGTTACCGTGCCGTGAAAGTCGTGGCCTTGCTCTCCATACTTCTGCCTTACCCTCAAACGGAAATCGCATGATGCGTCCTCATGTCGAACTTGTTACGATGACAGCCCTGGAGCTGCTGACCCGCGTTGCCGACGGCATCACCACGCATATGGCCACGCCGGACCTGGCGCGGGAGTTGAATCCCCTCGCAAGCGGCGGCTGGCCGGCTTTGATCGCAGCCGCATTGGCTGTCGTGGCCGGTTCAACCTGTCTCCATGCCCAATATCTCTTTCGACCGGTTGACAACTTTCCCTCCACGGCCGCGATGGACCTGCGGGCTTTCAAAAGGCATTATTTCGACCCAAAGGAGAATGCCACGCTCCGGGAGCACCCCTGGAGGGTGGCTGCTTATGTCTTCGGCTATGTAACGCCGCGGACCCTGATATTATGGACGCTGCTGTTGATCGCAAACAATCTGGCGACGGCCGCGCCGGTTGAGTCTTATGTCGAACTCAAACGACAGTATCCGGTGTGGATCGCTTTCTATGCCGCGTTGCCCTTGATCGCGGTGCTGCTGGTGGAACGCCTGCAGCAGCGGGATTTCGCTCGCTATCGCGGCACCCGGCACGGCGTGCCGCCGCCCGGACAGGAGGGCAGGAAGGCTGTACCCTGAGGCGCCAGCCCCGACAGTCGATTCGGTGTGCGTGCCGAGCTGTCCTGCTCCATCGCATTGTGCCCGCCAGCTTGAGGTCCTGCCGCGGGAGGGGCACTATTCACCAGTGTCCTGAGTGGCATACGCGTAATCAGCGGACAACGCCAACATCTCCTACTTCGATCTGCTTATCTTCTGCCTGCCCGCCGTTAAACACCGCGTGACCGGCAACACGAGCTTGCCTGCCACCATTGCTGTGATTCATTCCGTGAGACAACCTGTTTTTGCCGGGGAATGGCCATGTCACGGCACCCATCAGTTATTCCAGTCGAACTACGGCAAAACTTTTTTCGAATGTGGAGTGGCCCTGACTGCGAGATTTGCCCGCTTGCCGATAGCGTCACGGCTTTTCTCCCAAGAAATGTTTTTTTCGTGGGAATCCTGCTTGCGTGGGCGAAATGTTTGTGTTTGAGGTTGAGCGCGACTCATTTTTTCTCTCACGAAAATGGTGTCCCGCAAAATGACTTGTTCCATCCCCTGGGTGGTTGGGCGTCGCGATCAAATCGGCGGTGCTCCCGGAGGGGATCAATCTGGATGCAAAATTCAGGAAGGAAGATGGCGGGGGAAGGCGTTGGCGAGGGTTGCGGGTGACTCAAAACCACCCCGGCATGGCTTTACGGCCATGCCGGGACAGGGGCTGATGTGTTGTCATTGCCGCGCCGGCTTGGTGGCGCAGGTGCTCAATCCCAAAAGCGCATAAAGCGGGCACCAGGACACCAGGCCGGTGAGCAGGGGTACGAAACCTACCAGCGCAAGAAAGCGCAGGTTGCCCTCCAGCACGAAATAGAGACTGAAAAGCACCAGCGCCAGAATCAGGCGGACGGCTTTGTCGAGCGAACCGACATTTGCTTGCATGACACACCTCCGTTGCAGGTGATGGTTCATTCACAACAATTTTCATTCCGCAGCATGTCTGCTGGTTTGCCTGCAAGATAGCAGATTGGCATGCACTTTTCCGTGACTTTGTCACCGAGGCAGCAAAAAAGTGCGCCGCCACGCGGGGGATCGCAAAGCCCTCACCCTGGCATGAGCGGTTGGCGGATCGCGGAAACATGCCGGCCTCATCATCGCGCCGGGATTCCGCAAGCATCCGGGGAAGACAACTGGCGGAGTTTTGCCGGGCAGACCGGGCCGTTGTCGCAGTGCCCCGGTGCGTGGCTTTCAACGGGGCATTACTCTTCCGCCAGGCGGCGCAGCACTTCTTCATTCTGCAGATGCAGCCGGCGGCGGCCCAACGCCACCGCACCCCGGCGCTCGAACTCCTTGAGCAATCTGCTGACGACTTCGCGCGCCGAGCCCAGCTCCGCGGCGATCTGCTCATGGGTGACGGCCAGCGTGCGGCGCGGCCGCCCCTGATTGGCAAAACGTTCGAGCAGAAAGCGTGCGAGCTGGAGGTCCCGTTTGCCAAACGCGACTTCTTCCACCAGGGTCATCACTTCCGCCAGGCGGGTGGCCAGCAATGCGAAAACAAAGCGCCGCACCTCTTCATGGCGGGCAATCCATTCCCGAAACAGTGGCGCCGGATAAAGCACGGCCTCGACCACTTCCTCCGCGACTGCGCTCGCCGGGTAATTGCGATGCCCGAGCAGACAGGCGGCGGTGAGAATGCAGCTTTCTCCCGGCCGTACATGATACAGAGTTATCTCACGACCGCGCTCGCCGCTTTTATAGACGCGCAAGCTGCCGGTGCCCACCAGCGGAATATGATGGCAAACGCCCCCTTCCTGAAAATAAAACTCCCCCGGCAGCAGGCGGGCAGAGCTTGCGGCCTGGAGGAGTTGATCCCGCAGCGTGCCGGGCGCGGCACGATAAAGCGGGAATTTCTGGAGGATCTGACGTTTTTCCATCACGAGCTGGCGGTGCGCGGCGAGAGGCCAAACGCCTGCCAAAATGACAATGCTGCAACGTTGGGTTCCAAAATCCCCTCCACGACTCAAAACTGTCATTCCGGAGAAATCTTCTTCAATGCTGGGATTGCTGCCTGTCTAGTGCACTGTAAACGTGAATTCTGCAATCCCCGTCCCTTGTGGGCGGCTAATGAATTTTTGCTCCTTCAGCCGCGAGCCACGAGGGGGCGCGGCTACAAAAATTAACGTAACAGTGCACTAGTCCCAAGCACTCAAAAAGATTCTTCCAGAATGACATTTGGGGGGGGAAGGTGCCAACTTAACGTTGTATTGACAAGCATCTCTCGCGAGGGTTCGGCCGGTGATTCTTTCCCAATAATCGCGAGTGACAAAGCCGCAGCCCGCCGTGTTGATGCTCACCGCGGCATGGCCGGGCCTTCCCGGCCTTCGGTCGATTGCCGGAATGACGCCGCGAGGTATCATCCAGCAGTCCGGCTGTTGCAACAACCCTCCCGCGGGCGCCGGAAGTCTGCCGCCGTGAAAAAGTCCGGCTGCTCTCCCGCTGATCCGGCAGAAATTTTGTGAAAACTCGGGCACAGTGTCAAGCCTTGCTGCGGCACTGTTGGCATGACCTGCCGGGCGGCCATTGGGATGAATCAAGCTGACGGGGCACCAGAGGCCAGCACTTGATCGAGGTGACTGGCAATCACTTTTTGCGGCACCGCGCCGACGATACGATCCACCACTTTGCCGCCGCGGAACAACAGCAGCGTGGGGATGCCGCGAATGCCCAGTTCCGAGGGCATGTCGTTGTTGTCGGCGTCCATTTTGCCGACTTTCACGCGGCCGGCATATTGCGCTGCGATGGCTTCCACTGCGGGCGCCACCATGCGACAGGGCATGCACCAGTCGGCCCAGACATCGACCAGTACCGGAATGGGGGACTCCAGCACTTCCTGCTTGAAATTGGCATCGGTGATTTCAATGGGCTTGCTCATAATCATCTCTCCTGTGCAAGATTCAATTCATCAGTTCAAATTACCAGTGCCGACGGCAAAAACGGGCACGCTCACGCGTGCGTTGTTTTCCTGCTTTGCCGGTGTCATTCCGCAGGGATCCTGTGCGCCAGACAGCGCAGGATCCCTGCAGGATGACCCTGGCGGTGATGAGACGTCCGGCTTCAGACCGTTTCCAGGCGCGAGGTGCGGGAGGTCGCAACCGCAGCCGAGACGGGCAGCGCTTTGGCCCGGCTTTCCCGCAAACCATAGAGCCAGGTTCCCAGCAAGATGCCGAGCAGCGTGAACAGCGCGGCCAGCTTGCCTTCGCCCAACATCGCGAGTGCGGTGCCGGGGCAGGCGCCCGCCAGTCCCCAGCCCAAACCGAACAGCAGGGAGCCGGGAATCAGCGTGGCCTTGTATGGTTTGCCCCTGAAGGCGATGGGCTTGCCGTCAAACAGCGAGCGGGCCTTCACGAGCCTGAGCACCGCGACGCCGAGCGCAGCGAGGGTTGCGGCCATGGCGATGACCCACAAGAGCTGCAGATCCTCGAATAAAAACAGCCTGGCGTAGAAATCGTAAGTGGTGGCGCCGGCGCGGCTGAGAATGAAACCGAATAGCGCCCCAAACAGCAGAAACGAGTACTTCTTCATCTTCTGTCATTCTCCTGTGTCAAACCAGCAGCCGAAAGAGCAGCTGCACCATAATAAAGCCGCCCACAAAAAAGCCGGCGGAGGCGAGCACACTGGGGGGATTGAGCATGGCGATGCCGGCAATGGCATGGCCGCTGGTGCAGCCACCCGCCAGGCGCGCCCCGTAGCCGATCATCACGCCGCCGAGAGTCAGCACCAGGGCTTTGGCCCACAAGGCCTGCGGCAGCACGTGGTCATACATTTCGCCCATCGCAAAGCTGACGACGATTTCACCCGGCGAGGTCAGCGCCGCCAGCAGCCCGCCGAGCGGAATGCCGAGAAGAAACCACAGCCGCCAGTTGTTGGCGTTTTGATATTCGCCCTCGTGGAAAAACGGGGCATTGGAAACATAGCTGCAGATGTTGCCGAAACCGGTGGAAGCGCCCAGGGCATTGCCGGAGACGAGCCACTGCAGCAGTGCGTAGGTACCAACGGCCAGCCCGCCAACCCAGCCGCTCCAAACGACGACTTCCGTCATATACAGGAACCTCGCAAATTAAGTGACCCTTTTTGTGTGTGCTTTGATTGATCAGAGGCTGCGGCGAACCGGAGACGATCTGCCAGTGTGCTGCGCGACAGAAAGCCGGAAACATTGCCGGCGACTGCTCTCCGTTTCGCTGCCCGCGGCCTGGCAGGGAACACCCGCCGGCCTGCTGCGCTGTTGCCTTGCTTCGTCCAGTTGGCCCCCGTCATGTCATGCCGCTAAATCCTGCGGCCGACCCGGCAGCGTGCCGGCGTTTTCGCAGGAGTCTTGCCGAATGGACACCGCGCTGGCTGGACTTTTCAAGGCAACAGACCACTAGTTGCGTGTTTCGATCTGGCCGCCGGCATTCTGCCAGGCGACATAGCCGCCGCTGAGATGGACCACGTCATAGCCTTGACGCATGAGCCAGGCAGCGGCAATCGCGGAACGATTGTCGGTGCGGCAGTGCACCAGCAGCCGGCGATCCTTCGGCAATTCAGCAACGCGCCTGGGCAGTTGCGTGTAGGGCACATGCAGTGCGTCTGGCAGATGACCGGCGGTGAATTCCGCCAGGCCGCGCACGTCCACGACCAGCGTGTCGGGCCGGGTGAGCTGGCCATTGAGTTTTGTTATGGGCATCACGGCAATATTGGCGACTTTGCCGCCGTCCGCCTGGTATTGCGCGAAGGTTTCCGGGGTGGCATAGCCCGCCACCGAATCCAGACCGATGCGAATCAAGTCGATCACCGCCTCCCGCACGCGTTGTTCTGCGACGATGAGGTAGAACGGCTGGTTGGGCTCGAGATAGGAGCCGGTGACATTGGGAAAATAGTTGGAGAGTGGCGCCCACAACGCGCCGGGGAGGTGGCTCTCGCGAAATTGCGGCCACGGCCGGGTGTCAACGATGGGGGCTTTTTCCTCCACCAGGCGCCGCAGTGCCTGCACCTCGAGCGGCCGGGGTTGCGGCAGCTTGCCGAGGATGGCCGGACCCTCCTTGTTCTCGCGTTTCATGCGGGCGAAATAAAGCGGCGGCTCGGGCTGGCCGCTGAGAATGGCCTGCACGAAGCGCTCTTCATCCGTGGCGTCGGCAATCGCGGGATTGAAGCGCTTTTCATAACCGACCGTGGATTGCGGCACGGCACCCAGGGCTTTGCCGCAGGCGCTGCCGGAGCCGTGTGCCGGCCAAACCTGCAGGTAATCCGGCAGGTTTTTGAAGCGCTGCACGGTGTGGAAGAGCGTGCGCGCCGCCGGTTCCTTGGCGCCACTCTGGCCAGCCGCGGTTTCCAGCAAGTCCGGCCGGCCGACATCGCCGACAAAGACGAAATCACCGGTGGCAATGCCCATGGGTTCATTGGCGCCGCCGCCGCGATCGGTCACCATGAAGCTGATGTGCTCGGGGGTGTGACCGGGAGTGTGCATGGCTTTGAATTCGATGTTGCCAACTTGAAAACTGTCGCCATCCTTGAGCAGCTTGTAATCATAGCTGCCCCCGCCCATTTTTTTGTCGAGCCAGCGATACTTCCAGTTGGCGTCACCCTCATCGGAAACGTACAGGCGGGCGCCGGTGCGTTCCGCCAGCTCACGCGCGCCGGAGAGATAGTCGGCATGGATGTGGGTTTCCGCGATGGCGGTGATCTGCATGCCCTCGCGCGCCGCGGCCTCGAGGTAACGGTCCACGTCACGTTCGGGATCGATCACGATCGCCTCCCCGGTGCGCTGGCAGCCGATCAGATAACTGGCCTGCGCCAGCTTCTCGTCATACAACATGCGAAAAAGCATGAACGAACCTCCTTGATGATGGTTTGAGTTTTATCGCAGGCAACACGTTCACGCCAGCCGTGTCGGCGCGCATGCGGCATGCCGACTGTTCATGCCAGAAACAACTCTCTGGTCACGATGTAGGCGCCCATGATCAGCACGAACCAGCCGAACGCCATTTTGAGCTTGCCCGCAGGCGCATGCTTGTTGAGATAGGTGCCAAAGGCGATGCCCACCAGCGGCAGCAGGGTGATGAGCGCCACAAAACCGTAATCGATGTTGGCCACGGCCTGCGCCTCGCCCATGAAACCGATCAGCGATTTGGCGGCGATGATCAGTAGATCGGTCCCGATCGCCACTTTCATGGGCAGGCCGCCGAGCAGCACCAGCACCGGCAAAATCATGAAGCCACCGCCCGCGCCCACGAAGCCGGTGATAATGCCCACGCCCAAACCCAGCGCGAAGATGAGCGGGATTTTGCGGGCAGGCAGTGCCACCGGCGGCCCGGCCGGCTCCGCCTCCTTCTTGCTGCGAATCATGGCCAGGGAAGTGATCAACATGAAGATTGCGAAGACGATCATCACCATAACATCCTTGCTCAAGACCAGGCTGCCGGATTGCAGCACCGGATTCGGAATGGCGGGAAAGAGGTAGCGCCGGGTCAGGTAAACACCCAGAATGGCCGGGGTGCCGAAGATCAGGGCCATGCGCGGGTTGGATTGCCCGCGGCGCAGATATTCCATCGCGCCGGCCAGCGCCGTTGCGCCCACGATTGCCAGGGAATAACCGGTCGCCTGCGACGGTGACACCGAGAACAAATACACCAGCACCGGCACCGTGAGAATCGAACCACCGGCGCCGATCAATCCCAGCACCACGCCCAACGCCAGCATCGCGGCATAGCCCACTGCCATACTCGTTTCCACAAGAATCTGCCCTCTTGTTGATGTTTCAACCGTAGTCCTGCCCGGGTCGGTCGGGCTTTCTGGGTGATTAGAGACATGGCAGGGGAAAAGGTTCCCGCGGATTTCTGCGGGCCGGGCCAAGCGCCCAATTCAAGAGGAATTAGGCCAATTTTCGAAAACACCACTGCCCGGGCGGCTGCTCCTTCATTGGAGCCGCGCCAGTTCCCCTCAATGGCAGATTGCAATCTTCTGGAAGCTGAGGCGAACCCGGCTGTGCCGCGGTTGAAAATTCCCATGAGGGAAACAGAAATTTTGATGAAAAAATTCAAGCAGAGCGCCTGGCCGAACGCCTGCCGCCAGCCCGGCCGGCGTGTTTGAATTCCTGCAGCAACAAGTGGCGCAGCGGCTCAGGCAACGGCCCGCGCTTGAGGTTGAGGCAAATTTCGTGGGTGAGATCGAGCGTGGCAAACAGGGATTGGCAGCGGGAGCACAACTCGCCAGCGGCAAGAGGAAATTCCACCCCGCGATCCAGGGCCTCCTGTTTGGCATGCAGGAGATGCAAACAGACTTGCTTTTCGTGATCGGGCGGCGGGGCCTTGTGCTTGGGCAGTTTCTTCGCCAGCTCCTTGCGCAGCAGCAGCCGGCCGCGATGCACACGCGTTTTGACGGTGGCTTCTTTGATGCCTAAAACCCGGGCCACTTCTTCGACGGAGAATTCCACGATGTCCTTGAGCAGCAGTGCCATGCGAAAGGGCGGGGGCAGCTTGGTGAGCGCCCGTTGCACCGCTTCCTGGGCTTCGCGTCGCAACACCTGATCGAGCGGGCCGTCGTGATCGGCGGGCAGGTCGGGAATTTCGTCGGCTTCGGGGTCGGGCAACAGCTCGGCCAGCGACTGCATGCGTTGCGGCTGGCCGGCGCGCCTGCGTTTGAGGCGCTGGCAGGCGCGCACCGCGATGGTATAGAGCCAGGTGGCCGGTTCAGAGCGGCCTTCGAATTGCTCCCACTTGCGGAAGGCGCGCAGGAAAGTCTCCTGAACCAAATCCTCCGCGTCGGTTGGCCGGCCGCACATGCGCAACCCCAGATTGTAAATGAGCCCGCCGTGTGTTTCCAACAGGCGTGGGATGGCTTTGTCAGCAGGCTCAGCGGCAGGATGGACCGGCGGATGCGGCGTGACGGGCTTCTTGATATTTCTCATTTGCTCATTTGCTCGAATACGGAAAGTTCTGACAGTCGGAAAAAGTGTACGGCCGTCTCCGGCCTCCGCGGAGGATGGCCACCACACCTGCCGGCCGGGCTTCAACCTGCAAAGGCCGGCGGGAGGCAACGGCGCCGGCGAATATAGCAAACCGGCGGCGCAGTTACAAATATTCTGCAACCGGCAGTGTTTCACTGCTTGACAATGTTGCAATTTTTGGTTATGCTTCGCCACTCCAGGATCGATCCCACCGCGCGCCATTACGGACCCCGGGCGCAATCCCGTAACGCGGCCTGCAAGCCGCACCCCAAAATTTTTGGACACGAATGAACACCGCTCAATATGGATTATTGTATCGGCGCTCATTTGTGAAAAACTGTGGTCTAAAAACCCTGGCAGCCATGCCAGGTTTTTCCCGGGACTATGCGGTAACCCACACCAACCACAAACCAGCGAAACAGGTATCGAATGAACACGCAGAGAGCAGGTTTCACCCATTCGCGAAGCCGTGAACCCCATCGTGAACGGACCAAGGAAATCCTGAACCGGCACCCGGAAGTCCGGCAGCTTATCGGAAAAAATCCCCATACCTTCCTGATCATTTGTGGTATCGTAGGGCTGCAGCTTGTGAGCGCCTACGTGATCAAAGACCAGCCCTGGTGGGCGGTGTTGCTGCTGGCTTACACCATCGGCGCCTTTGCCAACCACGCCCTGTTTGTCATGATTCACGAGTGCGCACACAACCTGATCTTCGAAAGGAAGGCCTTCAACAATTTGGCCGGCATCCTCGCGAATTTGCCGATCGTCGTGCCCAGCGCCATCTCATTTCAAAAATACCATCTCAAACATCATGCCTTTCAGGGTGTGTATGAACTCGATGCCGACCTGCCGAGCCACTGGGAGGCCAAACTGATCGGCAACTCCTGGTGGGGCAAGGCGCTGTGGCTGCTGTTTTATCCGTTTTTTCAAGCCACGCGGCCGCTGCGCCTGAAGGAGCTCAATCTGTGGGACGGGTGGAGCATTTTCAACCTGATCGTTCAGCTTGCTTTTGATGCCGCCGTGTTCGTGTTCTGGGGGCCGGGGGCTTTCTTCTACCTGCTGGCGTCGCTGTTTTTCTCCATCGGCCTGCATCCGCTCGGCGCGCGCTGGATTCAACGGCACTACATGGTGGATGAAAAGGGCGTGCAGGAAACCTACAGTTACTACGGCCGGCTCAACGCCCTCGCGTTCAACGTCGGCTATCACAATGAGCATCACGATTTTCCCTCGGTGCCATGGAATAAACTGCCCGAGATCAAACGCATCGCGCCGGAAGCCTATGACAATTTGATTTCGCACCAGTCCTGGACGCGCCTGCTGTTCAAATGGTTGTTCGACCGTGATCTGTCGCTTTATTCCCGCGTGGTGCGCGAAGAGCGCGGCCAGGTCAAGCTCAGCGACGAGGCCCGTCATGACCTCGACCTGATCAAACAGACCGCGGCATGAGCGGGCGCGCTGCCGCCGGCCACGCCACAAGGCGGGCTGTGCCCGCTGTGGCGGTGCAACCGAAAGGCCGGGGAGAGTGACCGGCCTTTCGCATTTTTCCCTGTCCTCCAGAGTGCCCATGCCTCTCCGCGATGACGAACGCACCGTATTGACCACGCCGCGTGCGCTGTTGGTGCGCCTCGAAAAGGGCGAGCTTCGCCACGGCCGGGAACGCTGGACCACCGGCCTGACCCTTGGCCGCAGTGCCGCCTGCGAGATCAGCTTCGTCAATCCCGAAGTCAGCCTGCGCCACGCACAAATCAATTTTGAAGCCGGCCGCTGGTGGCTCAGCGATCTGAACAGCACCAACGGCACATTCCTGAATGGCCGCCGCATCGACCGGGCGGCATTGCCCGCACATGCCGAGGTGGAGCTGGGCCGCAACGGACCGCGGCTGCATCTGGAACTTGAGCCACTCGGCGCAGCCGGGGAACAGCCACCTGCTGCCCCGCCCTCCCTGACGCAAATTGGCAGGCGCTACTTCACTCTTTCGCTGCCCGGTAAAATCGGCGAGCATACGCTGCTCATTCGCCAGGCCTTCCAACGGGTGCGGCGGCAGCACGCGCGGCGCTACTGGACGATCATCGGAGTCATCGCCACCCTGCTGCTGGCGACAAGCACGGCGCTTTACCATCAAAGCGTGCGGCTGAAACGACTGGAACAATTGCATGCCCGCGCGGAAAGCATGTTCTATGCGATGAAAGCCCTGGAGCTGGAGATTGCCAGGCTGGCGCCGCCAGCGGCGGCGCGGCCGGGTGCCGAACTCCGCCGCTTGCAGCAGGATTACAGCGACTTCGTGGCCGAGGCCCTGGGCATCACCCCCGACAAACTCCCGCCGCAAGACTGGCTGATCTACAAAATTGTGCGCGATTTCGGCGAGTGCGACGGCAGCATGCCGGCGGCCTTTAAGCAAACGGTGCACGCCTACATCGCCAAATGGCAAAGCACGCCGCGCTTGCGCCAGGCGCTCGCCCGGGCGCGGCAAATGGGCTATCCCGCCCGCATCAGGAAAATCATGCGACAGCACGGCCTGCCCCCGCAATTTTTCTATCTCGCCCTGCAGGAGAGTGACTTTGACGTGACGCGCTGCGGCCCCGAGACCGTCTACGGCATTGCCAAGGGCATGTGGCAATTTCTGCCGGCCACTGCCAGGGATTACGGCCTGCGCGTCGGCCCCCTGCAAGGCTATCCCGAGTTCGATCCCCAGGACGAACGCCACGATTTCGAGAAAGCCACCGTCGCGGCCGCCAAACATCTCCGCCTGCTCTATGACACCAAAGCACAGGCCTCCGGCCTGCTGGTGATGGCCTCCTACAACTGGGGGCAGGGCAATGTGCTGGCGCGCATCGAGCGCATGCCCAACAATCCGCGGGAGCGCAATTTTTGGCGGCTGCTGACCACCGAAAAGATTCCGGCAGAAACCCGCGATTATGTGTTCTACATTATCGCTGCCGCCGTGATCGGCGAAAACCCGCAGCTCTTCGGTTTTGATTTCCCGAATCCTCTGCGGGAGGATTGATCACGCCCCCCTGCCGTTGGTTATCTCTCCTCTGCCTCCCCGACTCTCCTTCCGGCGCGGGCAGACGGGCCGTGAGGGGATGGCCGGCGGGTACCACCGCGGCCGGTGTGCCGCCCGTGTTCACACTTGCATTTCGCCCATGTCGTGCCTATACTTTTGCCATGCATGAATCGGCAGCTTCTCCGCAAATCTGGCAGCTCGAGCGCGAAATCTTTCAGCTTCGCACGCTGCTGGAGGTGGCTCGCGCGCTGGGCGAGTGCCGGGAGAGCCGTGCCATTTACAGCGAAGTGCTGGCGATTCTCGCGGGCACCTTCGGTGCCCGCCAGGCCGTGGCGGTTTCGCAAAACCAGGACGGCCGCTGGCAATGCATGGCCAGCCGCGGCGAACTGACAGCGGCGGCCGTCACTGGCGCGCTGCAGCAGGCGGGCGTGTTCACGCTGGAAAAAATTCTCGCCGAGTTGCGCCGGCTGATCGATCCGGGGCGCGGCCTCGAACATTTTGCAGTGGCGAACTTCGCCACCTGGCGCAACCAGCGTGGCGGGGCCTTCCTGTTGGGCCCGCGCTTGCTGGGCGAGCCTTATGCCGAGGCCGATCGCGAACTGCTCGAAGCCGTGGCCGGCTTCACCGCCCGCGCTTTGGAAAACCTGCAGCTTTACGAAGCGCTGCAGGAGGCCCAGGAAAAACTCCGTCTGGAGAATCTCGCGCTGCGGGAGGCCGTCAGGCGGGATTTCAGCGATTCGGCGCTGCTCGGCCAGAGCGCTGCCATGCAGCAAGTGCGGCAGCAGATTCGCAATTTTGGCCGAAGCGAAGCCAACGTGCTGATTACCGGCGAAACCGGCACCGGCAAGGAGCTGGTGGCGCGCGCGCTGCACCATCACTCCCTGCGCGCGGACGGCCCGTTTCTCGGCGTCAATTGCACCGCCATCCCGGAAAACCTGGTGGAGACGGAGTTCTTCGGCATCGAGGCCGGCACCGCCACCGGTGTGAGAAAACATGTGGGTTTGTTTGAACAGGCCCACGGCGGCACGCTGTTCATCGATGAGGTGGGCGACATGCCGGCGGCTTCGCAGGCCAAATTGCTGCGCGTGTTGCAGCAACGCAGCCTGCGGCGCATCGGCGGTGACCGCGAGATTCCCGTGAATGTGCGGGTGATTGCCGCCACCAACAAGAATCTCGGCGAGGCCATTGCCGCCGGCACCTTCCGCGAAGATCTGTTCTATCGCCTGGCGGTGCTGGAACTGCGCCTGCCGCCCCTGCGTGATCACCGCGAGGATGTGGTGCTGCTGGCGCAGCATTTTCTCGGGGTGTTCGAACAAAAACTGCGCCGCAAGACCGGCGGCCTTTCGCCGGCGCTGCTGCAGCATTTGGAAAACTATCACTGGCCCGGCAACGTGCGCGAGCTGGAGAATGAAATGGAACGGCTGGTCACACTGGCGGAGGAAGGCCAGCTTCTGCTGCCGGAACATCTTTCGCCCAAGCTGCGCGGCGCCGGCCGGCCGCCTCTCCCGGCGCAACCGGCAACCCTGCGCCTGCGCGATGCCGTCGATCAGCTCGAACGCGAGATGATCACTGCGGCGCTGGCACGCCATCACGGCAACAAGAGCCAGGTTGCGCGCGTTCTCGGTCTGAGCCGCCTGGGGCTGCAGCAGAAAATGCTCCGGCTGGGCGTGGCGGATCCGCAGCGGGACAAACAGTAGCCGGCATTGCCCCGTTGCAATCCCTGATCTCACGCGGCGGCGTGGTGTCCTCTCATCAGAACCCTCCGCGGTGAGGGAGTCCGGCAGGCGCCCGAACAAGTTTTCGCACCGCAAGAAGCGCAGTGGCATGACCTCTCAAAAGCTTTCCTTTGCGTCGCGGCGGCGCGCTGTTGACCTGTGTGATGCGATGGTGTTCCGCGCCTGAAAGGTTCGTTGTCCGCCGGAGAGACCGGGAATGCCGTTGATCTACCTCCGGCGTGATCGGTGTCTGAACAAAACCCATGAAAATCCGCTCCAAACTGCTGCTCGCCGTCCTGCTCGAAATCGCGCTGACCATCGTCATCGTGATTCTGTGGGCCTATCAGGGTGCGCAGGACGAACTGGAGCAGCTTGCGCGCGATCTGCTGCGCGCCCAAACCGATTTCGCCTATGCGCTGTGCGACCGCTACAACCAGCGTTACGGCAGGCCGACCGAGGAATTGAAGGAACAGCTCAGTGCGGTGCGCATTGCGGTGGATGGTTACCTCGTTGCCCTCGACAATTCCGACACGCCGGACAAAGGCAGGCTCATCGTCCACCCCACCAATGCGGGCGACAACCTCAACAATCCGCGCTTTCCGCACATTCAGCGGATCATCAACCGCATCGACCAGGCCGGCAAGCCCGACCGCTATTCCGCCTACGATGAGTATCATCAGGAAACCGGCGCACGCGGCCGGCAGGGCGAGCGCAAGATTGCCTACTACATGTACTACAAGCCGTGGGACTGGATTCTGCTCGCCTCCGCCTACGAGCGCGATCTTTTCCAAAGCGCGGAAGTGGTGCGCCACCGCACCGTCGAAGCCATTGCGGCGGTGGCGATTCTCGCGGTCATCTTCATGACCCTGTCGATCCGCAAGATCCTGGCGCCGCTGCGGCAGTTGAATCAAACCAGCCAGGAGGTTGCCAACGGCCGGCTCGAGGCCACCTTTGCCATCGACTCACAGGATGAAATCGGCGAACTGGCGCGTTCGTTCAACAAGATGCTGCAGTCGCTGCAGCACCACCTGCGCATCACCCAGGAGTTCGAGATTGCGCGGCGCATGCAAACCGAGATGCTGCCCGCCGCGCCGCCCGATCTGCCCGGCCTGCGGCTGGAAGCGGCCTCCCTGCCTGCCACCGAAGTCGGCGGCGACTTTTATGACTTCATCACGCTGGATGACCAGCGGCTGGCGATCATCGTCGGCGATGTGTCGGGCAAGGGTGTGTCGAGCGCAATGGTGGTGAGCGCGGCACTTTCGGCCATTCGCTTCGCGGCGGAGGGACATCAAACCCCGGCGGAGATTCTCGCGCTCGCCAACCGCCGGCTGGCGGTGGATCTGCAGCGCGGCATGTTCGTCGCCGCCTTTTGCGGCATCTTCGATTTGGCGGCCGGCCGCCTGCTCTATGCCAATGCCGGGCAAACCCTGCCGATTCTCTACCGCAACGGCGAGGCCACGCTGCTGCCCCCACCGGAAGAGGGCGACCGGTTTCCACTCGGCATCAACCGGCAGGTTGCCTACGGCCAGCGTCATCTCGATCTGGCCGCCGGCGATCTGCTCGTCTTCTACACCGACGGCATCGTGGACATGATGAACCCCGAAAACGAGCCCTACAGCTTTGACCGCTTTTGTGCCGCGGTGCAACGCCACGCGCGCGCCGCCCACAATGGCCTCATTCCGGAGTTGATCAGGGACGCCGAGGCCTTCGCCGGCCGCCGTGATCATTCCGATGATCTCACCCTGCTGGTCGCCCGCTACGAAGGCGTGCCGGCCACGGTGCGGCGCTTCGAAGAAAACGGCCGCCGCGCGGCGGTTGCGGAGCAGCCCGTCGAAATTCGCCTTTCTCTGCCCTCGCAACCGGGCTTTGAGAAACTGGCGATGAATGCCGCCGCCGAGCTGGCGCAGCAACTCGGGTTTCCGGCAAACCGGGTGGAAGATTTGCGCAGCGCCGTGGCCGAAGCCTGTTTGAATGCCATCGAACACGGCAACAAGCTCAATCTCATGAACCGTCTCGATGTGCTGCTCAAGCCCGGCGCGGCCGGCCTGACCGTGCAGGTGATCGACAATGGCAGCGGCTTCGTGCCCGAAATGCCGGCCACGCTCAGTCTGGAGCGCAAGATCAGCGGCGAGGAAAGCCCGCGCGGTCTGGGATTGTTTTTGATTGCCAGGCTCGTCGATCATGTCGAGTACAAGGTGCTGCCCACGCTCGGGCACGTCACCACGCTGCGCCTCGACAAAACCTGATTCCCGGCGCTGCGGTCCCGCCGGTGATGATCGCCGCCTGAACAATGGCCTCGTGATCCCGAACCCGGTGTGCTGGGCAAGCTTGCAGCGGGCGATGAGGTTGAATTGAACGTGCCGATTGGATGGTCATCATTCCAGGATCATGCCATGCAGCATTTTCACTATGTGGATGCCCAATTGTGCTGTGAAGAAGTTGTGCTGGCGGAGGTGGCGGCCAGCGTGGCAACGCCGTTCTACCTCTACAGCCGCCGCACCTACCGGGAGAATTTTGCCGGAATCGACGCCGCCTTCGGCGATCATCCCCACCGCATTTGTTACGCGCTCAAGGCGAATTCCAATCCCCACGTGTTGCGCGATTTTGCCGCCCTGGGCGCGGGCGCGGATGTGGTCTCGGTGGGCGAGCTCGCGCTTGCCCGACAGGCCGGCATTGCCGCCGACCGCATCGTGTTTGCCGGCGTGGGCAAGCGCGATGATGAAATCATTGCCGGGTTGCAGGCCGGCATTCGCGGTTTCAATGTCGAATCCGAGGCCGAGCTGGCGGTGATCAATGCGCTGGCGCGGCAGCACGATCGCGTGGCGCCGGTGGCCCTGCGGGTCAATCCCAACATCGACATTCACGGCCATCCCTACATTTCCACCGGCCGGCAGGCGGACAAGTTCGGTGTGGAATTGCCGCGCGCGCAGGCGCTGCTCGGCCGGCTGCACGAGTTTCCGCATGTGCGTCTGGTGGGCTTGCACATGCACATCGGCTCGCAAATCACCGAAACCGCGCCCTTTGCCGCGGTGGGCAGGGCCATGGCGGAATTGGCGCGGCAGGCGCTCGCCCTCGGCCACCGCCTGGAATATCTCGATGTCGGCGGCGGGCTGGGTGTGATCTATGAAAACGTGATTCCCCTGGCTGCGCAAACCGCGCCAACCGCGGGGCTGGCGCTCGCGCCGGCGCAGGTGGCGGAGTTGCTGCTGTCACCATTGCGGTCCTTCGGTTGTGAAATTCTCTTTGAGCCGGGCCGCGCCCTGGTGGCGACCAGCGGCGTGCTGGTCACGCGGGTGTTGTATGTCAAGGAAACGCAGGGCAGGAAATTTCTGGTGGTCGATGCCGGCATGTCAGAGCTGATCCGGCCGAGCCTGTATCAGGCGCATCATCAAATCGTGCCACTGCGCTTCACCGCAGCCGCGCCGGAGAAGTATGACGTGGTGGGGCCGATTTGCGAGTCCGGGGATTTTTTGGCGAAGGAGAGAAATTTGCCGGCCGTGCAGCGCGGGGATTTGCTGGCGGTGATGACGGCCGGCGCATATGGTTTCTCGCTGAGCTCGAATTACAATGCTCGGCCGCGGCCGGCGGAAGTCATCGTTGACGGCCGTGAGATCCTGCTCTCGCGGCCGCGCGAACGGCTGGATCAGATTTGGGTGGCATGAAGTCGGGTGGGTACAGGACGGGGTTGTGCGCGGGCCGGCCGCCTCACTCCGGCGGCGGCGGGATGCTATCGTCACCGGGACCGATGACCCGCGCCGTGGTGAAGCCCTTTTCATGCACCAGCCGCAAAGTGCGCCGCGCGCGCCCCTTGGTGGCATAGGTGCCCACACACACACGCCACTCGCCATCATACTGATACACGAAATTGTTGATGCGCTTCATGCGCAGTTGATAAGCGAGATGATCGGCATCGAGGCGGTTGTGGAACGCCTTGACCAGCACGGAGTAACCATACTCGCCGAGCGGGCCGGACGGCGGTTCCAAATCACTGTCGCCGGGAGGCTTTGGGGGGCGATGCTCCGGTGGCCCGGCCGGCGTTTCGGAATCAGGTGCGCCGGTCGAGACGCCATCCCGCACGGACGGCGGATTTTGCCCGCGATCAGTGCACGCCGCCAGGAAGAGCAGCGCCACCACGACAAGTGCGAAATATCTCATTTCGGGTTTGGAAACGAGCGGCAGCACAATCATCATATTTGGCCCACGGTATTGCGCTGGAGCAGACCTCACGAGCGCCGAAGGATTGAGAGGAGCAGTTTAAAACCCACCGCTGTTACAGAGAACCATGGCATTCAATTTCTTTGTCGCCGGATTTGCGAATCTCGGCGTTGGTGTACCCAAAATCAGCCACCAACTGATTCAACATTTTTTGCGCGGGCTTGGCATCCCAATAACGTCCGACGGATACGACCCAGCAGCCGTTCTTTTGTTGATAACAATAATTGTGAATATTGTAGCCGCGCAGTTTTTGTGAGAGTCCGAGGGCTTTGCTTTCATTGGAGAACACACCAACAACAACGGTGTATTCATTCGGACCGGGCATGCCTTGGGTGTAGATGGGTTGCTGGCAGCCGACGAGGGACCGGCCGTCGGGCTTCGCGGCGTCACCGCCGTGTTTTGTGTCTTCAACGACACAGATGCAGGTGTTCCCAAATCCCAGGAGCAGGGCCATCATCAAGATGGCGAACAGCGGCTTTGTCTTCATGTCCTTCCGTTTCAGCGAGTGGCCAAATCCCTTTGTTGCTGTGCAATTTAGTCAAAAAATCCTCCGGGCGCAATACCATTCTCCAGCGCGGCGGCCTTCGTTGCACATGCCGGGCTGCGCGGCCGGGGCGCACCGGGCGCAAACCGGCGCAATCATGGTCATGAAAGCTGCGATGATTTGTGCAGGCGGGCGGCCACTCACCCGCCCGCGGACTTTGTCTGCGTTTGCAGCGAACTCATCGCACGACGGTTTTCTCCTGGTGAGGCAAAATCCAGAGCGTGATGCCACGCGCCGGCAGGCCGGACGATCGGAACGGTTGCACATTATGCCGGAATGGCGGCCGTCGGGGAGAGAGCAACCATGAGCGGCACACCGTTGATCTCCGTCATCATCCCAACTTACAATCGCGCGGCCTTCCTGCAAGAGGCGGTGGCCTCGGTGTGGGCGCAAACCGAAAGGGATTTCGAGTTGTTGATCGTCGATGACGGCTCCACCGATGAGACGCCGCAACTCTGCACCGCCTGGGGAGCGCGGGTACGTTACCTGCGGCAGCCGCGGCGCGGCGTGTCGGCAGCCCGCAACCACGGGGTGCACGCCGCAGCCGGCCGCTTTATCGCCTTTCTCGATTCGGATGATTTGTGGGCGCCGAACAAACTGGCGCGGCAGCGGCTCTGGCTGGAGCAGCATCCCGGCGTGTTGCTGTGCCATACCAACGAAATCTGGATTCGCAACGGCCGCCGGGTCAATCAAAAAAAGATTCACCGCAAGGCCGGCGGCTGGATTTACCCGCTCTGTCTGCCGCGCTGCGTGATCAGTCCCTCGGCAGTGTTCCTGCGGCGCGAGCTGTTGGAAGCGACGGGCGAATTCGACGAGGACCTGCCGTTGTGTGAGGATTACGATCTGTGGCTGCGCGTGACAGCGCATCACGAAGTCGGCTTCCTCGACGAGGCGCTGGTGATCAAACGCGGCGGCCATGCCGACCAGCTTTCGCGCAGCGAATGGGGGCTGGATCGCTACCGCGTGCGGGCGCTGCTCAAAATGCTGCACCAGGGCGGATTGCGGGCGGAGTGGCAGCAGGCAACTCTTGCAATGTTACTGCAAAAATGCCACATTCTGGTGCAGGGATACACCAAGCACGGCCGGACACTGCCGGCGGTCTACTATGCTTATTTGATGGAAACCTTTGGTGCCGCGGCCGCCGGCGAAGTTTTGCAACGATGAGCAGGTGAGGTGCGACATGATTCAAATACGCGAAATTCTGATCCCAACCGACTTCCGTGAGCCGCCGGCGGCCGCCATTGGACACGCCGCGATGTTGGCCGAGCGATTCGGTGCCCGGCTGACCATGTTGCATGTGGTCACTGCCAGGGAGCACAACGCCGTGGCGGCTTTTCCGGAACTGGATCCCGCCTGTGCCGCGGAGGAGGAGGCCGCGGAAGAGGAGGTCGCAGAGCGCCTGGGGTTGCAACCCTCGCAACGGCTGCAGGTGCGGCGCGAGCTGCGCCACAATGCCCATCCCGCCGAAGAGATCACGCGCTTCGCGGCGGAAATGCAGGCGGATTTGATCGTGACCGGCACTCATGGCCGCACCGGCCTGAGTCATCTGATCCTGGGCAGCCTGGCCGAAGATTTGATGCGCACGGCCAACTGCCCGGTTCTGGTGGCGCGCACCGCCGGGCCCGGCGCCAGCGGGGAAGTGATGCCTTATCTCCAAATCCTCGCACCCATCGATTTTTCCCCGGACAGCGAAAAAGCAATGCGCTACGCCCTCGCGCTCAGCCAGTTGTTCCGTGCCCAGCTTCATATTCTGCACGTCGTCGACTTGCCGGTTTATCCCGCACACTATGCCGTCAATCACGCGCTCGCCGAAGAGTTCAGCCGCGATTTCATCACACTCTCGCACGAGGAAATCGAACGCTGGCTCACCGGCTTCGAACAGAGGCCGCGCCACTGCCAGACCCATGTGCAGGTGGGACGGCCGTATCATGAAATTGTCAAATTTGCCGCCGCACAGGATATCGATCTCATCGTGATGGGCACCCGCGGTTTGAGCCGGCTGCAGGAGTTTTTTCTGGGTGGCAACACTGCCCGGGTGATCCGGCATGCCCCCTGTCCAGTGCTGGTGGTAAAATTACAGGAGAGAGATTTCGTGCACTGACGGCCCGGCCAGCGGTGGCGGCCAGACCTGGCGGCTGCGCTGCCCGTGCAGCAGTGAAGGCATCACCCTTTTGCGGAGACGTTCATGCAATACGGCACCGTCAAAAAATGGGACCCGGCCAAGGGTTTCGGCTTTATTACCACCGATGAAGATGAGGATCTCTTCGTGCACGTGAATGATTTGGATGCCAGCGTGCCGGGCCGCCAGCTCAAACCCGGCCAGCGCGTGGGTTTCGATGTCCGGCGGGAAATGAAGGGCGATCGCGCCGTGCGCGTGCGGGTGATCAAGGGGTAGCGGCAGGGTGCCCGCTTGCTCATTTCATCCCCATGCAGTTTGACGAGACTGCTGCGCAGGGAATGGCTGTGCTTGATCTGTCAGATCACTTCGGCTCTGATTGTATGAGTCAGCCACAGGCAGGTCTCTATTGCAGATCTAGGGTGGCCACCGGGGCACATGCTGTATCTTGCCAAATTCATGCTAGCAGGAGGGGAGTGAAGATGAGATTGCCGGTAAATACCGGCGTGCTTGCCTGGGCGCTTAAGCGTTCGGGCCGGGATCAAGAGTTGTACACCAGCTTTCCGCGTCTTTCAGAGTGGTTGAGGGGTGAAGCCAGCCCGACTCTTCGCCAACTCGAGGCCTTTGCAAAGGCCTCTCGAGTGCCATTGGGATACTTGTTACTCGAAGCCCCACCCGTCGACCCGCTTCCCATTGCTCTCTTTCGCACAAAACGAGAAAAAGACACGCATCCCAGCGTGGCCAGTCCGGAACTTGTTGATACAGTGCATTTGATGTTGCGGTGCCAAGCCTGGTTTCGTGAGCAGCTTGTCGAAGAGGGGTGGGAACCGCTGCGGTTTGTTCGCTCGGCAAAGCTCACCGCCTCTCCCGAGGAAGTTGCACGCCAGATGAAAGAGGTTTTGGGATTGGGC